>PKCY01000148.1 GCA_002862985.1 Haliea sp.
AAAGAAGGAACAGCTGTCCGAAGTGATTCATTCCTGCGTAATGGATGCACTGGGCATGCCCAAAGATAAGCGCGCTCATCGATTCATTGCCTTGGCGAAGGAAGACTTTCTGATGCCGGGAGGAAGGACGGAGGCTTATACAATCATAGAAATATCGATGATCGAGGGTCGTACTTCAGAGACAAAAAAAAGGCTGATTCGTTTGCTGTTTGACAGAATACAAGAACAGGTTGGCATCACGCACATGGATTTAGAAATATGCATTTACGAAAGCCCTGCATGCAACTGGGGGTTTCGAGGTATGCACGGTGATGAAATTGAGCTTACCTATGAAATCAACGTGTAACAAGAACCGGCAATGCGCCAATGCGGGGCCGGACACCAAACCCGCCGAGCGCTTGCAGCGCCGTTGCGGCAGGCGTTATGTCTTACGTTTATTGAAAACGGCAGGATCGAGCAAATAATGCGATTGACTATTTTAGGTACAGTCCTACTTCTCTGTTTTTTCACCGCGCTGTGCATTGGTAAGAAAGGTGAAGTATTAGGAATAATGAGCGGCATAGTTCAGAAGTGTGAAACTCTTGGGAAAAGCAACGCTAAGGCAATTTCTCATGCCACTATCAAGTTAGAGAATGACAGCTATGTAATTTCTAGTTTGAAAGACTGCAACCGCGATATGGCAGTAAATGTTTATGTAAAACGTGGCGCACTGTATTTTAATACCCTATATGCAACAGAATAGACATAACACGTTAAGTAAACGGGACGCCGTAACCGGCGGCGCTTCTTGAGGCGTTAAGCATCACTAAGAATGGACTATCGAGTGAAATCCAATATCACAATGGAGCTGTTGAAACTCGATCATGCTCAAGACCTGTATCTCCTCACGGATTCCAACAGGGCATATTTGAAAGAGTGGCTTCCGTGGCTGGATCAAATACAGTCTGTGGACGACACAACAAAATTTATTGAATCTACAATTGAGGTGTCTTCTTCTGGCGGTGCGCCCAATTTTGCAATTCTGAGCGAGGGTGCTATTTGTGGTGTGGCTGGATTTAATGAGATAAATAGGCAACACAGAATAGGATATATTGGTTATTGGCTAGCTCAAAAATATACTGGTAAGGGTGTAGTTATGCAGGTTGTCAAAGAGCTTCTAAGAATCGGATTTGGTGAGTTTAATCTCAATAAAATAGAAATACGTTGTGCGGAAGGCAACACAAAGAGCCGGAGGATTCCTGAGCGGCTAGGTTTCACTTATGAAGCCACGTTAAGGCAAAGTGAGTGGCTCTATTCGAAATATGTAAATCATGCAATTTATTCGATTTTGTCGGCAGAGTACAATGCTTAACAAATCGATCAATTTACGCCTTCGGCTGGACTTCCGCACTGCGTGCTCCAGCCCATTATTGAGTCGGTATGCAGCCTAAGCATTGACCTACTAAATTTGATATGTATGCTATTTATAATATGTGGTCGATATTTGAACATCGGGGACTGGATAAGCAATTAGCCAAGGCGCCAATCGAAGTCCAGAAGCGCTGCGAGTAATGGAAGGAGGTCGTAGAGGTTTCCGGTCCTGTTGGACTGAGGCTCGTCCGCGGCTTTACAGACGCGGCGCTTCGAGGCGACTGGGGAGGCTACCGATCTTCACGTCTTAATCAACAGTATCGGGTGATTTATCAGACTAAAGGAGATCGCCTGAAAGTTTATGTAGTAGATGTCACTCCTCACGACTATAGGAGGGAATCCTAATGAGCGAGTTCAGAAAGGCAAAATCCCGCGTCCGGATATCTCCCGGAGAATCCGTTCGCATTGTGCGTGAACTACAAGAGCTCAGCCAAAATCACCTAGCGGAAGCGGCTGGTATTCCCCAATCTACAATCTCTGCCATCGAACGAGAGCGAATAAATCTTGGGGCGGAGCGTGCCAAGGTTCTGGCCAGAGCGCTGAAGTGCCACCAAGCAGTGCTCGTATTTCCTGGTTGGGATGCAAGTGCTGAATCCGCAGCATAACGAGTCAAGGCTGTTGGCCACAGATTGAAGCATTAGGAGGCACTATCGAATCCAGTGCGCTATATTCTCTTGCTGCTGATGCAATACTGGTCACACACGCTTTGTTCGTTGCCTTTGTCGTGGTCGGATTAATACTTGTTTACGCGGGTTTCTTCCTATCCTGGCAGTGGGTGAAAAATCCGTGGTTCCGTATAGTGCATTTATCCGGAATTGGCGTTGTTGTTTTGCAATCTTGGTTCGGTGTCATTTGTCCGCTTACGACCTGGGAAATGAAACTGCGAACGCAGGCAGGAAAAAGCGTCTACGATGGATCTTTCGTGACACATTGGTTGAGCCAGCTACTCTATTATCAAGCACCGTCATGGGTCTTTGTCGCCTGCTACACTGTGTTTGGTGGACTGGTGTTGGCTAGCTGGTTTGTGGTTCGGCCAAAACCGTTGTCCATAGGGGGCCAGAGTGGTGCCTCCTAACAAGTCAAGGCACACGGACGCAAAAATCGCTGCGCGGTTTCCACGCCTGTGCTTGAATCGGTATGGTGCAGGCGAGAGCCTGCTTTCGACTCGAAGCAGACATTGCAAAAGAAGACCTGAATGAATGGACAAGCCAGAAGTTAAGCTCCCCACATTGGAAGAATTGGAAGCGACGATCCACGATCTCCGTGACGGGGGTACTATTACACCGGCTCACGCCAAGCATCTTGAACAACATGTGGTCGAGCAAATGGATCAGTCAAAATATGTTCTCAAGAATCTGGCGGGGCATTTGACCATTGGTGTTGTATTTGCATTTGACGTAGTCCCACTGCCGTTTGGAACGATAGCGCGAGTGACTTGGGTTGCTGTGGCTAGAATACTGGAAACGCTCAGAGGGAACGTGGAGCGGGCGCGTGTGCACTCTCTAGGAGTATTCTTGATTGCGGTGATTCCGTGGTTCGGTTACGCCGCTTACTTATTACCTTTGCGCGAGCATAGCCGCGAATTGGCATTCGTTTTGGCCAATCACTCATGGATGGATCGCACAGGGGATACCTACGAAAGTTTTATATTGTCAAAACCTAAGCCAATTGCAAAGTTCGCTCGCTGGCTGGTCCCGCTGCCATGGTCGAATTGAGTGTCCGCTCCAGCGCAAAGCGGACCAAAGGATCAGAGTAATGCACCATAACAAGTTAAGTCAGCAAGGGCGCTCGGCGCCGTGACTGCTTAACAGCGGCCCCTGCTTGAAGCGTTAGATGTTATCGACGTCGATCCGGGACGCGATATTGTATTGTTGATCTCAAGAATGGAACCGAATTATGACTAGAGTAATTTTGTGTGTTGCTGCGTTAGTGGTGCTGATGCCTAAATCGCTACTAGCACAGAACGCTCGTACCGAACGCATAGACTTCACCCCAGAAGCCACGAGCACATCAGTCTCGAGCGCGATCAATGGGTATGAGACCGTAAACTATGCCTTGAAGGCCACGACCGGCCAGTCTGTGTCTATTGTCCTTCAATCAGACAATTTGGGAAACCACTTCAACATTTTCGCACCCGGCAAGCTTCCCGGTGAAGACTCTGCAATGTTTATCGGCTCGACTGAGGGCAATCGGTTTGAAGGAACATTGCTTACTGAAGGCGAATACATGGTTCAAGTTTACATCATTCGCAGCGCCGCAAGGCGAGGTGAGACTGCCCGCTACACGTTGGAACTATCAACTGTAAGTGATGACAAGAGATGACTCCTAACAAGTCAAGGCAGCAGGAGCACCTCGCGCCGGGACCGCTTAACGGCGGCCCCTGCTTGAAGTGTTATAAGGTGTCATGAGGTGTCCTGAGTGTAATTCTCCGTATAAGTATGGTGGCTTGAAAAAGAGCCTCACTTGCCCAGGCTACTAGCTTCGTACCGTCCATTGTTATGTGTATCGTTCTCTATTGGGTGCTATCCCTTTGGGCCAAATTCCTATTGGCTGATCTTGGCTATAATAAAATGTCGTTTATCTGTGACATTGGACTATTCTTCTTCGTATCTTTTGTCGTTTTATCTAGGGTAAGCCGGTATGCGGTCCGTGAGTAGAGGCGATTTGACAAGGCCGGGCACACCGCACACTGCGTTCCGCTCGCCTGTGCCGGCAGCGTTATAGGGCAATATATGCAATTTTGCGCATCAAAAATTTCACGAATATAGAATTTGTCTGAGCTTGCTGGCATGTTGTAAAGTCATGACGATATTATTCATACAAGTATTAGAGAGGTTATAGACATGGAAGGAATTATTGGACCCCTTATCTTGATAGCGGACATATACGCGATCGTGAAAATAGTGCAAAGCTCTGCAGATACTGTAAAGAAAGTTATTTGGGTCTTATTAGTGCTCATATTGCCGGTTATTGGCCTAATCGCTTGGTATTTTGCTGGACCTGGCGGGCAGAACGGCTAAAAGCCTGTAGTAGCATTGGGAAAATGGTTTTTGCGACGCCTTTGTCTCGTGAGTGATCCGATGTTGCCCCATAACAATTGTGGGCAGTACGCTCCTTCCGGTCGCTGGTCGCGCATACCCTGCGTCCGCTGCCACAGGCATTACGTGCCTGATCAAGCGGGGCTCTAATGGAGGCAGAATTTGAATTTGGATCCTTTTCTAGAGGCATCTACGTTGCCCTAATATTTATAACTGCGCCCATACTTTTTATTAGCTCAAAGTGTTTATTCCTGTACATACTGTTTCTCGCCGTCCTTGGGTTTGTGGTACGTATATTTTTGGTGAAAAAAGGGCTATACAATCTGTGGAACAATGTAGGGGCTGTCCTTCATACAGTATGGGATCGGAACAATTTAGAGAAGCCAGTTTCGAAAGTTGATCGAGAGGTCGAACTAGAGAAGTATCGGAAATCGAATTGGTGAGATCCGAGGCTTCCCCAAAAGCGGTGAAAGAAACACATAACAAGTACGGGCAATAGGCACAGCCGATAAGCGTCTGCAGCAGGTGCTAGGTAACACTCACATTTTTACAAATGGATACTGAGTATGAGTAACGAAAAGATCAAAAATTTACTAAGCAAATTACACGAAGAGATCGGAAGCACGGCGGTCGATGACGAAACACGTTCTTTGCTTGAATTGTTGGAATCAGATATTGATCATATATATGAATCAACGACTGATCCAAAGTCGGCACTAGAAAGGGCGCAGCACCTGGAAACCTCATTCGCGGCAACACATCCCTCAGCAGAGCGCTTTATCCGAGAGATCATGGACATTCTTAGTAAGATGGGCCTGTAATGTGCCACCTAACCAGTGGGGCCAAGTTACTCCTTACGATCGCGGGGCGTGACATTTTCCACGCGTCTGTCCAATGCCTTATAGTGCACGCGAGTGTCGGCCTTCGAATCAAAGCGGACTAAGGCGTCATAATGATGTGACATGGCTTACATCAGCTTCTGACATGTCACATTGCAAGAGCGTTGTAGTTGGATTTTGTTTGTAAATTTTTTTTTGGGACTCGTACATTTACGCCTCAGAGATGAGGCCCGTCGCTTCATGCACAGTAAGGTCTTGCTTTTCATATTTTATGGTTTTGATTCCCATCAAACCGAAGACTCCTATGGCAGCTAGTGCCCAGGCTAATGACGGCAATGCCGTGTTGTGCGTCGTCAGAACATATAACACCAATGGACCGTTATCCAATAGACACTTTCCTGCCGGTTGCTTCTCCAGCCTAGCCTGCTAATTGCGGGTTGTGCATCTTCCTTCGGACCATCGTCCTGCCTTTTACCACTGCACTTTGATCCCGGATGTCATTTCGTCTGCCTTCATAAAGATTTGCTCGTGTCACGCTGTCTATCGACTCGTGACACCTCTCATCGATTTGCTATTATAGACAGTAAGTCTTATCGATTGAGAATCGAGTTATGCCCAAACTATCTTTTTGGTTCGTCACTAACAAAAACCAGCGCCGCTACGGTGCCGCGGTATTGGCCGGTATTTGCGGTGGTAGCGTCGCCAGTTTCGTAAAATGGGGTACTGAGCTAACTTTTCCTCCCCGCGTGGCCGGTCGCGCTATACCACCGGCAGAAATGCTCAGTGATTGGGGATTTGCCGTGCAGAATATGACGTACTCATTCTCTGAGCACGTTTTGAACTGGGGCATATCCGGTGTTCATTACGCGTTTTCAATCGCTTTCGCGGTCTTTTACTGTGTTGTGGCCGAGGTCTTTCCGGCGATAAAAATCTGGCAGGGGATAGCATTTGGCTTGCTGATTACGCTGGTTTTTCACGGTGCGCTGCTGCCGACTTTCGATTGGGCTCCACCGATCTGGTTGTTGCCGGTTGATGAGTTATTATCTGAAACGTTTGGGCACGTCATATGGATTTGGACGATTGAGGTGTTTCGTCGAGATCTACGAAACCGCTGGACGAAAGTGCCGGATGCGGAGATCACTTGAGTGTTAGCAACTTGAGTTAGACTACGATTCTGGTTTTTTTAGTTATCAAATAAGGCCTGTACCCTATAACTGCTCCAGTAAAACCGGTACCGAGTCCGCCCTCTGGTACAGCGGATGAGCGGGCTCACCGCTGCCATTCAGTTTAAGACAGTACAGCGAGGGCATCATGCCTCGCACAGTGTGTGAGCGATTCAGGTAGTCACCGTCGTTGCCCCATGCGGCAACCACCAGATCTGACTCGCCTGCAAGCTTGCGCAGCCAATAGTCGTTGCGGCGACCAACCGGCTCGGCCGCGACTTTAATACTTTCGGGTTGGGTCGCGCGAAACGCAAACAAGTTGGCCATGCAGACACCGCCATAGCCCCAGTAGCGGGCAAAGTTCATGCAACGCACCAGTGTTGGGTCGTCGGTTGTCTCATCTGCGGTAGAAGGATTGAGGCAGATAAACATGACCCTGCCGGCATTTGCGTCCCAGGTACGCCACAACGCAAAACGATAGCGCCTGCATGGTGACAGTCTGGCCGTATTGCCGCGCCGAGGGCCTAAGCCGCAGCCACTAGTAAGGTCACTCCGCATAGTCTTCCTCGAGGTCGTGCTCTTGTCGCAGGGGAGATAGCCCATAATGACATTTTTTCCCGCCAAGCTCTCTTATAGGTGTTCTGGGTATTGTTTAGGTTTCTGTCACGATACATTCTATGCAAATGGCACGGTTGCCTGGCTAGCGGAAATCATGGTGTCTTCATCACATCGCAGGCAAAGTATAGGCGAATCTTTGATGGCATCACTTGAAGAGTGGGAAAAATTGAAAGGAGCAGTGCTTTCTGCATTGGCTACTCGTCGCGCAGCGAACTTTTATCTTGCTATAGAGTACCAAGAATCAGCCACCTACTTCAGGAAGATTTTATCACAACCGATCTAATACCAAGTCAAACAAGCGGGCGGTTTCACCCCCGCTTCTCTCGGCGTTACAGCTGGGAATGAGCAAACTACCGGTTGGAATCCAGTTTGCCTTGGCGTATGGACAAGAAAGAATGCTACTTGAGTTTGCAGTTGAATCGGAAGAGGCTCAACCAAGAGTTTGTCCGCTGGCACTAAATGCGGTATAAACTCTTCTACTCTGGTGGACAACCTATATAAAAAATCTATCAACGTGACCGCGGTAGGCTGCGCCTCAAACGGAAAAATATGGCGACGTTATCTTGCGCACGACCGTGATCACACTAACTTAAGCCGAGGTACGCTATGACTGACTTCACAGATCTTAATGCACTATTCATCAATACGTCGCTACAGAGGAAAGCGGATGAGAGTCATACGAGGTTGCTTCTCAACGCTTCCGCCGAAATAATGAAGAAGAACGGTGTTGCAGTGGAACACGTGCATTTGGCAGCGCACGATGTTCCGCCGGGTGTCTATCCCGATATGACAGAGCATGGGTGGCCGGTGGATGAGTGGGCCGCGATTTGGGAGAAAGTAATAGCGGCCGAGATACTCATCGTAGGAACGCCGCTTTGGCTCGGCGAGGAAAGCTCGATATGCCGCATATTGATCGAGCGGCTCTATGCAATGTCCGGACAGCTCAATGACAAGGGTCAGTCGATTTATTATGGCAAAGTCGGAGGCTGTGTCATCACGGGTAACGAAGATGGCATCAAGCACACAGCGATGAGTATTGGATTTGCACTCAGCCACCTGGGCTACACGACTCCACCCCAAGCCGATTGTGGATGGATTGGCGAGGCGGGACCGGGCCCCTCGTATGGTGACGAGATTGAGGGTGGCGGTCGTGTCGGGTTTGACA
This sequence comes from Haliea sp., assembly GCA_002862985.1. Taxonomy (GTDB): domain Bacteria; phylum Pseudomonadota; class Gammaproteobacteria; order Pseudomonadales; family Halieaceae; genus Marimicrobium. Next base: position 8,234 of record PKCY01000148.1, read on the forward strand.
ACGACTTCACGCAACGGAACGCGACGATCATGACTTGGAATTGTATGCATCTCGCACGGATGCTGAAGGAGGCTGGTGGTATCCCGAACGAGGGAAATGACCGCGAGGCATGGAAAGCCGGGGAGCGATTCGGCTTCGAAAATTCGGGCGGAAATGTGGGATAGCAATGCGTTGCAGGTGACGTTCAGCCTGCTACGCGTGCTGACCATAACAGTTACTGGTTTGTTAGTTGTGGTTTCGGTCCTTATGGGGCCGATATCGTTCATTTTTTGCTGGCGCAATTGACACCAGGTTTGCTGCTGCAGACTCAACAGTAACGAACTTAGAGGCTATGCTGCTTTTGATTTTTGGCGTGCTTCTGGTCTTTGCTTGGATAAAGTCAGCAGTGCGATGTTCCGGGTCTCCGGTTCCGTATCTGCCCGTTACAGGTTGGGCGTTAATGTGGGCATATTTTTGTGTAGCGCTAGTTTTTACACATACAACATAACAAGTACAGGCCGCACGGACTTACGTGCCGCGCGATAAGGCTGCGTGCGTCTCAAAATACTTATAGCCGAAGGAGACAGAGATGGGTTTTAGAATTCCACTAACTCCCGAGGAGTTTGACGTAACAATACTGGAAAAATTGATTCAGACTAAATACCCTGATGTCCAGCTCAATTCCGTAGCATTGGTAGATTCCGCCCTTTCCTCCGAGGGCGAGGAAAGGGTATCAACCGCAGGGCGTATTACGTTTGATGTATTCTTCAAAAATGGTAGGACCATGAATCTGCCTAAGCGATTGATGGTTAAGGTAGCGCGCCCGGAGTTCATTGAAATCCCACTATACGAGAACGAAGTAAATATCTACACACGGCTAGGTGATGAGATTTTTATGAAAACACCCCGATGCTTCGGCGGTTTCCGAGATCATGAGAGCCTTAGCTTCGGCTTGGTTTTGGAGGACCTGCGCACAACTAATGTGACATTTGAAAACGTAATTTCCAAGTTTCGTGCAGAAGATACAGCAGCTCTACTTGAGCAGCTCGCTTTATTACATGCTCCTTATTGGGAGTCACCCCGTTTTAATGATGACCTGGACTGGATACAGCCTCACACATCGGGCCCTATCCATGATCTCTTTTCATTGGAAAAGGGAGGCGTTCATTTTCTTATCAATCATGAAATCGCGACTCACCAGTTCAAACGCGAATTGCTAGAATCAATCGGAGAATCCTCGAAATCTCTAGCGGAGCAGGTAGCCCACGTACAGCGGCACCAGGCAAGCCTCCCTTGTACACTCCTTCACGGTGACGCCCATGTTGGCAACACTTATAAAACCCAAAACGGAGAACGCGGCTATTTGGATTTTCAGTTATCAGCACGTGGGTTCTGCATGCATGATGTCAGCTATACAATAGTTACCTCGCTTGCCGTCCAGGATCGTAGGCAGTACGAAATGAACTTGATCAATGGTTACCGTGAGCGTCTCATTGAGCTGGGTGTACATACACCGCCGTCATTGGATATGTTATTTGAAGAATATCGCCGTGCAATGGCTTGGAACCTTTATATTGGGTGGCTGACATCACCGACGGAAAACTATGGCTGGGAAATTACAATTGGTAACCTAATACGCCTTGCTACTGCTTATCGTGACCTGGAGTCAGCCAAAGCGATTGCTGCGCTGTAATCAACGAAACATAACAAGCGCATCAAAGAGCACTCGCAAACACACGCGGTTTGGACTTACTTGCGCTACGCTTCAGTTAGTCGTTTATGCGGGCGTTAGACAATCGAAAGTAGGAATCAAAGATAAGAATGAAGGAAGAAGACATCGATGGGGTTTACCAGCGCGCTGGGCTCACTCACCAATTGGGCTTTGGCCAGCGCCCGGCATTAATGATCGTGGACATGCAAGTCGGGTTTACCGAGCCTGAAAAATCCAAAATTGCAGGCGACTTCGGCAGCCAGATAGAAGTTATTAACAAGCTCATTTCGGTGGCAAGGGGCAAAGAAACACCGGTAATCTTCACTGCCATAGCCTACGAAGCAGAAAAACAGGCCGATAGGGGCTTGTGGGTCAATAAAATACCTGCGTTGCATAGCCTTGTTCGAGGAAGTGAACTTGTAGAAATAGATTCGCGACTGAGAAGAGATCATGAAGACCTCATTATTTATAAAAAGTTTGCTTCAGCGTTCTTCGGAACCGGCCTATATTCAATACTGTCGGCAAAAGGAATCGACACTCTGATAGTCACCGGTTGTACAACCAGCGGCTGTATCCGTGCAACCGTTGTTGACGCCATATCATATGGCTTTCATCCTATTATTCCTCTGGAAGCAATAGGCGACAGAGCGCAAAAGCCACACGAGGCGAATATCTATGATATTAATGCCAAGTATGGAGATGTGGTAGCGATAGCTGTAGCACTCGATTATCTGAGGAATCTTTAGGCTTGCCTAAGCCATCGCTACACCTGCCCCCGCCATTTCTCAACATACACGAGGCCGGGAACCGGCAGCTAGGTTGCAGAAAAAAGTGGGCTCTAGCTTTTGGCCTGTTTAAAACAGTATTTGGAAACGCGCAGAAACTGCGTGGCCGTCAGGGTCGGCGTGCGTGACACTGCCTGCTATATCAGGGTAGAGGTAAGCTAGCATCACTTTGATGTTACGCCTATAGTAATAATTGACGCCCAGCGTGGTGATAGATGCCTTTGCACCCAACCCCCTATCACGCACATTGAGATAGCTATAACGGCTCACTAACTCCCATGTACCGCTATCGGCACCTGGCCTCACCGCACCAAGCTTCCCTCTGCTGAGCTTACGATGTTCACCACCAAGTAGATAACTCGCGGTAAAATAGTAACCATCATAGTTCCAGTTGGTACCACCTACCTCTTCAACGCGAGTGGCCATATACTCAGCTTGCAACAGCAAACTCTTGCGACTCCACGCGCCCTCCAGCCCTAGGACTACTTGATTATCAGCATCGAACTCTGCACTCCTTACCACGTTGTCAGCACTTGAAACTTCAGCCCGGTTCCTGATCTGAAAACTATTTTTATCCCAATCTCGCCAGGAACCCGACAGCCCTAACCGCAAAGTCTGCTCATCTGTGCGGACCGGAGCGAAGGTAAATCGGCCCGCGAGGGCAATAGGCTCGTCTTCCTTATAGCCACCATCCCGACCATTATTGTTCTCTTCCACCATCGCCGCCAGCGACCACGTTCTGCGCTTATTTGAATCGTTGAGACGGATCCCCCAGTTTTTTCTTGGCGTGAATGATGAGGTCATCATGGAATCTTCGATCGTGACCAGCCGGGCACTGCGGATATTGCGCTCCATGCCTAAGGGTTCCTTCATTTTGCCCAAGGTAATGTCTGCAAATTTCCAGTCAGTGTAGCGAATGTAGGTAGAACCGAGAAAGACATCACTGCCATCAGAGTCCGCTTCAGTATTTATTTGCAGCTTGGCTTCCCAGCCTGCAGGGAAGTCGTAGTTGAGCTGGATACGGCCATTGCGAAGCTCGGCCTTGGTAGTTGAATTATCACCATCCTTACTCCAAAAGGATTCATAATAATCTGCATCTACCAGTATCTGTCCGCTTATCTGGAGTCGCTCTTTCTCGGCCAGCGTTGGCGTAGAAAGTAGCAGGCTTATTAATGCCCAAATTCTGGTGGCTCTTGAATTAATCATCTGATGTCCTAGGTATATATTGCAGCTTCAGCAGGGCTGTATCCCTAAGAAAATTGATCTCATTGATTTCTACACTACGAACATCCAGCCCCGTACGCGTGCGTAAATCCTCCAGTAATTCAGCTTCCCTTTCAGGAACGATATTTTCTATTTTTTCATACTGGACGATTTGCTCTTCCAGCACTGGCAGGAGTAGGCTTGTTTCCGTGATATAAGCCATCACACATACCAGGGAAAGTAGCAGCGCAAGCTCCAAATAAGTCATGTCGCCAACGGCAGACAGGAGTGACATCGCTATGACCAGAAACAGGTACGTCATTTCCTTAATCGTGATGGATTCTGTGCGATAACGCAGCATGGAAAATATAGCAAAGAGGCCGAAGGCAAAGCCGAGTGAGATATCGACAGTCGACAGCTGACTGGTGACTAGAAACACACCCATGCCAAATAAGATAAATGAGCTGGCATAGGCTCGATGCCTTGAAGCTCTGAAATAAATAAGCCTGATCAATATCAGAACTGCCGTCATATTAATCAGCAGTTTTATTAAAAAATCATAGTCGTCGGTTAAACTCATACGAGTGCTACTCCTACAGCTCGCTGGCTTTCTTTATTTTCGCAAACGTTGATTTGAAGCGATTGCTTTTCAGCAAGCCGCTATCAGTCAAACAAACCCCGGCACAATATTTACTGAACGTTTCGGGCGAAAACCCACGGTCTTTGGCCGTTTTAACGAAAGGGGAGTGATTGGCTTTTCCGTGTCTTTTTAGCTCAGCGATTAACAGGCCCTCAAGTCTTGCCACCCTGGTTTTTTCTGGGCGCCGATAACAAAGATCGTAGTCTAATGTCAGGCGTTCGTTGTCAGCATGATTCCAAAGCGTAAGCCGTCGATAATTTACATAGAGGCTAGGTTTGACAAATTCTTCTTCAATGGCCATATGGCTTGACGAAGATTCTGTGCAGCTGACCCGCTCCTTCACCGTACGATCTTTATTAGTCTTGATCTTCTTTTCAAAATAGGAAATGTCGGTCTCATGGTAGCGGCGGAAACGAAATTTATGCCGGTTCAGCTTGCCATTATGATGCTGCAAGTAAAAGTCCCAGGCAGGAGTATCAAAATAAGTGTTTTCGTAAGTAAATAGACGATAGCCTGATTCTTCCAGGATAGTATAGTCCGAATTCAAGGCATTGAGAAAGCGGGGCAATACTCGTACGGGCAATAAGAATTTTGAATCGGTGCGGTCGGCCAAGGTGATGGCTGATTGTTCTTTAAGGGTATGCGCACAAAACTGGCTTACCATCGGCGCGCACGACTTTTCTATATCGTGGGCCTTGCTTCTGAGTTCACTATGATCGCTGCGGTATTGCGTTTGCTCGAGTTTAAGTTGCATGGGTCACAAGCCACCGCCAAAAAGGCCGCGGCTGTCAACAAATTCAGCCGTGAAACGCATATTCACCTCGCCGCCGAGTGTGGGTGCCTCGTCAAAGGAAATTAAACCGGCGCCCGTTACCCCGTTTATTTGAAAGCCGCTACTACCCGCACCGCCAAGGGTGCCGCGCAGAATCATCGTCGTCGTACCCTGAAGAGGAACCTCTAGCTGGCCAAACTCATCCTTTTCTATCAGCACTGGGAAAAGAACCAGCGACCCGTCTAGCAAGCCTGACAGACTGATGAAGACACTGCTCGATGGGAGGTCGCCTCCGACGCCCGCCGCTGGGGGAGCGGCCCTAACCTGTACAGTGATTAAATCGCCCTTCAAATCGACCCATTCAACGGTGCCCCTTCCGTTAACAATGTTCCCGGTGAGTGTCATATACCCACTTCTATCACACACAATCGCTCTATCAGGAATAGTGCGTTCTATTTGCTGCGTCTCTCCGGCGACTGCCGCTCTAATTTTTCCTTCATAGTCGCGAATAAACGCGCGGACTTGTTCCATATTTTCTTCGGGTGTCTGAGTCAGGTCTCTTATGCGGTCAACCTCTGCATTGAGCGACTCAGCGTTCCAGAGCTGTCCCAACAGCTCCAGCACTCGCGCATCATATTTTTGTTTAAATTCTGGAATTTTATAGAGGCGCGATGGAATTTGCGTGGCACGGTATAGTGGACCTGTGCCAGGGTCTAATACGCTATCCTGTTCCAGAGCGGCGTCCGTGCCCCACGGGATGTAATAAAAACGACCATTGTCAGGGTTATCGTAAATAAAATAGTTGTTTGCATTCGACGTGGAGCCATCCCAGTGGCCGGCAACTGTCTCCATCGCCCAAAATAATATGAAGGCCTCTAAATCAACCACTTGAGACAGCAGGCCGGGTAGATTTTCATCCGTAGCACTCAGTGCTGAAACCACAGCACTAAGATCTGATCGGTCGTTTATCTCCCTATTTGTTTTAAGTTGAAAGTTTTCTTTCAGGTTTTCGCCGAAATCTGCAATCTGAGCCTCGTATAAATTACCGGCATCATTGTCGAAGTTACGCCTGAGAAAATGTTTCTTGATGCTTTCCACATGCGAGTAAGTACCCAGGTCCTTGCCGTTGACGCTCACGCGAGCGAAATTGCATCTGGGCGCAGGTACGCCCGCCTCCCTGAAAAGCTCGTAGGACATGCAGGTATGCGTATTGCTGGGGTCCTGAAGGTTATTATTCAGTGTCATGCGCTCAAGGTCATACAGGCGTCTGCCGGGCCTAAGCTCGTCGAAGTTCAATTTTAAGGAGGGACGCCCTGCTGAGAGGGAACCCAGAAAGCCTTTTTTACGGATATCGACGTCGTCCAGTACCTCTCCATTGACAGTTACGGTGGCGTTAAAATTACTATATTCAAACTCTTTTGCACAACCAGTGACGATAGTCGCGAAGTTGCGACCCTCATTTCGCAGGATGTCGTAGTCATCGGGGTTCATCTTAATATCAACGTGTACAATTTCGTTTGGTTGAAACAACTGATCGCTCGTATCGGGCTGCGCGGGGCGCAGATCACCATTACTGGCAACTGTTGTGCCACCATCGACGCCGCAACCCGCCAACATTAACAGCGCTAACATCATGAAAATGCTCAATATTCGATACATAACTTTGCCAATCGGTTATACACTTGTGATCGATCTACTAATTGCGTGTTTGCGCGCTTATGTCAACTGCAGTCTAACGATTGAGAAGAGTGCATTGGGTCAGTGGCATCAAACAAGCCACCAACGGGTCGCCGTGTGTCAGAAAGTGACGTCCACTGTAAGGGTGTCACAGACTGTAACGATTAGGAAGAGTGCATTGGGCCATTGGCACCAAACAAGGCACCATCGGGTCGCCGCGTGGCAGTGCATGACTTACATCATTAGAGTGTCACAGGCGCAAAAGTTCCCTACGAAAACAAGTTAATGCACTAATCGACAAGGATTCTCTATTGTTGCGGGTTTTTCACCGTTTTTTATCCCCGTCAGCCGCGTTATCCTCATGCAATCGCGCCTTAGGTTCCAGTTACTATCAAGGCTCGCGGGTTCATTACTGAAAAAATTGAAGCTCAGGGTGTCGGTATAACCTACTTCTAAAGTGGCGTTGCTCTGGGTCAGTAATCTCTTTGCAGGTCGCCCCGTCTACACTGCGCACACCATCGTCTGACAAAACTAGAATCTGACCGCCTTTTTCGTCGGGGAATACACCAATGGCCTCGGGGTTAAAGTCTGTAAATATGAGACTTTTCACTTTCTCCACTTCATCACTCTCGCCATCCCAGAGGAACAGTGAGGACTGCCCCTCCGCGCCTTCTAGCTGGTTGCCTATGATCATATAGGCGCCGGCCTCCGAGGTCATAGCTCGAATACCGCCATCCAGGTTAATCAACCTTGGGCGGCCAAACAACGCGGCCTCTCCGGCGATAATGCCCGCAGGGTTTTCTAATTCAACGATCAATGACTTGCCAGAAATAGTGGGACTGCGAAAGCCTATAAGTAGATGTCCGTTGGGCATATTAGCGACCGCTTCTATATTTAGCCCACCCTCCGCTTTGGGGGGCAGTAGCGCAGCGCGATCTAGCTGGAAGGGTCGGTGTTGTGGCGCTGCGATTAGGTCTTCTAGCAGATGAGTGTAGGGGGAACCAAGGGGAACCAAAACACGGTTAGCGCCATCATTGCGTATCCTTGTCGCAAAAAACTGCATCCGCGCTTTGGCCTTCTTTCCTTTCCGGTTACGCCCGTGTGAGGAAATCCAGTAAATTACATCACCGATGCGAGCGGCTCCTTCTATGTCAGCTTCTTTTGGCGCTTTGCGTGCACCTTTTCCGGCAGTATCAACGTGTTTACGCAGTTCGAGGAAGTCACTAAGTTCGAGAGAAGACTCTTGGGGGCCAGACGTATTGAGCTTGTATACAAGCAGGCTGTTGAGTTCGTCGTCAGCAACAGCAAATTCATCGTCACTTATCGCAACAACCCCCGAAGCATCACATATCCCAACATGGTCATGCTCTTCCAGGAATACGGCGGCCCCGCTAACGGAGGATGCCAGCAGCAATAAGACGATACTTTTAAACACTATACCTCCTGCGAGAGCAACAAGACTCGACCAAACACTACCCCGGTCTGGTGTGCCTGATGGACTAATAGAGCCAGCTTATTGAGCGACGCCGAATGCAAGCACAGCCTCCAAAAAAACGCTATGCCGTTTGGTCCCTTACCACTGACCAGATGAATTGTAGCGATAATTTTCCCAACTGTCTTTCTGGTGGTTTTGACAAGTTAACGTCTCTAGATCTGGAGCATCGCGGCTTTAAAGATCAAACAACGACCCTGCTCCATCCAGCTAACGCACTGATCCTGAGATCCCGATAATGTTGCTTGCCATTGATCCTTACTAAGACTTCATCAATGAAGCAGGTATCGCCATAGCCTCTGTGCTTTCGTTTCAATATCACGGTGGCTGAGATGGAAGCCATATTAGAGCCAAACAGCCTATGAAATTATATTTGGCGGGAATCTGTGGCGCTTATAAGTATCATGAGTCGATTCCACAAATTTCGGGCAGTTAACTTGGCGTCAAGATTCCAAGCCCTGGACGTCGCCTATTAGCACTCTGCGATCGACCCTAAGCGCCCAGTTATGCCACAATAGAGAATCGCCTAGTGCGGTGTTTTTTGTGGGTGGTAAATGGTGAGGTACACTTGGAAAACGTCGCCAACCACTGTAAGCAGGTCGCTCTCTTCGGTCGGTCGCTGGACATGGCTGACGGCACGCCCCTGTTGCAGGCATTAGGCGCCTATAATAACTATTGATATAGAAAACGTTATGATAGAAATTTTTGATGAAGAAGCCAGGTCTCGAATAATCGAAATGGCGTGGGAAGACCGAACTCCGTTTGAGGCAATATACTTATGTTATGGCCTGTCAGAGCCAGAAGTTGTCAAGCTGATGCGTAAATCACTAAAGCCTTCGAGTTTTAAATTATGGCGTGCAAGGGTTAGTGGGCGTAAAACGAAGCATTTGAAATTAAGAGGCCCTGAGGTCTTACGCGGTTATTGCCCAACACAGTATAAACAACGGGGATAGCCTTGCTGCTAGTAAGCCCATCAAAAATCGCGCCTTTGGCATTGGACTCACAACAAGTCGCTCATCTTTTAGGGAAGCTTTAGGCATTACTACACGTACTAGAGCATGTTGAACCTTTTCTCTTTCCTCATTTTCATACCGTTGCAGATTCTGCTTCTACCGCTTGGTTTGGTTGGAGTTGTCCTGATTGCGTATAAGCAAATGGTTGTGAGCAATCGGCTGGGGTCATCTCAAACAGCAATTGAGGTGCTAAACGGTCGCTGGACTATGCATGTGTTTGACATCCGGCTAGATGATGCTGGAGTAAAACTCGCCAGAGCTTTGCCCAATACATCAACCGCGGGATTGTGGTTGGTGCTATTTCCCTTGTGGCTTAAGTACAAGATTAGCGGACGTTATTTCGCGTACCCAAAACTTCCAAAAGAGGCCGAAGAAACTGTCGTAGACCTGATAATAGCGAGAACAATATACATCGACAGAATCATTGATCGGCTGGTGGGCGATGCAGAACAGTTCGTCGTTTTAGGGGCTGGGTACGACACGCGTGCCTACGGTGCGTTGAAAAGTCGCGGGGTCTCTTTCTTTGAGGTGGACCAGATCGAAACGCAGAGCTTGAAAATGAAATGGCTTGGAAAGGCCAATGTAGCTGCCGGTCATGTGAATTTCGTGCCGGTTAACTTTGCAGAAGATACACTTTTCGACGAACTCAAGAGTAGCGGCTACGATGCGGCGAAAAAGACTGTCTTTTTATGGGAGGGTGTAACACTCTATTTGTCCGAGTGCGATGTACGGAAGATGTTTCGAGAAATTGGCATGTGCGCTATACCCGGCAGTTCGATAGTGGCCGATATTTATGCCGATAGATTCGTCCAGTTAGGGAAGTCTAAGGCGGGCAAGAAAACGTTAGAATTTACCGATGAGGGGTTAAACTTCGGGCTCCCCTTTGATACTGCTTATGAGTCTGTTCTTAATAGCTTCATTGCGAGTGAGAACCTTAATGTGGGCGAAACCCATTTTATGGGTGGCGCAAACAAAAAAGGGCCGTTTGCGGTGGTGTCTGAGTTTACGGTTTAAGGCGTTATGTGGCAGGCGATGTATTACAGAGAAGCACGATAAGGAATTTATGGGTACGGTGACAAACATTAGCAGGGCAAAATTTTCGATTGGTGATCTGGTTCATCATCAGCTGTTTAATTATCGCGGGGTTATCGTGGATGTTGATGCTACTTTCCAATCAACGGAGGAGTGGTACGAGACGGTTGCGAGGTCGCGTCCGCCGAAAGATGAGCCTTGGTATCACGTTTTAGTAGATGGAGCGGTACATAGCACCTATGTAGCTGAGCAGAATTTGGAGCGTGATACGAGTGGCGAACCGATCAATCATCCAATGCTCGCACAAATTTTCGCACGCTTTGAGGATGGACGGTATTTTCGAGCGGGCAGGACCAATTAGTAATCTACCGCATAACAAGTGCGGCCAGTTCGCTGCCGTAGGCATTAGATGCTCATAAATAGTCAAATTTTGTCAAAATCTGAGGTGTATAGGAAATGAAGCACATCGGTACTGTGATAGTAACTCTGGGAGTAGGGTTTCTAACGGGCTGTGCTGCGACGCAGACTATTTCTGAATTTGGCGAGGCCCCTACAAAAAAAGTATGTATTGGAAACACGAGGCTGTCAGAGATGGAGTTCTCGATGCTTTAGAGGAAGGCTTTCATGCTCATGGAGTGCACACGAAAGTGGTTAGGGCAAATTATGAAAAAAAGCACAATGCATGGACCCCCAGATTTACCCCACTGAACTCCGGGGACGCGATGCGGTTGTATTTTATGTAGTCCATTTGGACATGGGATATTTCAACGTATATGTATTTCGCAAATATTTGGGTTACTGATACTGCCATTCCAGAGAAAATAGCACAGGCTTCCTATCAAGCCGTGAGTGGACATGACAAATGGATTAACCTCATAGGGAAGGTGTTGGAGTTGGTTGATGAAGTGTACGAATCTGTGGGTCAGCAACCGCGCGGTGCTATGCAGGATACATCAGCTATCATAGAGAAACCGCCTTTGACATCGCCACCGTCTCCAGACGGTGCGGATTCAGGCTTAGCATTCTGAGCAGTAGGGAACTAAATTGGCCTCTATAAAAACATTTAACAAAGCGCACTCAGTCAATGTGCCTGGCTTAGGTCTCTAAATCTGGTGCTTAGATTGAAGCTACTGTACCTCACTATTTTCATGCTTTTGGCAGGTTGTGATTCTTTGGCGATAGATTGTCTCGATATGGCCCCACCGGGAATCTGGACCAAGATTCAATCGCCCGGTGAAGAGATCGTGGGGATGTTCGATGCAACGGCTACTGACTCTAATGTTCTCTGGTTTAAGAACGGGGACAGCAAATTTGGAATGTGTCGTGGTTGCGGTGCGCCAAGCGACTACGCAAGGTCGTTCCAGATAGTAGACGTGCAACTCGATAAACTCGGGGATACGGTGGAACAGAACTGTGTTCGATAGCGGTGTGTCCGTCACCTAATAAATCGGGGCAGTATCGACACCGTGCTTGAAGTGTTTTCGTCAAGAATGCAGAGAGAAGAATCATGATGAGCGATATTGCCGTGGTTACTGAATTTCTCGGATGGTGTTCGATCATAAACGGCTGTATTCTAGTGCTTGCAATTCTCATGTTCTATTTCGCTGGAGGTTGGGCGAAAGAATTCACAGCCAGCTGTCTAAGGTGTCGATGCAGCCATTAGATTCTCAGTATTTCAGTTTCTTAGCTAACTATAAATTGGCCATACTCGTTCTTAACATTGTGCCGTATATAGCACTTAAAGCAATTGCTTAGGTGGCCTGCATCGTAACTATAACAGGCATCTGCAGCGCGTCGTTCCGCAGGCGTCATGCGCCCCAGTCTGCTGAGGAGTATTGATGGACAGTATAGAAGAGCGAGCACGGATAGCGGAGGGGTTGTGGAGTTCCGCACTTCAAGCTGAATCGACGGGAAACTACAAGGAAGCGTACAGACTTTGCACCGAGGCACATGATCTAATAATGGACTGTGCCAGACTGCACCAGTCTGCCCATGTACACCTACGCCGGGTGAATCTTAAGATCCGCAATTACGGTGAGCTTGCAACAGATTGGTTGCTACACATTTTTGCTCCGTTGGGTGTATTCGAGCTAGTTTCTTACTTTGCAAAAACGGGCACGTTCGGCTGCGTATTTTGCAAACGGAGCGCATAACAAGTAATGGTTTGGGACTGCTTAACGCCAGTCCCAACCTGAGGCGGTACACGTCTCTAACCCATACTTGATGAGGTATTTATGAACAATAATGCTATCCCAGATAAAACTCGAGAGCTGCATAGCCATCATTTTGATTCCACTATCTGGAATGACTTTAAATTTAGAAACGACGATATTGTCATTTCGAGCTACGCCAAATCAGGGACCACCTGGTTACAGCAAATTATTGCGCAATTACTGTTCAACGGCGAGGAAGGAATGGAAGTGGCAGAAATGTCACCCTGGCTCGACCTACGTGTTCCGCCCAAGGAAGTTAAGCTTTCGATGGTCGAGGCACAGACGCATCGCCGGTTTCTCAAAACACATCTACCCGTTGATGCGCTAGTCTTTTCTGAGAAAGCAAAGTACATCTACATTGGGCGGGATGGCAGAGATGTTTTATGGAGCTTGTACAATCACCACTCGACAGCCAATAAAATTTGGTATGAAGCTCTGAATGAAACGCCAGGAAGGTATGGTCCGCCGATTGAACCCCCACCATCATCAATAGTCCAGTATTACCATGACTGGCTCGATAAAGATGGCCACCCCTGGTGGCCGTTTTGGGAAAACGTCCGATCCTGGTGGGCCATTAGGAATTTGCCGAACGTTTATCTTTTGCACTTCACAAATCTCAAAAATGGCATGCCTGCAGAAATTCGCCGGATAGCAAATTTCATCGAAACCCCAATCGACGAAGAAAAATGGGAGCGCATACTACGCCAATGCAGTTTTGACTATATGAAAGTAAATGCTACAAAAAGTACACCTCTGGGCGGTGCCTTTTGGGATGGGGGTGCACAAAGTTTCATTCATAAAGGAACGAATGGGCGCTGGCGCGAGACCCTCAGTGCCCAGGAGGTTGCCGAGTATGAGCGTCGTGCTGCCGTAGAACTCGATAGTGAATGTGCCCAATGGCTCGCTACCGGTCAAATCTCATAGAAATGGAGCGAGTAAGCAACGTGTCGCAAAGCAAATGCAGACTGCCGGAAGCCGTGCACCGTAGTTTTTGGCGTCAGGCATAAAGGTGGATTTTGACAGAAAGACCTCGCTCTTATCACCAGCTAAACTACCCTATTTCAGTGGCATCGAGCGACTGCCCAATGGGATATTACATGTGGCAGTTCTTACGCGAATGCCTGGAGTTTCGCCAAAGATGATTGAGTGGTGGTTCGGTGAGTATTTGCAAACGACGGAACACTATAAGCGCTGGCATCCAAGGGACCATATATGGATGTCTTGGGAGGACAAGTTGCATGGTACCCACATTGGTGCAAAACATTGTGTCCATGAGTACATCGGCGGCCGATTGAACAAACTTAAAATCTCTTTTTTGCCACCAGCAGAGTATTTCGATGAATCCCTACAAGACGCACCCGGTGCCGTTGCTATCTGTGCCCGCAGCGGGCTCCTAGATAGTCCTGTTGACGTTGGACGGATGGTTCATTTGGCCTTGCCTCAAGAGTGGGGTTGCGATTTACATAGTAGATTCTGGCTTGGATATGTCAATTCAAGATCTGGTTCTCGTATAGTCCAATGGCTAGGAAATCGCTCGTGGGTTAGACGCGCCCTGGTCAAGGACGAATTGGGAAGATCGCTTCTCGTCCACTGCCATGAAGAGATGACCACACTGGGGGGGTTTTTACCCGAACTATATGCATTGGAAGCCAGGGTGAACTGATCGTGGAATTTCCGCCTTACACGTCAACGCAGAGGGACACGCATGCGCGTACATGTTTGGGGTGTTATGAGGCACTACAGAATCGTCTGCTATACTATTTCGTCGGGCTGGTGATGTTTAGCTGGCTCGTGGTCCGGCCAAGTGCATTCTCCACAGGGGGCCAGAGCGTCGCTGCCTAACAATTCAGGCAGCTGCTTGAGGCGTTTGGTTTATCATTAGCGAGGGCAAAAATGAAAGTAATATCTATCGCGGCATTTACGTTGGCTATGCTTTTGGGTGGCTGTTCCAGCCAGAATTCGGCAGACGCTGATAGCACCAACATTGTGGGTTCTGACAGGGATGCGCATGACTGTATTGGCTCAGCTGGCTACTCCTGGTGTGCTCGAACAGCACAGTGCGAGAGACCATGGGAGCTGGCGAAGAAAAGTGGTTTCGAGAACACGCCGGGCAACTTTGCAAAATACTGTGGCGAATAGCGCTTATGGCACCCAACAAGTCGAGCCAGTAATGGCAGGCCTTATGTTTAGGAGGCACCGGTGTCGCTAGGCTTCAAAGTGGCTGTTTCAGTTTTGGTACTCGCGTTGTCTACTGGCGCGTTGGTTTATGCATGGTTCCCGTTGCTGGCCACACATGTTCCTTTCGCGCAGTCAGCCAATCTTCCAACTGAGTATGCGGAAATCGTAGAGGCATATTTGTCAGCCCAACTTGGCTCGTACAGGCAAGCATTGAGCATAGCGACCTTACTCGTGTTGGTGAATTTGTTAGTATCGTTTCTGATTATCTGGAGTCCAAAGCGTGGCGCCAGTCAAAGCACATAACAATTTTTCCAAGGAAACTTGCCTCCGCGGGACACACAAAAACCTGACTCTTCTGCTACTTCGCTAGGCGTTTTGCGTCAATACGATCGAACATATTCGCTTTCGGCTACTCCTACAAATTACTTCACAGTTTGCGGCGTATGCCAGCGGCATGAAGCCAAAAAATATCGAGAAATCAACAATGAATAAATCGCTGTCGGCTATCATTCTAAGTGTCTTTTTCTTTGTAGCTGGAGTTCTTCATTTTACGCATGACGCAGAGCTGGCAAGAATTACGCCATTACCGTATGCACATCAAATTGTCTGGATTACAGGAATTATGGAGTTTCTTTTCGCTAGCTTTTTGCTGATCCCCAAATATCGTCGTATTACGGGCATACTATTAGGCCTTTTCCTGTTGTCTGTGTTGCCTGCAAACATCAATATGGCGATTAATGATATGCCTATGTTCGGTGAGCAGTTGGAACCCTGGGCGGCATGGTTAAGAGTGGCATTACAGTTTCCGCTCATTGCATGGATATTATGGACGACCGGGTTTTGGCACGAAAAAAAGCGAGCGTAGCAAGACCATGAAGTGCGACGGCTCACAGTCGCGGCTTACTTACGGCAGTCGCTGTCTATGGTGTTAGAAGGCAATATTTGACCGAGCGAAGCTAATCGGGCCGGGACCTTAAAAAGCCACCCAGATGGGCTGCGGACCAGCGTGCTTAAGGTTATTCTGGCGGCATTCTGCATAGAGAGAGAAATGATGCATCCAACCCGAGTCTCCATCCTATTGCTTGTCATTAGCAATATATTCATGACACTTGCATGGTACGCGCATCTAAAAGAGCCTGGTAGTAAGCCTTGAAAAATTGTCGCACTAATAAGCTGGGGCATAGCACTTTTTGAATATTTATTTCAAGTTCCGGCGAACAGAACCGGTTTTACCGTGCTTTCAGTTGGTCAACTGAACATCATTCAAGAGGTAATAACGTAAACTGTCTTTGTGTCGTTCTCAGTAATGTATTTTAAAAAGCCGCTAAAACTCGACCACCTGTGGGCTGGGATATGTCTTGTGCGGGCTGGGTATTTCACGTTCCGGAGGAGGTATGTGTAACAAAAACGCTCGAGTACAATCTCATTCTTCGCGCCTCAGCGGAATGGCCAAGCTTTGGGTTTTTCCGCCCCTCGGCGTGACGTTATAGGGGATTGAAAACAAACAAAGGGCATCAAACGAACACGTCAATTACGCCGTAGCAACAAGGAGGACCGCAAAGCCACTGCATAAACGGGAGGTTATTGAAGCACTTTTTTCCTACTTTCTTCTTTAACGGTACGAAAAAGAGAAAACTGGTTTTGAAAACGGCGAATAGGTGCAGAAATATACTGTAATATTCGGAGTCAGCGTAAAACGCCTAAGCACATAAAGTTTCTATGCTGACCCCCAATAGGTTCCAATACTATAGCCTCAAGCGAAGTTGGGACTGCTATGCCAAACCCTTTCAAGTGTACCCGCCTATATGCAGATGCGGAGAGCGAAAGTCACTTCGAAGCTATAGAATTGGATATGGCGTCAATGCAATTTGCGCCGCCCGCAGCCGCCTTGGATGCTTCAGATCCCATTGAGACGACGAACAATTCCTGGATGCGTTTGCCGGAGGGTTGGCACGATGCGGCACAGCAGCCCCCGCAGACAGTTGTTCATTGTGGTGGCAGGAGAGATTGAAGTGTCGACGAGTACTGGACAACCCAGAATCTTCAAGTCTGGTGATTTACTGTTGAGGGAAGACATCACTGGAAAGGACACTGGCCCGCGCTCTCAACGGCGAAGTTTTGGCTGTTATAGTCGCTTTAGCATAGGGCCTCCCGCACAATGACCTCAGCCGGCCATTGCCGGTAGCCCACGGCATGCTACTTGATGTTCTCTTTTGCCAACTAGCAGCTATACTCAAGTAAAAAATTTAGTCGTCTAGTAGCAAACGCATTCAGTCGTGCGCGGCAGAGTCTTGCCGCAGCTGCGATGCGTTATTTTTTCTATTGTCAGTCTATGAGCTCGTAATGCGATATAAATTGTGAAAAGCTCAACGAAAGCAGTCCTCCTTTCATGCTTCGTGTTGCCGGGGGCGGGTCACCTGTACCTGAAACGCTACAGATTTGGTTTTTTGCTATTGGCCTGTGCTGTTGCGGTTGTCTATTTCATCGCATCGAGTGCGGTGCAAACGGCGTTAGAGGTTGCAGAAGAGATTCAAGCTAGCGGGTTTGCGCTCGACGCGAACGCTATTGCGGAATTAGTGGCACAGCAATCACGTGCGGGTGAAGAGTCAGCCTACAGCGCCATGACTGCCTTGGGTATTGTATGGCTGATCGGTATATTTGATTCGTATCGAGTCGGCCGAGTGCTTGATAACGCCCAAGGGGTGGCGGATGGCAAAGAAGCATAACCAGTTGGCAATGTGCTCACTTCGCATCCTGGAGGAGCCTGATGGCCCTGCCCGAGCTCTGGCGACTCCACTTCATACGGCGTAGCAGCTTGTTCAAATTCCCAAGCGGCATCGATGCCTGTTTCAAAGCGCCCTATTTATTTCTGATACGATCGTTAGCGCTCGCCAAGGCGTCATTCACTTCACAGTGAACACGGAAATTGTCTTGTATCTCATTGATTATTAGTCATAATTCTACACCCTAAGGCTCAGAGAGTTTGCGCCCTTAGCCGCCGAAGCTGGCAAAGAGGTCTCTCGCTAATTGTGGGCGGTCAGCTTCTGGAGCCGGTGGTGTTTTGGGCCGCAGTTCTTCCAATTGTTCTGTTGTCATACTTGGCCCCGTTACAACAGGTATACTTAGAAGCGTGCACCCATATCAAAGACATGGAGTGCATGCCAAACAAGGCTAGATGGCAAAACTGCTACACTGTTTTATTGTCGCCGCGGTAAGCATTATGTTCAAAATATAGAATTCCTAACAGACGATTAATATTAAGCTGACGAAAATTCGAGGAGTAATTTATGGCTAAGGGGCGAGACGCAAAAAAGGCAGTCAAAAAGAAATCTGAAAAAACCTTGAAAGAAAAACGTAAGGAAAAGAAAGAAAAAATGGCTAATAAGCGCTGAGCGTCGCTCTTTTGTAAAAGAGCAGTGAGACTGATGCCATTTTGTAAGGAATGGAACCTCATCACCTGAAATATAACCAGCACGAGCAACTGAAGCAGCCATGGGCTGACCGTTGCTGTGGACATTAACATCACAGGAACGAGTTTATGATAGATATTTTGGCAACATTCATACTCTTTTTTGCGGTGATAGACCCTATTGGTACGGTGCCTGTATTTATGAAGGTTACCAGCCAGTTCGATGAGCGTGCAAAAAGAAGGATTGCTGTTAAAGCTGTGTTGGTTGCAGGGGGAATCTTGTTGTTCTTCGTTGTGGCCGGGGAAGTTATCCTTGATGCAATGGCTATTCCACTGTCGGCATTTCAGATCGCCGGTGGAATAGTATTGTTTCTATTCGCCCTCTCTATGGTTTTTGGGGAGAGCAAGCCTGAACAAGAAGTTAAAATGGCGGTGAGCATTAGTGAAACTGCCATTTTCCCGCTCGCCGTTCCGTCTGTTGCTGGGCCAGGGGCGATGCTGGCGGCCGTATTGATGACCGAAAACGTTCGCTTCGGCATTATGGAGCAGGCCCAGACAGCTGTAGTCATTTGTTCGGTGTTACTGCTCGCCCTTCTCCTCATGCTGGGAGCGACCTGGATTCAACGTTTCATTGGCAACAGTGGAGCCAGCATTGTCAGTCGGGTAATGGGCCTTATCCTTGCCTCCGTTGCGACGGAAAATATATTGGTCGGGATCAAAGAATACTTTTTACTGTAAACCTCACAATTGCGGCTAACAGATTCAAGCGGCCTGACGCTGAAACTGTTGCGTGTTTTAGCCGCCCCGTTGTCGCTACATGAAGAGATGTTATCAATGCATAGCCATCGTTATCAAAAACAAGAACAATCCAGAATTGGCCAATTGCCATTGGCGGGACATAAGTAATGAGAGGTTGGCCGCACCACAAAAGAAGTCTAGGCTTTGCCCGCAAACACCGCGACGAGAATTCTGTGCTCACTGCTGATGATGTGAAGTGGCCAAGATGAGCAATCCTACTGAGAGCGAACAAAAAAAACTGGACAAGATGTCGAAGGCTGGCCAAGTGCACTTTGCAATGCTTGTTATATTGATTTGCCTGGGCAGTATTTCTTTTCTAGTCCCTGATGATACAGCGCCATTAATGGCGGTGGGGGTGGGGGTTCTAATCTGTGTTGTGGGGCTATCGGCAGTGAACTTGCAGTATTTTCAAAAGTGCCCTCGCTGTGGAGTCCGAATCGACCGTAAACAAGGTTCGTGTGTGCACTGTGGGTTAAAATACCATGTCAGGGAATCAACCAAGACAGGTTAGGGTTGGAAGGAGTAGTCCGCGCAACAAATACAGGCTGCCGGAACACCCAAACCATGACATTTTTAGCTGCTCCAGCCGTGAGCATCCTGTGTCGTAGACACTGAGAGTAATGGTGGTGAATTTGAAGCATGAGTAGAGATCAGCCAAATAATCCATTGCATGGTATTACGCTTGAGATGATCGTAACGAGGTTGGTGGATCGCTATGGCTGGGATAAGCTTGCCCGGAGAATCGACATCAATTGCTTTAAGAGCGATCCCTCCATTAAGTCATCCGTAAATTTTTTCCGTAAGACCCCATGGGCGCGAGATAAAGTTGAGAGATTGTATATCTCAACATTTGTCGAGAAATCGCCATGGGGTAACACTGGATAAAATATCTTTCGCTAATTGATAGCTCAAGCCAGGCATATAGATGAAATTGTTGGCGCGCAACTTAGATCGCTTAACAACTGAAGAAGAGTTGAGTGACTTATTTCAAGCATTCGGCCATGTTCAATCTTGTAGCTTAGTCATTGATAGAGCCAGTGGTAAATCCAAAGGCTTCGGCTTTATTGAAATGCCAAAGGTTGGGGAAGCAAAAAATGCAATGAAAAGCCTTAACGGCAAGATTGTCGGTAATAACAAAATACGAGTTAAGAAGGCGGAAACGAAAAATGTGTGACCACTGCGCGTTGTCGTTGCGACACGGTCGGGTGCGGCACTGGTCTGCGGTCGTCGCGATGGTACCAGCCGCAGAGTGTAAATGCGGTTGACGCAGATGGGTAAATTACACCCATTTAGTTGACAGATATTAATGAATTTGACAGCTTATATAGTGCCGTTTTAACTAGAGATAGCCGGGCGCGACTATTGATGGTGCTGGGGCCTGATAGCTGCGCGGCAGTTAACGGAGCGATTTCGGCGATACATGATGGCGCTGTGTTGCCAGGACATATACCCTCACTCTTAGAAGCGATAGGACCCGCGGTTGGTCTTGCGGAAGAAAAATCTGGCAATTTGCTGGAAAACACAATTCGAGAGAACGTGCGGATGAACGCTGCCACTTTGCGAGCATCTTCGCCTATCCTGAGTAAGTTGGCCGCGAGCGATGAGCTCAAGGTTGCGGGCGGTGTCTATAATTTGAAGACGGGTAGGGTTGAACTGATTGACTAAACCCGGTGAGCTCAAATGCGGTGTGGTAGCGCACCGACACCGTAACCCTGGAGTTGATATGACCCTTCTCATTAGGCTAATTTTCTTTGTCGCTGCGGCGTCGGTTGCCAGCACCACCTGGTCGATCGAAGCGTCCGAGAAAGTCAGCGTAACGCCTGTGCTTAAAACACAGAAAAACTGGTATGGAGATCAGATTGTCTATCCGTCGGGAAAGGCGGAAGCCACGGTGGTCGTGGTGGAGATCGCGCCAGGCGGCGCAACCGGCTGGCATTCTCACCCGGTGCCGAGCTTTGGAATGGTGATGGAAGGCGCGATTGAGGTGGAGTTTGAAAATGGGGAGGTCAAGCATTTGATGGCGGGTCAGGCCGCTGCGGAGGCAGTGAACGTTTGGCACAACGGCCACAATAGGGGTGAGGTAACGGCAAAGTTGGTAGTGTTCTATGCAGGCGCAACTGACCAGCCATTAACGGTGCAGAAACACACTCAGCCTGGCAGTGCGCGTTAGGGAGTAACGATATTAAACGCGCTGTCGGGCCGGTCCAGCAGGGCGAAAAATTTCACTAGATCCAGCTTGCTGCCCTCCACGGAAACGTCATCCGAGAACAAAATCTCACGAATCCCTACCTGGCCTGTCAGCATTTTTACAAATAGGGCATGCGTAATGCGAATAGTGGCGTTTGCGTTCTCGGCGCGTTTTCCACTGCGGTGGTGAAGCACCGCATTTTCCAACTCCAATGCATGCACTTCATTCAGATCGGTAAACTCCAGGTTGAGCACATAGGTTTTTCCATCCGCCTTGGGGCCATTGAGCATCACTGTTATCAGCTCTAAAAACTGATCCACTGGGGTTTCCCTGATCAGGTCCTCGGCGGCCGCGAGGCTGAGGCCGGACTTGGGTGGGCCCTGTCGCAGTTCCAGAGCACCGGTGAGATAGACGTCCCGCCAGGGTCCAGACTCTGCTTGGTAAGCCATTTGGTCGTAGGTTTGAGCTAAAAGGGATTTGGCCGCTTTATTGTCTGGTTGTGCAAATACCAGATGATTGAGTAACTCTGCGACCCAGCGATATTCACCCTTGTCAAAATCCTCCTGCGCTTTTGTCATGATGGCATCAGCACCGCCCATCATGCGCACATAATGTTGTGCCGCTTCTTCGGGTGGGAGTGGATCGAGATTGGCCGGGTTGGCGTCGTACCAGCCAAAATACTTCTGGTAGACCGCCTTAGCGTTGTGTTTCAAGGTCCCGTAGTAGCCACGATTAGGGAAGTTTTTGCGTAATTCCTCGGGCATCTCCAGCAGGTCGGCAATTTCACGTGAAGTGTAGCCCAGGCTCGCAAGGCGGAGAGTCTGGTCGTGAATATAGGCGTAACCATCTCTTTGTTTTTTCAGGAAATCGATGATGATTTCATTCCCCCACAGCGGCCAGTGATGGCTGCCGAAATACACTTCCGTATCGGGAAACAGCTGAATGGCTTCATCGATGTAATGCGCCCACTTGCGCGCATCGCGTACCTCAGCCCCGCGCAAGGTATACAGGTTGTGCATATTGCGCGACGTGACTTCGGCGCCACAGAACGCTTTAAACTGCGGTAGATAAAACGTGAGTTCAGCGGGTGCTTCTGACCCAGGTGCATTCTGGAAAATGAACTCCACACCATCGATCAGGACAGTCTCCCCGGTGGAGTCGATTATTCGTGTTGGCTCGGCGATGCTGGGGCTGCCAAAGGCGGGGCCTTTTCCAAGGCCGGAACCGACATGACCGCGCACGGAGTGTTCAAGTTGACTGCCGTACATGAACATAGCGCGTCGACTCATGGTACTACCAACAACCACATTTTCGCTGGTCGCCTCGTCCATGAATCCCACTGGTGCGATGATTTCCGTGTCGTTCCCGATCTCCAAAACCGACAGCGCCCCCCCGAAGTGATCGATATGGGAATGGGTAAAGATAACGGCAGAGATTGGCTTGTTAGGCAGATGCTCCCGGGCAAAGGCAAGGGCCGCAGCGGCAGTTTCTTTGGTCGTCAGCGGGTCAACGAGAATCCAGCCAGTTTTTCCCTCAATAATGGTCATATTCGACAGGTCAAAGCCGCGCAGCTGATAGATGCCCGGTGTTACCTCGAACAAGCCATGATTGTTGTTAAGTGTGGCCTGACGCCATAGGCTTGGGTTTACCGTAGCGGGTGCCTCTCCTGTGACAAAATCGTAAGAGGGCATGTCCCAGATAATTGAATTTTCGGGGCCATCGATAATGAGAGATTTGTGGGATGCGATCAGTCCGCGGCTTGCGTCCTCGAAATCCCGTTGATCACCAAGATCCAACTCCTCGCTAACCATCTGGTTGGCACGTATGGTCTCTTGTGTAGCGGCGGTATTACCCTGCGCGCCGAGTGCAGTATCATTAGGAGTTTCCCCCTGGCAGGCGAAGAGCAACACTGCCAAGGGTAAAAGTGGCACAATCTGCCAAGAGCGGGAATAGGGCACGGTGTTTCTCCTGGCAACAACTGAGTTGAATCGAGCGGGCTAGCGCTGGCGCGCGCACCACCGGAAAAAGTTAGCGGTTGACATTATCAGCTAGCTCGCCACTGCTCAAGTGGTTCGCGGGTTTACTTCTGGTAACTCCGAGTTGGTGGTTGCACTTATGTCATTGGGGCTGAAGCAGCAGTGCATGCGGCCAGTTTTAGTCTCGTACGGTTTGGTGAAACTTACGTTTATCAACGGAGAATCACAACTATGAAAGTAACTCTTTTTGGCGCCACTGGTGACTTGGGCGGGGAGTGCCTGGCACAGTGTCTGCAGGCCGGTCATGATGTGACGGTGTTGGTGCGCACCCCGGACAAACTTCCGGCGGTATTCAAAGACCGAATCCGTGTTGTCCAGGGAGATGGGCTGGTTTTGGAGGATGTGTCTCGCGCACTGCCCTCAGGCACGCACGCGATCCTGTTCGCGGTGGGCGTTGATGAAAAAACCTCGCCACCTGACCTGTGTACCGATATTACGCGTCATATACTCACCGTCATGCGCCAGACACATATTCCACGGTTTGTCTGGTGTGGCGGTGGTAGTACACTTCGCCCCGATGATGTGGTTACCTTTGGTGCGAAATTTGTGTGCTGGTTTTCTGAGATATTCCTCAAGCATCGGCACACCGATAAACAGCATCAATTGACACTGTTGGACGAGAATACAGATCTGTGCTGGGTCGGTATCCGGCCCTTGCAGATGAAACAGGGCGCAATGAAAGGTCGTTATCGGCTAGGATTTAACGCGTTCAGTGGTATGTCGAAAATACATTTCGCCGACTGTGCTCAAGCGATGATTCGCATGCTCGAAGACGATACCTGGCTAGGCAAAGCACCGATTATTCAGTATTAGCTGGGATAGCACCGACTCACTCGAATGTGGTACCGAAGATGACAGATTGGAACGATACAATGAAAGCTGCGATCAAAACCTATGATGCTGCGCAAGAATACAATTTTGCCGAGGGGTGCTACATAAACGAGCTTTCAAGTTCCAGTGACGATCCGCATGTATCGATAGCCCGTGCCCGGCTGGCGCCTGGAAAGACCACTCGTTGGCACTACTTGAAAGGGACAGGAGAGCGTTATGTTATACAGGATGGTTTCGGGGTAGTGGAAATCCAGGATTTGTCGGCCAAGGAGGTGAATGCAGGAGATGTGGTACTTATCCCTCCTGGCGCCAGACGGCGTATTTGTAACACCGGCGCAGATGATCTGGTTTTCCTGGCGATTTGTTCGCCGCCCTTCAGCGCTGATGTTTACATTGATGCTGAAGACTAGGTGGATTACGGCTTAAACCTGAGTCCCAATTGATAGAGGAGGCTAGCGATGGCAGAGCGATTTGAGCAGTTGGAAGGTAAGCACATTGATTTTATTCAGGCCCAGAAAATGTACTTTGTGGGCACCGCGGCGGATGACGGTTACACCAATGTTTCGCCCAAGGGTATGGACAGTTTTCGAGTGCTCGATAATGCTACTGTCGCCTGGCTGAATCTCACTGGCAGCGGTAACGAGACGGCCGCCCATGTATTGGAAAACGGCCGCATGACAGTGATGTTTTGTTCCTTCGATAAGCAACCACTCATTTTGCGCCTTTACGGCCAGGCAACGGTAACGCATAAGGGTGAGGCGAAGTGGGATACTCTGTCGGCTCTATTCCCCCGTTACACCGGCGCCCGCCAAATATTCAGCCTGGCGCTGGCGCTGGTGCAGACCTCCTGCGGCTATGCCGTACCCCATTACACTTTAAAAAGTGAGCGACCGACGCTGACCAAGTGGGCGGATGGGCGTGGCGAGGAAGGGATAAGAGACTACTGGCAGGAAAAAAATACGGTAAGCCTGAATGGCAAAGATACTGGAATCAGCTAGGACAACGTGATGGCAGAGATTAGCTTTACCAGCGAGGAGCGCGATGTTATTTGTCGCAAAATACAACTGTACTTTCAAGAAGAACTTGAACGGGAGATAGGGCAGTTCGATGCCGGTTTTCTGTTGGATTTCTTTGCGAAGGAAATCGGGTCCTATTTTTATAACAGAGGTCTGTACGATGCCCAGGCTGTTCTTGAGAGTCGTCTGGAAAATATTGCCGAGGCTATCTATGAAATTGAAAAGCCGACCGATTTTCTTCGGTAAGCTGCCGCCGTGGAAAATAGCGCTGGGTTGACGGAAAATGATACTAACTGATTGGGTGGCAAAACTCGGTAGCTGTTGAGTGCCCGTCGGCCAGAATACTTCACTGATTTGTGCGATCACGATGTTCTATGAAAGAATTTGACCCACTACATGATGTCGAAAATAACCGGCTAATTCTCGATGGTGGTCAGTGGCCCAGCTTTCACGGTGCTGAAGTACAGGATCTCAGTATTTGGCGAGGCGATGTCCGGCCGGACGATAATGTGCGGACTGGCGCTGTGATAGAGGCCTCATTTGAGTTGTGTGCGTTGCGCGAGCCGTATATTGCCGTGTTGAAGTTTCACGATTGTGACGCTATCAATTTGCAGGGATTCAATCACCAAAATGCAGTGTATGACTTGGTTTTCGAGTACAAGGCAAGGGATAGCTATAGTGATGAGACGCCGTTGCCTCTCCCTATAGTTGTAACTTTTGAGCGGGCATTTGGTGCGGCGCTGTCGTTTAATTGTTTTCGTATTGAGGCCTTACAAAAGATAGCGGTAGGTGCTACCGAATTGCAGAAATTGCTTGGTGCGCTGGCTCCCGAACTGGTCTCCGGCGAGTTTGTGTTCGCCACGGTGCCAGACTCGCGGCTCGGCGAGTGTATGCAATTGTCTCCGTTGGCATCCTTTCGAGAAAAAGAGGGAATGACCTTGGTATTATCCAGAGACAGTGCCGAGAAAGCGGGCTTCGATTGTGCGCAGGTCTTTCGGTGTATTACGTTGGGGGTACACTCCAGTTTGGAGTTGGTGGGTTTGACTGCCGCTGTCTCCTCAAAATTGGCCCGAGGTGGAATCAGTGCCAACGTTATTGCTGCTTATCACCACGACCATATCTTTGTACCGTCTGCATTAGCTGGCGATGCGTTGGCCGTGCTGCAGGAATTTAGCTTTCACAGTGAGAGACGCTAGACTCTCCGACCAGTGCACTCGACAGTGTGGTAATCACTCGCACTGTCACCCCATCAAATGCCTAATCAAGCGCTACTCAAACACGCCATGCATGTACCATTGTCGTCCCAGGCGGTCGCGAAACACCCAGTAGTGTTGTCCGCCGCTGTCGGTGGCGACATAATAATCGCGGCTCACCGCCTCGTGCCACCAGTTATCCTCGATGCGTTCCGGTCCGTAGACCAGGTCCAGGGCACCCTGCCAGTACAGTTGTTTACCCTGTTGTCGCAGAGCTTTGGGCTGTGGCATCAGCCAGAAGGGGCGTTGGGCGCAGTGCTCGTTACTGTGCTGTTCATTCCCCGGGTGGTCACTGCTGATGAGTGCCGCAAATTCTGGTAGATGTTCGTCACGGCAGCCGACTTTCTCGATTGCCTGTAAGCCCAGGCGGCTGTGCAGCCTGTCCAGCAGACTGGTCAGGGGCTCGCGCTGGTTGCGGGGGCTGAACAGGTCGATGCTGTCCTGTTGTCCCGGACGCAAGTGCTCGCAGATCAGAGTCAGGCCTTCCACGCTGTCAGTTAATGTCACCTGCGCAAAGCGCAGGGTGCTGAGTTGGTACCAGTTTTCCCAGTCGCTATGATTGCTGGCACTGCGCACACACACATCCCGCACCTGGTGATCGATGCCAATCAGTTGCCAGTTGATTTCGCCGGTTTGTAGCTGGGTATTGCGCAGAAAGCGGCATAGAGATTGCAGCAGCAGTTGCAGCGCGGGCAATAATTCGTCGTTGGTTTTGACTTCGTAGCCATACCAGTATTCATCGCTGAAGGTAGCTGGGGGGTGGTAGTCCACTTGCAGGTCTTCGCGCTGTCCCAGAAGTTGTTGCAGGAAGTGAGTGAATTCCTTGCCGCAGCGACGGCCCAGAGCTGTCGGTGGTAGTGCCAGTACATCGCCCACCGTATGTAAGCCGGCCCGGCGCAGGGAGTCGACGGTGTTAGTGAACTCCTGCAACAGGTTCAGGGGGAGGGGGTTGAGGCGTTCCGTCAGTGGCTGTTGCATCGCCATGGCCGTGTCTTGCGTGGCAAAAGACAGCAGCCAGGCTGCCTTGGGTGTCGGCGCCAGGGCGTAGCGCGCCTCGTATCCCCGGCTACCGATACCACTGGTGACTTCAGCCAGCAGCGTATCGATACCCCGGAACAGGTTCAGGCTGCCGCCGATTTCCAGTTGCAGGCAGTCTGACTGGTAGGTGTGCAGGGTAGGTGTGATGCTATAGGCCCAGCAGCACAGTTGTTGCAGGCAGCGTCGCTCGGCCTGTTCATCCCGCTCCAGCAGACGCACCGGTTCATTGCCTGCCAGTGCCCGGACGGTGGCGGTGCCCATGTCCTGACGTATTCCCAGGGCAGCGGCGCAGTCGTTGGCGCGAACGACACGCTGCGCAGCCAGTACCACCACGGGTTGTTGTTCGCAGTGACTCAGGCATTGCAGGGGTAACTGCTCAAAACGCAGACACAGCCATAGGCTCATCGGGAATTCCCCGGCCATAGGGCTCGCTTTTGGCGAGTGTGATCGCTGTTCTCGTTGTTTCTGAGGGGGCCTGTAACCGGGGGGGGCACTCTCCTTATATTATCACTAATACTGTACATATATACAGTATTAGTGATGCGGGCGCACTTGTCTAGCGGCTCAGTAAAATGTGCAGCAGGTTGTCCTTGAAGGTGATGTTGGCGGGTAGGCCGCTATGGTTGCCGCAGAACCGGAGACCAGGGCGTACATACCGCGGCCACCCAGGCAGCCGTAGAAGCGATTTAGGTGCGAAACGGGTTATGACTATGCCTATTTGTTACGAAATGTGACAATTGGGTGCGCCGTACCGACCTTCGACCCGTTATTGAGAAGTATGCTGACAGGCATTAATTACCGAAATTTCATGAATAATTAATAGATATGGGGTTGCTCAACCCGATAGAAGGGCAGATAGTGGTAACACTTAGCCTAGGTAATGTTACTTTAGGTTACAAAATAGAGGTCTACTGATGAAAGCTTTACTGATGTCTGCCTTGATTCTCCTGGCATTCAACGCCTCTGCTGCCTGCCCAATACAGCGGCCGGGTGACATGCCACTGATACCCGATGGCGCAGTCGCAAGTGATGAGAGCATGCACAGGGCGCAACTGATGGCGGAAAAATACCTGTTGCAGGCGCAAGCCTACATGGACTGTGACGTTATGAACCGCCGGCAGTACCTGGCACTGGCCGAGAAAGTGGAGGTTTTTTCTCAGCTGTACAATGACGAGGTCATTGAGTTTCGGGTTCGCACTAATATTGTTGCGGAGAAGTAACGCCCCCCGCTCTTGATGGGCAGTTTTGTTGCGGGTTTCCCGCATCAGGATGCAAGGATATATCTGCTGGTGCGCGATCTCCAACAGACAATAGTGCGATTAGGCTACCGTAGTGGTGTACCCACTGCCGTACCCACTGCCGTACTGTGCTGGTCGCTGGCTGTCCAGGTTGGCAAATCCCACAGCTGTGGCTGTTGCGGCACGTCGTCCGCCGGGGGTAGCTCTACATCGATGGAATGGTTGCCACCGCGCTGTTTGAGAATGTGCACCTTGCGATACTCACGCATTTGCAGGCGCAGGCTGGAGGGGGCGTGTTGCTGGCTTACCTGATTGGGGCGAAACAACACTGCCAGGCTGTCGCCACTGGCGGCGGCCAGTTGCAGTTTGCGCAATTCGCTGTAGCTGTAGTTCTGCGCGCCTAACCAGCTAAAGACGGCACTGCAGGTAGTGCTGCGCAGGGCTTGTTCGGTGGCCCACAACAAGTCTTTTCTGTTCTTGGGGTGGATCAGCAAAATTTGTTGGGTGTCGATGCCTCGAGCGGCTAATAATGGGGCGTAGGGTATGTAGGGCGGGGCGATAAACACTTGCCAGCGGCCCTGTTCGCTAAGATGTTCCATGGCGCTTAGAAACAGGCCCATGGCCCCCAGCCCACAACCGTCGCTCAACAGCTCGATGGTGCTGTCCAAAGGCCAGCCGCCCTGTTGCAGTTGTGCATCCAGGGTTGCATAGCCGGTGGCGAGGCTCTGAGTGTTGTGGCAATCACTGTTTGCGGAAATGTTGTGGCCCTGGAAAGAGCGACGGTGACCGCGCCAGGTGTCGTTGCGGTTGATAGCCTGTTCCAGCATTTCATTCATTATTCTTTACCTCTTGGGAGTAGCTTGTCCAATAAACTGTATATATGTACAGTAGTATTGAAAGAGGTGAAATGCAAGTTATGAATTACTGGGTTGGGTGCGGGTCAGTAGAGCTATCCGCTGCGGCAACTCTCTGTCATGGTGTCTCGGATCAGACGCCGGACCGACTAACTGGAAACTCTGCAAAGCCCCAAAACAAGACGTTCCAAATTGTCCCAGGGTCTGCCATCAGCAAAGCCCTTGATGCTGCCATCCACCGCGGCGGCCTGTTCCAGCAACAAAGAGAGGGACTCTGAATCGTGTCGGGCCAGGGCAGCCTGCATAAACGGCATACGCTTGGGCCACACACGCTGCGTGCCCAGGGCTTTCTGTGCACTCTGGCCCTTGTCGCAATCGAGTTGCGCCTCCAGCAGAGTGCGAATCTCGCGAGCCAGACTCCACAGGACCACGGGGGGTTCGGAACCTTCCGAGCGCAGTCCATGCAACATACGCAGGCTGGCGGTGGCGTCGCCCTTGAGGGCGTTGTCAGCCATGTCGAACACGTTGTAGCGGGCATTGTTGGAAACTGCTTTGGTGACGGTCTCTGTGGTGATGTTTGAATCTGCTGCCAACAGTTTGAGCTTTTCCACTTCCTGCACGGCGGCCAGCAAGTTGCCCTCTACCCGGTCACACAATAATTGCAGTGCATCGCTTTCAATGTCCATGCCCGCGCTGCGCACGCGTTGCTGCAGCCAGCGGGGCAGGTTCTTGGCGTCTATCGGCCACACCTGGATGGTCGCGCCGGCTTTGTCCAGCGCCTTGTACCACTTGCTGTTGGTCGACTGTTTGTCAATTTTGCCTGCCACGATGAGCAATACATCCTCGCTACCGGCAACCTCAAGGTATTCGCACAAGGCCTTGCTACCCTCGGCGCCCGGCTTGCCGCTGGGCAGACGCAGTTCTATCAGTTTGCGTTCGGCAAACAGAGACATGCTGGAGGCGCTGTGTAGAATATCCTGCCAATTGAAACTGGAAACGCCCGCGTCGATAATTTCGCGCTCGCTACAGCCATCCTGCCGTGCTTTTTGACGGATCAGATCACAACATTCCTGTACCAGTAAGGTCTCGTCGCCGCTGATCAGATAAACCCGAAGAAGTTTTTGCTGCAATTGACCGGCAAGTTTCTCGGGGTATAGGCGCATTAGGGATTATTGGCCTGGCTAGCGGCGGCATAAAAACTCGTACGCTGCAGAATTTGCTGCGCCAGCTCCCTGCGACTCTCAGCTTTAAGCAGTTGTAGTTCGCTGGCTTTACCGGTGACATTGTCCGGGTCATTCTGCATACGCTTCACAACCGATACGGCAGTGGGTGGTATCTCTTCCTTACTGTCTGCATTAAGTACCGAAAATTGTGCACGCATAATCAGCTCATATTCAGCAACCCGAGCTTGGGAATTGAGAGACAAATTGCGTTGTTCAAAACGCTCCGGTTGTAACACCAGGGTAAAACTGGCACTGACGCGGTCTTCGGTCCAGATAACACCGGTGGCCGAGAACAGGGCGGAAACGTCACGCGTAAACTCGCTGTTGGGATTGTTTGTCAACAGGTACATGCTTTTCCAGGCTTCGGGCAGGGCTGTGCCGCCCATACCCGCACCGCGCAGCTGAAAGCCGCAGGCGCTGAGCAGGCAGATCATGCCCACAATTATGCTGTGGTGAGTGAGGCGCCTGTACATGATGAGTCTCTTTTTCAGGAGTGAACTGACTTCAGGGTTAGTTGGCCACAATATTAACGAGTTTGCCCGGTACCACAATCACTTTGCGTACGCTCAATCCTTCCAGAAACCGGCTTACGTTTTGCTGGGATTGCGCCAGGTTTTCTAGGGCACTCTTGTCTGTATTAACCGGTACTTCCATTTTTGCCCGCACTTTTCCGTTGACCTGTACGACCATTTCGATCGTGTCACGGGTTAAAGCAGATTCATCGAAAGCGGGCCAGGGCGCGTTGAGAATTTCTCCCTCGCCGTTAAGGGTTGGCCACAAGGCATGACATACATGCGGCACGATGGGGCTGAGCATCAACACGATAGCGCGCAGTGACTCGTGCAACAGAGCGCGGCTTTGTGGTGCAGCGTCGTCCAGTTTGCCTAACTCATTACACAGTTCCATGATTGCGGCGATGGCCGTGTTAAAGGTTTGGCGTCGACCGAAGTCGTCACTGACCTTGGCGATAGTCTCGTGAAGTTTACGACGGATATTTTTCTGTTGCTCATTCAGTGTGGCCACGTCCAGCGCCGGCGCAGGCTCGGATGCAGCGTGTTTGCTGGCTAGTTTCCATAGGCGTTTGAGGAATCGATTGGCGCCTTCCACTCCTGAGTCGGACCATTCCAGCGATTGTTCCGGCGGGGCGGCAAACATGCTGAACAGGCGCACGGTGTCGGCGCCATACGCGGCGATTAACGATTGTGGGTCCACCGTGTTGCCCTTGGATTTGGACATCTTGGCGCCGTCTTTGAGCACCATGCCTTGAGTCAGCAGGCGGATGAAGGGTTCGTCGCTGGTCACCAGCCCTTCATCCCGCATCAGCTTGTGAAAGAAGCGTGAGTACAACAGGTGCAGGATGGCGTGTTCGATGCCGCCCACATACTGATCTACCGGTGCCCAGTAATCCGCTTCGCCATCCAGCATGACCTGATCGTTATTGGCGCAGCCGTAGCGTGCGTAATACCAGGAGGACTCCATAAACGTATCAAAGGTGTCCGTTTCACGAGTAGCGTCTGCGCCGCAGCTGGGGCAAGAGGTTTGGTAAAACGCCGGCATGTCTTTGAGCGGTGAGCCCACGCCTTCAAATACGATCTCGGTGGGCAGCATCACCGGCAGGTCTGCCGCGGGCACTGGCACTGCCCCACACGTATCACAGTTGATAATGGGAATGGGTGCACCCCAATAGCGCTGACGTGAAATGCCCCAGTCGCGCAGACGGAAGTTGACAGTGCGTTTGCCCTTTCCTGCACTTTCGAGCGTGTCGGCGATGGTGGCGAAGGCGGCCTTAAAATCCAGACCATCAAACTCGCCGGAGTTAATGAGAATACCTTTTTCTGTAAATGCCGCCGCGCTGAGATCGCACGGTTCGTTACCAGCGGGGGCGATCACCTGCGCAATGGGCAGTTTGTAACGCGTCGCAAACTCCCAGTCGCGTTGGTCGTGGCCTGGTACAGACATGACCGCACCGGATCCGTAATTCATCAGTACAAAGTTGGCGACCCAAACAGGCACTTCCTCACCTGTCAGTGGGTGCGTGGCAGTAATGCCAGTTGCCATGCCGAGCTTCTCCATGGTGGCCATGTCCGCTTCGGCCATCTTGATGTTGCCCTGTGATTCAATAAATGCGGCCAATTCGGGATTATCTTCTGCCGCTGCCCTGGCCAAGGGGTGCTGTAATGCAATCGCGACGTAGGTAACACCCAATAGAGTATCCGGGCGAGTGGTGTAGACGCTCAGCGCGGTCCCGTCTTTGAGGCTGAAGTCCAAATTCACACCTTCGGAGCGCCCGATCCAGTTGCGCTGCATAGTGCGTACTTGCTCCGGCCATTGGTCGAGGGTGTCGAGGTCAGTCAGCAGTTGCTCGGCATAGTCGGTAATTTTGAGAAACCACTGATCAATCTCGCGGCGTTCCACCGGGTTGTCACAGCGCCAGCAGCAACCATCCACAACCTGCTCGTTGGCCAATACTGTCTGGTCTGTCTCACACCAGTTTACTTCGGCTTTCTTTTTGTAGGCCAGGCCCTTTTCAAACAGGCGGGTGAAAAACCATTGCTCCCAACGGTAGTAGTCCGGGTCGCAGGTTGCCAGCTCCCGGTCCCAGTCGTAGGCGAAGCCCAGTTGCTGCAACTGCTCACGCATGTAATCAATGTTTTGGGCTGTCCACTGTGCAGGTGGCACGTTGTGTTTGATTGCGGCATTTTCTGCCGGCAGTCCGAAAGCGTCCCAGCCCATGGGCTGTAGAACGTTTTTTCCCTGCATGCGCTGATAGCGCGCGATGACGTCGCCGATGGTGTAGTTGCGCACATGCCCCATATGCAGTTGCCCGCTGGGGTAGGGGAACATCGCCAGGCAGTAGAATTTTTCCCGTGTGTCGTCCTGTTGTACGGCGAAGCTCTTATTCGCCAGCCAGTGTTTCTGGACGGCTTGTTCCAGGGCCTTGGGGTTGTAGGGCTGATCCATCACGGGTAGCTCGTTTCGTCCTTTATTTCATGGTGAAGTACGACCTGATTCGACACTCACCGGAGTGCGAAACGGCCAAAAAGAAGCGCGGATTCTAACAGTAAACCCCGTGGACTGGTAAGCGTCGTACGGAAGTAGTTGGCGGAGGCGGGTCGGTGATAGCCCCCGGGTATTGGCCACGCCACGACAGCGCACTGATCTAATTACCGCGCCAAAACCCCAGATACAGGACTGCCATAAGCAACAGACCGATGATGCAGCCGGTGATCATTGGCGTATTGCCGAAGCTGCCAAAAGGCGTATTGCCCAGCATCGCCTGTGCCGTTCCAGTAAGGGTGGTGGCAACGAACTGATCAGTGCGCTCGACGATTTTGCCCTGGTGATCAATGATCGCGGAGATTCCATTGTTAGTACCGCGCACTACATAGCGCCCATTTTCACGCCCACGCATCTGAGCAATCTGCAAGTGTTGCCAGGGGCCAATAGAATCGCCGAACCAACTGTCGTTGCTGATGGTGATCAGTAAATCCGCATTGCGCGCGTTCTTTGCCACCAGGCCACCGTAGACAATTTCGTAACAAATAAAAGGTGCCACGCGAAAGGCGCCCACTTTCAGCGGGGCCTGATTTTCCGGTCCGGGGCTGAAAGCGGACATGGGTAGATCAAAGAAAGCAATCAGCCCACGCAGCAGGTTCTCCAGGGGGACGTATTCCCCAAACGGCACTAGCCGTTGCTTGTGATAAACGCCCTTACCAAACCCCAGGGCCGCAATACTGTTGTGGTAGGACTCGCTGTCAGGCGGGCGAAAGGGAATGCCTGTAATCAGCGTCGTATTCGCTGCTGCGGCGCGCTCGGCAATGGGCTCCAGAAATCCCTGCGCCCGCTGCAGGTAATTTGGAACGGCCGACTCTGGCCAGAGGACGAGGTCGAAGCCCAGTACCGGATCTGTCGCCTCTCGCAATTGACGGAGAATGGGTCGATACCAATCGGGAGCCCATTTGTGCTCCTGCGGTACATTGGGCTGGATGATAGCGACGGTTATGGGGTCTTCGCTGGCTTTGGCTACCCATTGCGTGGACATTAATACTGCCCCGCCTCCCCACAGTGTAATGAGGATCACGGCATACGTGGTAAGGGCGACGGGCTTGCGACTGCGCCACCCGAGAAACAGACAGGTTCCGGTCAGTGCGCAGATGAACGAGAGACCATACACACCGGTAATGGGTGCCCAGCCGGATATCCAGGTGTCAACATGGGCATAGCCCAGATAAAGCCAGGGGAAGCCAGTGAGTAGCCAGCTACGGAACCACTCAAAAAGCACCCACAAAGCGGGGAACCCCGCCAACATGCCGCCTGGCAGCGGGCGCACAAACCGCACATAGCACCAGGCGAACAGCGCGTGAAGTAATGCCAGCCCGGCGCAAAACAGCGCCGTCAACCCTATAGCCAGTAGAACGCCGGCATGGCCGTGAACGTGAATGCTGACGTAAACCCAGGAAACGCCGCTGCCGAACATGCCCAGGCCATAGAGCCATCCGCGCCACAGTGCCTGCCTGGTGCCGCAGGTGCTCAGCAGATAGGCGTAAAGGGCACAGCTTAAAATACCTGCCGGCCAGAGTTCGAAAGGCGCCAGAGACAGAGTAACCAGTGCACCGGCAAACGGTGCCAGTAACAGAACGAAAATGGGGCTAAGGCCGGATTCGGCGCGCATGTTGTGTGGCTGCCAATGTCCGGTTATTTTCTGGGTGGCCGCATGCGCAGGCTGTAAATTTTACGCTGGTCAGCATTGACGACCTCGAACCGAATGCCGTCGATAGTGGTGACTTCATTGCGCGCCGGCATATGGCCGAATGCCTGCATCACCAGTCCGCCAACGGTATCGAATTCTTCATCACTGAAGGTGCAGTCGAAATAGGCATTGAATTCATCGATGGGAGTAAGGGCCTTGACCAGAAAATCATGGCTGTCTATTTTGTGGATAAAACGGTCGGCCTGGGCATCCGTCTCATCTTCTATTTCGCCGACAATTTCCTCGAGTACATCTTCGATAGTAACGAGTCCGGCCACACCGCCGTATTCATCAATTACAATCGCCATGTGATTGCGGTTCTCACGAAACTCCCGCAACAGGACGTTAAGACGTTTACTCTCAGGCACAACCATGGTGGACCGCAATAAATCCTGGATTTTGAAGGATTCATGATCAGGGTTGAGTATTTGGGGGAGCAGATCTTTGGCCAGTAAAATACCCATCACATCGTCTGGGCTGTCGCCAATTACTGGATAGCGGGAGTGCGCAGCGTCCGTGATTTGCGGCAGGATATCTTCCAGCGTGGACTCTGCCTTAATCACAACCATCTGTGAGCGGGAGATCATGATATCGCGGGCTTGCATATCGCTGACCTGCATCGCCCCTTCCATGATATTGTGCACGTCCTCATCGATGATCTCATTATCTGCAGCGAGGGTAAGCACTTCTTGCAGGTCATGGCGACTGTGCGGATCAGAGGAAAAGAGCAGGGCGATCTTATTTATCCATGATCGATCATTTGCGTCATTGCTGGTGCGGTCTTCGCTCATCAAATGGAGTGCTCCCGGGGCACATTTGTTTTGTAGGGGCAGTCGAAATCCAGCTCATTGAGAATGGTGCTTTCCAGTGCTTCCATCGTTGCGGCATCGTGTTCTTCGATATGGTCATAACCCAGTAGATGCAGGGTGCCGTGGACAGTCATGTGCGCCCAGTGCGCATTGGCACTCTTTCCCTGCCGTGCTGCTTCTGCGATGACAACCGGCGCACAAATAACAATATCGCCCAATAGTGGAAGATTCAGTTCAGCGGGCAAATCGGCTGGGAACGACAGAACATTAGTGGCTCCTGGCTTGCCCCGATACTGGTGATTCAGGTTTGCCATTTCATTGTTGTTTATGAGGCGCACGGTGATTTCAACGCTTTCCTTTGAACTGCGGTTGCGCAGTGCTGCCGCTATCCAACGGTGTATGCTGTCTTCATCGGGAACAGGTTCGCGACAGGCGGACTGGATAGCCACATGCAAATTCACCGTCGACTCTTGTCCAGGTGGGTTGCCTGGTCCTCGGCATTGTCATAGGCCTCAACAATACGCTGCACCAGAGGGTGACGTACCACATCCTTGTTGCCGAAATACGTAAAGCCGATGCCGTCAATATCGTCCAGCATGTTGCTCACATGGGTCAAGCCAGACTGGACTCCCCGGGGAAGGTCTATCTGGGTGGCGTCACCGGTAATAACCACTGTGGAACCAAAGCCGATGCGCGTCAGAAACATTTTCATCTGCTCCCGGGTGGTGTTCTGAGCCTCGTCGAGAATAATAAAAGCATTGTTTAGCGTGCGACCGCGCATGAAAGCCAGCGGTGCGACCTCGATAATATTGCGCTCGATATATTTGTTGACCGCCTCAAAACCCAGCATCTCGTAAAGGGCATCGTAGAGCGGACGTAGATAGGGGTCGATTTTCTGGCTCAGGTCGCCGGGTAGAAAGCCCAGTTTCTCGCCCGCTTCTACCGCTGGTCGCACCAGTAAGATTTTGCGCGCCTGTTCCTCGAGAAGAGCTTCGACACCACAGGCAACGGCCAGATAGGTTTTGCCAGTGCCGGCGGGACCGATACCAAAATTGATGTCGCTCTGTCTAATGGAACGGACATAGTCCTGTTGGTTTTTGCCGCGGGGCTTGACCGATACGCGTTTGGTGCGAATGATTGCGATCGCCTGAACATCACTGTCTTGACGTGCCTCCGCGAGGTACTCCAGGCCCGCCTGTTGTAACTGCAAGTGCAGCGACTCAGCGCTCAGCGCTACGTCCTGACATATTTCTTCATAGAGGTGACGGAGCAGGTGCTCGGCAGTAGCGACCTTGCCGGCGGAGCCCTTGAGTGAAAATTGATTCCCCCGAGCGCTGATGCTGACGTCGAGACGCGTTTCAATCTGGCGCAAATGGTTGTCCAGATGGCCACACAGCATGGCCAGGTGACGCGCGTTATCGGGTTCTAGTGCCAAGTTCTGTTGCACTGACGGTCCAGGCAACGGTTCAGGGGGAGGTCTGCTGTTCAAAGTATCCTGTCGCCACATTGGGCATAATCGTTAAACATAAGGATATACCGGAATTGGCGGGCGTCAACCTTGCAATAACGCGCCGCGTAGCGAGTTGGGTAGCGCTTGGACAATTTCAACGTCGACAAATTGCCCAATCAGAGCGTGGTCTGCGGCGGAAAAATTCACAGCGCGATTGTTTTCAGTGCGCCCCTGCAGTTCCCCGGGATCTTTTTTGGAGACGCCGGTGACCAGGATGCGCTGGGAACTACCCACCATGCGTCGGCTGATGCCAGCCGCCTGCGCAGCGATACGTGTCTGCAATATATGCAGGCGATTTTTTTTGGTGTCCTCGTCAGTGTCATCGGGTAGTTCCGCGGCGGGTGTTCCCGGTCGGGCACTGTAAATGAAACTGAAGGAGCTGTCGTAGCCGATATCTTCTATCAGTTTCATGGTGGCGGCAAAATCCGCGTCGGTTTCGCCGGGAAACCCGATAATAAAGTCTGATGACAGGCTAATATCCGGCCGTATTTTACGCAGGCGGCGTATCTTCGATTTGTATTCCAGCACAGTATGACCACGTTTCATCGCCGCAAGTATGCGGTCAGAGCCGCTCTGTACAGGCAAATGCAGGTGGTTTACCAGTGTCGGGATGGTCGCGTAGGCGTCGATCAGGGCATCGGTGAACTCAACCGGGTGTGAGGTGGTATAGCGGATACGTTCAATGTCGGGAATGTTCGCGACGAAATGCAGCAACTCAGCAAAATCGACGACTTCGCCCAGATGGTTGGCCCCGCGATAGGCGTTGACGTTTTGCCCCAGTAAGTTGACCTCGCGCACGCCCTGGGCTGCAAGTTGGGCGATTTCTGCGATGACATCATCCACCGGCCGCGACACCTCTTCGCCGCGGGTATAAGGCACCACGCAAAAGGTACAGTATTTGCTACAGCCCTCCATTACAGAAACAAACGCGCTGGGACCATCAACCTTTGGCTGCGGGAGATTGTCGAACTTTTCGATCTCCGGAAAGCTAATATCTACAACGAGAGTGCCGCCGGGGCCCCTTTGGTCCATCATTTGTGGCAGCCGGTGCAGGGTTTGCGGGCCAAATACCAAATCGACGTAGGGCGCCCGGCGACCGATCTCGGCGCCCTCCTGGCTGGCGACGCAGCCGCCGACGCCAATAATCAGATTGGGATTCTTTTGCTTCAAATGCTTCCAGCGTCCCAGTTGATGGAATACCTTTTCTTGCGCTTTTTCCCTTATGGAACATGTGTTTAGCAACAGCATATCGGCGTCTTCCGGGTCGTTAGTGGAGACCAGCCCATGGCTCTCCTGCAACAGATCACGCATACGAGCGGAGTCGTATTCGTTCATCTGGCAACCGTGGGTTTTAATGTACAGCTTCTTGCTCAATGGACTCTCACAGCGGGCGCAGTGGGCGCGCCGCAGGTATTGCTCTGTTCCGAAAAGGGAGCGGATTATACCCAGATACAGGAGGCAAACCTAGGGGTATGCTGGTGTACGTGATCTGATCTGGAAGTCCTGTAGCGGCGAGCGTTGGCGGGCACTCCCACTTTGAGTGTGTCAGGGCGGGGGGTGGTATTGGAGAAATGGGCTAGAGGGATATTTGTAACAACGCGGGGGGGGCACGGCGGGCTGGAAGCTGTTATTCTTCATGCAGGGCGGTAACAATGCCGCCCCCTGAAATCCGGACCCGCGCGCTGCCTTCGTGGGTCAGGCGTCTCTTGCCAGGTTCTACACGAGGAAACAATGGCCAACCAACCCGTTTACAAGGTGATTTTTCAGAACGGCAGTCAGGTGTTCGAGGTCTTCGCCCGCCAGATCTATCAGAGCGATATGTGGGGATTTATCGAGGTTGAAGAGTTCGTGTTCGGAGAGCGCTCGCAGATTCTGGTCGATCCGGGCGAGGAAAAGCTCAAGCACGAGTTCAATGGCGTCAAACGCAGCTACATTCCGCTGCAAGCCATTATTCGCATTGACGAGGTGGATAAGGAGGGCAGTAGCAAGGTTTCCAGTGCCTCGCCTGCAGAGGGCAATGTTTCCAGTTTCCCTTTTGCGGGACTTCCACCCGGGCAGCAGGGCGGCGAAGAGTAGACGCTCTGTGGCAGCGCCGACTCACTATCGTCTTTTCGCAGGTTCCAGGTGTCCAGTTCTCAGCCTAGCGGCGTACTTGACTGTGTCTCTGTCTTTGTTGTGCTCTGGTATTGTCCAGGCGAACCCCGTGCCCGCTGACGATGAGTCTCTGGCCAACGGGGCTTTTTTGTATGACCTTTACTGCGCCGGATGCCACGGTGTGAGTACCTCTGAACAGGGCTATGGTTTCAATGCCGAGGGCGAACTGGCGCAGGAGTACGATTTCTCCGACTTGATTGATGAAGCTCAGGCCCAGAACTCGCTTGCTGGCGAAAATAATGCGTGGCCCGACTGGGTTGAATATCCTGACTGGGAACCCGGAGATAATGAGTCAGCCCTTAAGTCAGAAATTCTCTACGATCTCACCGAGGCCATAGATGATGCCTACGGAATTGAGCCTGACTCCGGGTCCAGTTCTGAATATGTGGCGCCACAGACAGAATTTTTTGATTCCTTACCGAGTGAGCAAATGACTGATATTGCTGACGCTGACGCTGACGCTGACGCTGACGCTGGCGCTGGCGCATTCGATCCCGCCCCTGGTGTCACCAATCTCGCTGCTCCTTACCTGTATTTTTATGGCACCAGTGAGGAGGACATGTTCAACAGTATTGCCTATGGCGCAGGCGGCGCCGCTATGCCGGGCTGGCAAATTGAGCTTGGCAGTGATGAGGCCATCTGGGATCTGGTGAATTATATCCGCAGCTACTGGGGCGAGGAGTGGCTGTACTAGGGCTTAAGTCGGGCATTGAGTGAGGCGATCTTTACGCACACGATAAATGCGGTAATGGCTGCCTGCACATCATCAAGCGACGGATAAGTGGGTGACAGGCGAATGTTGCAGTCCTTGGGATCTTTGCCATAGGGATAGGTCGCTCCCGCCGGTGTCAGCTTCACTCCGATCGTCTCGGCCAGTGCCACTACCTCCCGTGCCAGTCCCGGCAGCGTATTAAAGGAAATGAAGTAGCCACCGCGGGGTGAGGACCACGCGCCCATCCCGGTGCCGTCCAGTTCCCGTGCTAATGAGTCGATCACGCATTCAAAGCGCGGCCTGATCAGCGCTGCGTGTGCTGCCATGTGCTCAGCCAGTTGCCCCGAGCCACTCAAAAAACGGGTATGGCGTAATTGATTCACCTTGTCTGGTCCGATCGTCCGGAAAGCCAGATGGTTTTTGAAAGCCTTCAGGTTTTCTATGCTAGTGGCGAGAAACGCAACGCCGGCACCGGCAAAGGTTACTTTGGATGTGGAGCCGAACTGGAATACGTTATTCAGAGTGTTGTGCTGTTGGCAGTAAGTGCGGATAGAGGCCAGCTCAGGTGCATCGTCGTACAGTGAATGAACGGCGTAGGCGTTGTCCCACATTACGAGGAAGTGGTCCGAGGCGATCAGTCCCAGGCGGGCAATGCGTTCCACCGTTGCGTCGCTGTAGACACCGCCGGTGGGGTTGGAAAAGCGCGGCACGCACCACAGGCCTTTGATGGCAGAGTCTTGCTTCACCAGCGCCTCGATTGTGTCCATATCCGGACCACTGTCGAGCATCGGTACCGCAATCATTTCGATGCCCAGGTATTCGCAGAGGGCGAAGTGACGATCGTAGCCAGGAGTGGGGCACAGGAATTTTACCGTATCGCTGTTGCCCCAGGCAGAGGCGGGGCCACGCAGGCCATCAGTGAGGGCAAATTCGATAGTGTTGTACATCAACGTAAGGCTGGAGTTGCCGCCAATAAGCGTTTCGTCAGCCGGTGTCCCCAGAACATCGCCGAACAAGGCCCTGGCTTCTTCCAATCCCTCCAGGCCACCGTAATTGCGCGCATCGATACCGTTGGCAGCGAGAAAGTCGTCGCCGAGGATTCCGTCCAGGGCATTCGACAGAGCCACCTGCTCTGTACTGGGTTTGCCCCGAGTGAGATCCAGTGCCAGGTTGGCTCCTCTTAAGGCATCGTACTGCTCTTTAAGCGTTTCCAGTTGGGATGTCAGTTCGGTGGCTGACAGCTGATCAATATGCACGGCGTTGTCCTCGTACCAGAGTCTGGTGGCTGACGGTAATAAACAGCGCGGAAGTATAGCGGGAACCGCATCCGAGCAGTATGCCCCAGACCGCGAAGCTTGAATATTGCGCAAGTGCCTATATAAAGATGGGATTGGCTGAGCGTTATGGCCTGGAATTGGACGAGATCAGGATTGCAATGAGCGACTTTGAAGAGCCAGTAGATGGTGAAGTAGTGCCGTCCGAGGAAGGGCGGCAGGCGCCGGCGGTGGCCGATGATGTGTTGCCCGATACCCTGTATTTGATGCCCGTGCCCAACCGGCCCTTTTTCCCCGGTCAGGTGCAGCCTGTGGGTATCAATCCGCAAGACTGGGGCAGTACCCTGGAAGCGGTTAGCCAGTCTGGCCAGGGGTTGCTCGGTCTGTCTTATGTGGATCAGCCCCAGATTCAACCCGGGGAGGCGGAACCCCGGCAGATTCCTGCAATCGGCTGTGTGGTGCGCCT
Source organism: Haliea sp. (assembly GCA_002862985.1). Lineage (GTDB taxonomy): Bacteria > Pseudomonadota > Gammaproteobacteria > Pseudomonadales > Halieaceae > Marimicrobium. Next base: position 50,488 of record PKCY01000148.1, read on the forward strand.
GCACCGTGCCCCCGAGTCTCCCGGACAGCCCGGGCATTTTCTTGCCCAGGGCATCAGGCGATTTCGTATTGTGCGCTGGCTCAGTGAGACGCCACCCTATCTGGTGCAGGTCGAGTATCCGCGTAGCCAGGGTGATCGAGACTCTGACGAAATCAAAGCGTATGCGATGGCCCTGATCAAGGAGATTAAGGAGCTGTTGCCCCTAAGTCCGCTCTACAGTGAAGAGCTCAAACAATACATGGCCAACTTTAGCCCCAATCAGCCCAGCTTAATGGCCGACTTTTCCGCCGCACTGACCACTGCCAGCGGCGATCAATTGCAGGAAATAATGGATACGCTCCCGCTGCGCTCGCGCATGGAAAAGGTGCTGCTGTTGCTGCGCAAAGAACGGGAAGTGGCCGAGTTACAGGCACAAATCACCAGCCAGGTGAATGAGAAGGTGTCGGAGCAGCAGCGCGAATTCTTCCTGCGTGAGCAATTGAAAGTCATACAGAAGGAATTGGGTATATCCAAGGATGATCGCACCGCCGATGTGGAATTGTTTGAGGAGCGTATTAAGGCACTCGATGTTCCCGAAGTGGCTTCCAGACGAATAGGAGAGGAGCTTCGCAAGCTCTCGGTCTTGGAAACAGGCTCGCCGGAATACGGCGTTACGCGCAATTATCTGGACTGGGCCACCAGCGTGCCCTGGGGTGTCGTGTCCAAGGACAATCTAAACCTTAAACACGCACGTAAGGTGTTAGACGCGCAGCACGAAGGTTTGGACGAGGTGAAAGATCGCATCCTGGAATTCCTGGCCGTGGGTGCATTTAAGGGAGAGATAAAGGGTTCGATTCTGTTATTGGTAGGACCGCCAGGGGTAGGTAAAACCAGTATTGGTCGTTCTGTAGCCGATACCTTGGGGCGCGAATTCTATCGCTTTAGTCTTGGTGGTATGCGCGACGAGGCGGAAATTAAGGGGCACCGGCGCACCTATATTGGCGCCATGCCCGGTAAATTTATCCAGTCCCTGAAGGAAGTACAGGTCTCCAACCCGGTAATTATGCTGGATGAAATTGACAAGATCGGTGCCTCTTTTCAGGGTGACCCCGCGTCTGCTTTGCTGGAAGTGTTGGACCCGGAGCAGAACAGCGAATTTCTCGACCACTATCTCGACCTGCGGGTAGATCTGTCCAAAGTGCTATTCATCTGCACGGCAAACCAGCTCGACACCATTCCGGCGCCACTGTTGGATCGTATGGAGACTCTGCGCCTCTCGGGTTATGTGGCGGAAGAAAAATTGTCCATCGCAAAAAATCATCTGTGGCCTAAACAACTCGAACGTCATGGGCTCAGCGATGAGCAATTGAAAATCAACGATGCTGGTTTGAAGTATGTGATCGAGTCGTATTGTCGCGAAGCGGGGGTGCGCTCTCTCGAAAAACAGCTTGCCCGCATTATGCGCAAGTCGATTGTGCGACTACTGAGTGAGAAGGAAGCCAAGTTACGCGTGGGTAAAAAAGATATCGAAGATCTACTGGGCACGCCTCCATTTCAGGCTGAACGGCCGCTGCGCGGGATGGGTGTCGTGACAGGATTAGCGTGGACTTCGATGGGCGGTGCCACCTTACCAATAGAGTCGTCGCGGATTCATACACTCAACCGGGGCTTTAAGTTGACCGGGCGGTTGGGGGAGGTAATGAAAGAGTCGGCCGAAATCGCCTATAGCTATGTTGTTTCTCACCTTAAGGACTACAACTGCGATCTGGACTTCTTTGATATTAGCATGGTGCACCTGCATGTTCCTGAGGGCGCTACACCCAAAGACGGTCCCAGTGCCGGTGTTACGATGGCAACGTCACTGGTTTCTCTGGCGCGTCGGGAGCGTATTAAACGACCGCTGGCAATGACGGGCGAGTTGACGCTGACGGGGCAGGTATTGCCGGTGGGAGGCATACGCGAAAAAGTTATTGCGGCGCGGCGTAGCAAGATTATGGAGCTGATTCTTCCCTTTGGTAACCGGCGGGATTTTGAGGAGTTGCCGGAGTATTTGCGGGACGGTGTTAATGTGCATTTTGCTCGGAATTATCGGGAAGTTTTTGAGTTTGTGTTTGATGAGCATCGAGTGGAAAAGTCTTTGCACTAGAACCTGTTTACGTTCGACGGGGCATTCACTTCGATTCACTGTGGCCTTACCCTGAGTGTGCATCCCTGCTTGCCATACGGAGCACAGCGAAAAATTGGGTTGCAGCGTTTAAAGCAACGGTTTCCAGGTCCCGGGCACCCGGGCAGTCACAACCGCCCGACAAGGCGCCGGATGCCCCTCGATCGATTGACTCGCATCCTCAGGATTCAGAAAATCCGCCAGCGAGTGAAACGTCATCCAATCCGTCGACCGCTGTTCCTGCGGCGTCGTAACACAGACATTTACAACCTCAGCATCCACGAACCCCAGCTTTCTGAGCCAACTCAGCAGCGTGTCGCAACTGGGTAAAAACCATACATTGGCCATACGGGCGTAGCGGCTCTCTGGCATCAGTGTGTCGCCTAATTCACCTTCAATCACCAGCGTCTCCACTACCAGCTGACCGCCCGGCCTCAGGCAGTCTTTCAGTTCCTGCAAGTGATCAAAGGGCGAGCGGCGGTGGTAGAGAACCCCCATTGAAAATACCGTATCGAAGGCCTGGAGTTTGGGTGGAACTTGCTCCATCGCAAGTGGCAAGACCCAGATATTGTTCTGCTGCAAATACCGTTGTAGCGCCCAAAACTGTACGACGAACAGCGGCGTTGGATCGATACCAATGACTTCGGCTGCGCCATCGCCCAGCATGCGCCAACAGTGATAGCCGCTGCCACATCCCACATCCAGCACTCGCCGCCCGGAGAGAGGGTCAATGTTTTCGTGCAGGCGTCCCCACTTCCAGTCGGAGCGCCACTCCGTATCGATGTGTACGTTGAACAGTTCAAACGGGCCCTTGCGCCAGGGGTGAAGCTGTTGCAAGGCGGCGCGTAGTTGTGTGGTGGTGGCCTCGTCAACCGGCTGACTGGTCCTGGCGCCTACCCGTGACGTGTTTAAATGAATTTCTTCCGCGTGCAACTGCGGCAAGGCCTCCAGAGCCGAAAGCCAGCGCTGCAGGTCACCGTAGCGTTCGTGGTTCAGACCACTGGCGATTTGTTGATCGAGCTGCTGTGCCCAGCTATCCAGAGCACTGTTACGCCAGTGGTCAATCAATGGTTGGTAGTCGATCATTTTAGTGCGACAAGGGATGCGAAATTGAAGCACTGAAACCAGACATCGCAGCTACTAAAACCAGCGCCGTTAATGCGGTGTTTGTGCTGGCCGAGCGTCTCTGGAAGCAGGACATTCTCAAGGGCATTGCGTTTACGTGCGACTTCCAGGTCGCTGTAGCCATTGGCGCGTTTGAACTGATGGTGTAGCTCGATGTTCAGCGCGTCCAGGCGTGGGTCCTCAAACGCCACTTTTTCCGATAACACCATCACACCGCCGGGGAGCAATCCGCGGTAGATTCTGCCAATCACCTGGTCGCGCAATGGGGTTGGGATAAATTGCAGGGTAAAGTTGAGTACGACCACCGATGCATTTTCAATGGTGATGTCCTGTAGATCGGCGCAAGTGAGAGTGACAGGGGCATCGTGCGGGTCGTTATCGATAATACTTTTGCAGCGCTCCAGCATCGACGCGGAATTATCCACGCTGATGATGTGGCAGTCGGTCGCGCGGAGATTCTGGCGCATAGCCAGAGTGGAGGCGCCCAGGGAGCAACCGAGATCGTAAAGAGAGCTGCCGGCAACGGCATATTTTTCAGCCAGTAGGCCGGTCATTGCGACGATTGTGGGGTAGCCGGGGACCGAGCGCTTGATCATGTCCGGAAAGACGCGCGCCACGCTGTCATCGAAGGCAAACAGGCCGTCTTCGGACAGGGGGTCAGCGTAGAGTGTATCGCGGGGATTAGTCACAAGTCGGTATGGGGCGCGAAGCCGCTCAAAAATTAGCAGACACGTAGTCAGGGCCATAATTCTAGCATGAAATATTGAACCACGATGCTCAGGTTTTCCTGTATTCCTGCTGACATAGTGGCCACAATGATCAAACATAGAGTTTTCAAGGGGCATTTATGGCGGTATCGGACGAGGGCTTCACACATGACACGCAGCCTCCTGCGCTGCGGCACAGTGTTATGGAATTCGGGCGGGTCATGCTGGAAATTGGCAGCACTGCCTTACTCACACCACTGTTGAAAACCCTGCCAAAAGGTGATGGTCACACCATCATGACAATTCCCGGATTTATGGGTGCTGACGGTTCTACCTCGCCGCTGCGTCGGTTCCTTAAAAAGCGTGGATACAATGCGATTCCCTGGGGGCTGGGCCGTAACGCTTCAAATGTCCGTTCCCAAAATATTGACGACTTTTTGGCCCATCGTGCGGCCACTGAGGACGCGATAGCGTTGCGCATAGAGCAAGAATTCATCGCCAGTGGGAGCAAGTTAACCCTGATTGGTTGGAGCCTCGGGGGGTTGTATGCGGTGGCGCTGGCGCATCGATTTCCGCAATGGGTTCGTCAAGTGATCACGCTGGGCACGCCCTACGGCGACCCGCGGGGCACAGCCTTGTACAGTGTGATGGGTAGAATATATAACAATGGTGTGGAGGAAGAGGCGCTGGAACGCTGGGTTGCGCATACCTACAGCGGCGGCACGCTCCGTGTTCCCGTATTGGCACTCTACAGCGAGTCAGACGGTATCGTCGGAGCGGGCATAGCCAAATGCCAGGGCGACCCACGGTATGTGACTAATATGGCGGTGGTCGCCAGCCATGTGGGTTTTCCGTTTAATCCGCTGGTGTTTGCAGTGGTGGCGAATCATCTGGTGGAACCCCAGGATCGTTGGGCGTTATGCCGTAGCCAATATATCCGGCCGCTGGTGAGAGTGGTTGCTGCAAGTTGAGATAGGCGTCCCTTTGCCAGTTTGGAAAGCAATTCTGTACCGGACCGCCTGTGGTAACAGTGACGAGTGCTAGTTAGCGCTGCGCACCAGCTTCGAATCTTCCGCGCTAGAGTGATTTGGCGGGGGGGTCTGTGGGTTGAACCCGGCAAAATGGTCATCACAGTGGGTCGATTTTTTGTCGCGAGTGTCGCGAGTGAATTTGATACTGCGTAAAAAATCCACCAGGCTCGCTTTGCCTTCATCCAATCTTTTCATGGGTAATCCGAATACACATCTATTGTCTGTCTCTCACCATTAGTATAGTGACCTGTGGACAATATGGGACGTAAAAAGTACCTGAGAATTATGTGAACTTTGTCCGTGAGCTGAACGCTGGGCTATAATCCGGCGCGTGTTCCGGGCATGCGCTTTTTGGCGGGTAGTAACCCCGATGGCCGGTTACCCGAGATGGCAGCCAGATTTAGATAGCCGATATCAGAGGGGGAGGCCGTGGCGCGCCTCCACCAGCAGAGCGGCTGCAAACCGATACCGTTGAACTATGCTGGCAGTTGCTGAGCGCACTGCTGGGCCAGATGTAGACCCAGGGAGAAGTACCCATGCTGCAAGGCCTAGAACAACTGTCGAGTGATCTGATTCTCGGATTGTCTGACGCCTGTCGCGCCGACCCGAATCCCAACAAGGTGAATCTGACGGTCGGTATTTACATGAATGAAGCGGGGGTGTGTCCGGTATTTGAGGCTGTGCAGCTGGCTCAGCGAGCTATCGTAGATGAGGAGGTGACCAAGGCCTATCTCTCCGCCGCGGGCGATGCACAGTTTAATACCGGTATTCAGCGCCTGACGCTTGGCGCTGACAGTATCGCCCTCGCTGATGGCCGGGTCAGCAGCATACAGACGCCCGGTGGTTGCGGTGGCCTGCGCATCGGCGCCGAGATCATTCAGGCGGCCTCGCCGGGCGCGAGAGTGTGGATTTCGGACCCCACCTGGCCCGTGCATATTCCACTGCTGGGCAGTGTCGGGCTGCAACTCCAGAGCTACCGCTATTACGACCCGGCCAGTCACGGCGTGAACTTCGATGGCATGGTGGAAGACCTGAAAAATGCCAGGGCGGGCGATGTGGTGTTGTTGCATGGTTGCTGTCACAACCCCTGCGGTGCCGACTTGTCATTGGCCCAATGGGCGATCGTCGCGGATATGCTCGAGCAACAAGGCCTCACGCCCTTTGTTGATATCGCCTACCAGGGTTTGGGTGATGGTTTGGAAGAGGACGCTGCCGGTTTGCGTCTGCTCATTTCGCGCTTGCCGGAAGTGATCGTGGCGGCTTCCTGTTCCAAAAATATTGGCCTGTATCGGGAGCGCACCGGCGCTACCATTTTTGTTTGTCGGGACGAGGCTAATGCCAGTGCTATTTTGACTCAGGCGCAGGCAGCGGCGCGACGTGTGTATTCAATGCCACCGGCTCACGGTGCCCTGGTGGCAGGTCGCGTTCTGACAGACGATAATCTGGGTGTAATCTGGCGTACTGAATTGTCCGCCATGTGTCAGCGCATCAATGGTTTGCGCACAAATCTGCGTCGGGCGCTGGAAACAACCTGCGGCCAGGATTTCGCTTTCATCGAGCGGGAAAAGGGGATGTTTTCCTTTCTAGGTCTTAGTGCGGCGCAAGCGGTGCGGCTGCGCAAGGAGTTTGGCGTTTACATGTTGGATTCTTCACGGATTAATGTGGCTGGAATCAATGCACGTAATATCGACTACGTTGCACAGTCAGTGTCGGAAGTGCTTTAGAGTGGTGGGTACTGTCGAGATGGGGCTTTGGATCTCCCTGCTCGGCGCGGCGCGCCCTAACAAGCCTCAAATACAGTCTCCAAATAGTAATCGACTACAGTAGGAGGATAACCGATCAGTTCAACCAGTCGCCGATGACATTCAGCCTGATCGGCTCCACGTTCCTTCCATACCGGTATACGTTTGACCATGGTTTCAACGGCTTCCCGCGGCGTGATAATCCAGGTGTCCTGATCTACTTTCCCGAAAAAGAAATCTGCTGGACAGACACTGATAGCCTGGGGCTTCATATAGAGCGCCAGCGTTAATACCTGGCGCGCACCTTTCTCAGCAATATATTGAGTGAGGAATTGCATGGTTCCGCCTCGATCCCCCAGGTCGTCAACTAT
>PKCY01000141.1 GCA_002862985.1 Haliea sp.
TTGTTGTATCTGAATAGTCGCGACGACTATCCCAACAAGTGCCCACACATCTGTCTTCATCTTCTTGTTAAACAGCATCCGCTACCGCTTGGGCGCAGATATCCCGTGAGGCCATGCCTCAACGGGAAGCGCATTATACGCATAGCGACTGCCCCTGCAAGGCCTTTTACTGAATTATTTCCAAGATTTTCCTGCGGACTAAATCTGCGCGAAAATCGGAATCGAAAGCGGGCTCCCAATGGACAAGACAAGGCTACACAAAACACTCTTCGGAAACGATAATTTGCCGCTGACGCAATCGATAACGCCTGAGTCGCCACGCGAGCGTGATATGGGGGCGCTCCACCCGTTCCTCCGCCAAGACCGCTGGCGTAAAGCCAACATAGCTGGGACAGCTGCGAGGCCCGCGGCTCTAATAAAATCCCGTCGCTTCCTCTACGCAGGCTCCGAAGTGATTTCAGAAGAGACTATTCGAGGTACTACAAAACGCATGCCCATCATGCTTCCCCGCCATTGCGACGTTGACTACGGGTCACAACCACAATCGAATGTTTGCTTTCCAGAAGGCCTCAGGATAAGCAGAGATTCAACCTGCTTGCTGTCTGCCGCGGTTCACCGCGAGCATAACAGGGCCGGACATTGCATAAATGAGGAACCCTGCCAGCAATATCCGCGGAGGATCTACCGTAACCAGGCCAAAAACAAGAACCACAACAATCACCACCACAAAGGGCACGCGACCGCGAAAATCGATATCTTTAAAACTGTAGTAGGGAAAATTTGCAATCATGAAAAAACCAACAGCGGCGGTGAGCACTGCGACCACAACCGACATTTCCAGGGGTAATGCCGTGCCGACCCACCCCAAATCGTTACAGACCCACACCGTGCTGGCAATAATTCCAGCGGCAGCCGGGCTGGCCAAACCGGTGAAGTAGTTCTTATCGGCCGTATCAATTTGCGTATTGAAACGAGCGAGGCGCAGGGCCGCACATGCCACGTAGATAAACGCGGCACTCCAGCCGAACTTTCCTAACTCTCCCAAAGCCCAACTGAACATTACCAGAGCGGGGGCTACACCGAAGGACACCATGTCCGCCAAGCTGTCATACTCGCCACCAAATTTACTGGAGGTATTAGTGAGTCGTGCAATACGTCCATCGAGCCCGTCCAAAATCATGGCGAAAAATATGGCTATGGAAGCGTTTTCAAAGTCTCCGCGCATGGCGGCAATAATGGCGTAAAATCCGGCAAAGAGTGCCGCCGTGGTAAAAAGGTTGGGCAGTAGGTAAATACCCTGGCGACGCACTGTTTGCCCGTTTTCGGAGACCTCCTCCTCATGTTCGTCAACTAATAGATCAAGGCGGGGGGCGACAGTACCGGAGATCGGCTGCTCGTCTGCGGCACTCGAGCTCTGCTTTTGCTCGGGTGCAATTTCATTTTGATCATCCATGTTGTGTGCCTGCTCTCTCAGTTCGACAAGTATAGTATCAAACTGAACCTTTATAGGTCTGCCCAGCGACATCCCAGAGGGATTTAACCAATGGACTAGCCAATCTCTGCTTCAGGCTACACAGGCCAATAGTGAGGGGAGGCAACCCGTCTGCAACCTCAATCTGGCGGACGCGATTTGCCATACCACTTGCCTGAATCACCAACTGCGGCGCAATTCCAATACCCAGGCCCAAACTTACCATGGCTACGATAGCTTCATGGCCGGCTACCTGGGCGTAGATTTTTGGCCTGACACCGCGCTTTCGGAACCATGCGTCCAACATATCTTTGGTAACGCCCCGTTCGGGCACGATGAAAGGCACACTGCTCCAATCCACCTCACCCCCCGCAAGTTCGCCCGCCGCTACCATCTCTCGCACGACACAATCTGTTGCCGGCGCACAAAAATGCAAGGGCGACTCGAGCAGAGGCAAAAACTCCACTCGCCGCGGCAAACGCGCAGGACGACCGCTCACAGCTATATCATCCTCGCCTTCCAGAATACGGACAATGCCATCCGCCTGGTCACCGGTGTGCATCTTAATTTCTACAGATGAATGAGTAACCCGAAAAGCCTCCAGAATAGGTGCAAGCACACTGTGGGTTGCTGTCACTGAGCAGAACAGACTGACTTCACCCGCCAGCTCTTCGTCGCTGCCAAGTTTGCGTCTTAGTAGTTGCAGCTCGGCTATGGTATTGCGCGCAAATTCTCTGAATTCAGCACCCGCTGCCGTTAATCGCATAGTGCGGTTATCACGCTCCAACAAGAGGTGACCCAACTCCTCTTCGAGACGCTGCACTGTTCTGCTCACCGCAGACACACTCATGTGCAGTAACTCACTAGTACGACTAAAATTGAGCGTGTCGGTCACAGAGAGGAAGACAGCCAAAACTCTTGTATCCATAGAGATCACTTGTGTTGCTAGTTACGCAAAACAGTATTACCAATATAGCGTTTTACGCAAGCATTTATTTATCGTATGGTTCGCTTCACGTTGCAATCAGCCACCAGGGGACACTTATCATGGGACAAAATTACTTCAACACGCTGCCACTGCGCCTTCAGCTCGACCAACTCGGTAAGTGTCGCTTTATGCAACGTTCCGAGTTTGCCGATGGCGTGGAAATGATTCGCGGTAAGAAAATGGTGATTGTGGGGTGTGGCGCCCAGGGGCTGAATCAGGGCCTGAACTTACGAGACAGCGGTCTTGACGTCTCCTACACCCTGCGTGAGGGCGCTATCACAGACAAGAGACAGTCCTGGAAAAATGCGACTGAAAATGGATTTACCGTCGGCACTTATGAGGAACTGATTCCACAAGCGGATATGGTACTCAATCTCACGCCCGACAAACAGCACACAAGCGTTGTCACTGCAATTATGCCGCTTATGAAACAAGGCGCCTGCCTGTCCTATTCCCACGGATTCAACATCGTTGAGGAAGGCATGCAAATTCGTGATGACATCACGGTCATTATGGTTGCCCCCAAGTGTCCTGGCACTGAAGTGCGCGAAGAGTACAAGCGCGGATTCGGGGTTCCCACCTTGATTGCCGTTCACACGGAAAACGATCCCAACGGTGATGGCCTGGAGCTCGCCAAAGCGTATGCCGCTGGAACCGGTGGACATCGTGCGGGCGTATTGGAATCCTCCTTTGTCGCGGAAGTAAAGTCGGACCTGATGGGAGAACAGACGATTCTCTGCGGCATGCTCCAAACCGGCGCTATTCTGAGCTTTGACAAGATGGTTGAAAAGGGCATCGAGCCCGGCTACGCCTCCAAGTTAATCCAATATGGCTGGGAAACTGTCACCGAAGGCCTTAAATACGGCGGCATCACCAATATGATGGACCGCCTGTCTAACCCCGCCAAAATACGCGCCTTCTATCTGGCGGAAGATCTCAAAAAAATCATGCGCCCGCTGTATGAAAAACATCAGGACGACATCATGACCGGCGAGTTCTCCAGGACCATGATGGAAGACTGGGCCAATGATGATGTCAATCTGTTGAAGTGGCGCGCCGCAACTGCCGAAACAGCGTTCGAGAAGTCCGGTAATACAGACGCAGAAATCGTCGAACAGGAATTTTACGACCACGGTATTTTGTTGATCGCCATGGTTAAAGCCGGCGTGGAGCTCGCCTTCGAGACCATGGTGTCTGCAGGCATTATTGACGAATCAGCTTACTACGAGTCACTGCACGAAACGCCTCTGATCGCCAACACCATTGCCCGCAAGAAATTGTACGAGATGAACGTGGTGATTTCCGATACCGCTGAATACGGTTGTTATCTGTTCGACCATGCCTGCCGGCCGTTACTGGCGGATTTTATGAGCAAGATCGACACGGACGTCATCGGCAGTGGCATGGTGGGCGACAACGGTGTGGATAACGCAGAGCTAATTGCCGTCAATGAGGCGGTACGCGCTCACCCCGTGGAGGTCGTTGGAAAAACGTTGCGCGGGTATATGACCGCTATGCAACGCATAGTGTAGGCACACCCACCCGTTCGAGATTCATCACCCTGGGCCTTATTGGCCCAGTACTTGCTGGGTCCAGCTACTCAAGAAGGCACAAGGCCCGCTGCTAAAAAGCCGGCACATGCGCCTGCACTGCGCATAAAATGCCCTAAAGATTAAAGGCTCAGTACTTTCTCACCGCGCGATATTCCAGCCACACCTGAACGCACGACTTCGAGAATATCCGCCTCCGCCATCGCCGCTACAAATGAATCGAGCTTATCGCTGGTGCCGGAAAGCTGGATGGTATACACGTTGGGGCTCACATCCACAATCTGGCCACGGAAGATATCAGTAACGCGTTTAACTTCTTCACGCGCTGCGCCAGTGGCCCGAATCTTGATCAACATCATGTCCCGCTCTATGTGGGCACCCTCGGTCAAATCAACCAACTTCACCACATCTACCAACTTGTTTAGCTGTTTGGTGAGTTTTTCAATATGCAAGTCCGTTCCGACCGTCGTCAGGGTAAGCCTAGACAAAGTAGCATCGTCTGTAGGCGCAACATTCAGTGTCTCAATGTTGTAGCCACGCTGAGAAAACAGGCCCACCACACGCGAGAGTGCACCGGGCTCATTTTCCATCAACATAGAAATAATCCGTCGCATGTCAGGTCCTCTCATTCTTGCTGAGCCACATATCTTTCATCGAACCATTAGGCGCAATATGCATGGGATACACGTGTTCCATAGGATCGATAATCACATCAAGAAACACCAGTTTGTCCTTCAGAGCAAAAGCCTCCTTCATCGCTCCCTCAAGATCATCGAGCTTGTCAACCTGGATACCAACGTGACCATAGGCTTCCATCAGCTTGACGAAATCCGGCAGCGAATCCTCGTAGGTGCTCATGGCGTAGCGGCCCTCGTACTGCATGTCCTGCCACTGCTTCACCATGCCCAAATAATTATTGCGCAAGTTAATGATCTTTACCGCTGTCTTGTATTGATTACAAGTAGACAGCTCCTGGATATTCATCTGGATGCTGCCTTCTCCGGTCACGCAGGCGACCTCCATATCGGGAAATGCGAGCTTTACTCCCATGGCAGCGGGCAACCCGAAACCCATGGTTCCCAACCCGCCGGAGTTTATCCAGCGCCGGGGCTCGTCAAAAGGATAATACTGGGCAGCGAACATCTGATGCTGTCCAACATCGGATGTGACGTACGCATCACCGTCTGTCACTCGGTACAGACTCTCGATAACCTGCTGCGGCATAATCAGATCACTTTGCCCATAACGTCGCCCCGTAAACAGGCCGTGCGCCGAGCGCCACTCCTCAATCTGCTGCCACCAACGATCAAGCGCAGACTCATCCGGCAAAGAACTGTCTTTTTTGCGTAGCAATGTAACTTGCCCCAGCAATTCGGTCAGTACCGACTGCACCGGTCCAACGATAGGAATATCTGCCATAACGATTTTCGAGATAGTAGCGGGATCTATATCAATATGGATAACCTTGGCTCCGGGACAGAACTTGTCCACGGTGTTGGTGACACGGTCGTCAAAGCGCGCACCAACGGCGAGAATACAGTCACTGTGGTGCATGGCCATATTCGCCTCGTACAAGCCGTGCATACCCAACATACCCAAAAATTGGCGATCGCTGCCCGGGTAGGCTCCCAGCCCCATTAACGTATTGGTAACCGGGTAGTTCAATTCCCGAGCCAGTTGCGTTAACAGTTCACTGCCATCTCCCTGTATCACACCACCACCGGCATAAATCATCGGGCGCTTGGCCGCCAGCAGCATCTTCGCTGCTTTCTTGATTTGCCCGGTATGGCCACGCTGAGCCGGCGAATAGGAGCGCATCTTCACGTTTTTGGGATAGTTGTACTCAAATTTTTCATCCGGGCGCGTCAAATCTTTAGGAATATCGATAACCACAGGGCCAGGCCGACCCGTGGAGGCTATGTAGAATGCCTTCTTGATCATTTGTGGGAGGTCTTCGGTGCGCTTTACCATAAAGCTATGCTTTACGATGGGGCGCGAGATACCGATCATATCCGTTTCCTGGAAGGCATCCTCGCCGATGAGGTGGCTTTGCACCTGCCCGGACAGCACCAACATGGGGACCGAGTCCATATAGGCTGTAGCGATGCCGGTAATCGCATTGGTTGCGCCGGGACCGGAGGTCACCAATACGACGCCCGGTTTCCCAGTAGCTCTGGCGTAACCGTCTGCAGCATGCGTGGCTGCTTGCTCATGGCGCACCAGTATATGAGGGACTTTGCAGTCCTTAAACAGGGCATCGTATATATGTAAAACCGCGCCACCAGGGTAGCCAAAGATGTATTCAACACCCTCATCTTCCAGTGCTCGAGCGATCATTTCACCGCCAGATAACAACTCCACTATCACTCTCCATAATCAAAACGCCCAGTGCGTTACCCTCACCGGATCATTCCAAAATAGCGTGTGGTCATTGCGGCAGATATACCTGGAACAGGCACAAGATTAGCCACGCCACCCCCATTTAAGCTCGATACACTGCATGGATCTGCCCTGAACGGGAATTGCGATCACGAACAGCGTGTATCGGTAGCCCTGCGGGGTAGCGCAGTGTCTAGCCCTCAATCTGGCCAATACGGCTCAAATTGAATACGGGACTTACAACCAGCTGCACCAAATAATCGTAATGATGCAGTAGACCAGAGGCCGAGGGTACTCGACGGTAATCATTGCCAGCCGCAAGACGCCCCTATTGTTGCGTTTGCGAGCAGCTAAAGTCAACCACTGTGCCACGATGGCTATATTAGTGCCGGTATTACTGGATTGCCCCGGCCGCGGATGTGGCGTATTTTTGAGGGAATCTAGATGTCCGAGTGGAGGCAACCCCTTGAAGCCCAAAGTAAGTCTACTTTCAATAGTCCTGACCACGGTTTTAATGACCTTTTCAGCCAGCAGCACCGTTGCCGATGCAGTGATTTACCGCTGGATTGATGAACGGGGCTCCCCGGTAAATAGTGACCGGCCGCCACCGACAGGTGTGGATTACGAGGTGGTATCAACCAGCTCCCGCATGGTCCGTTCAGTAGCTTCTGAGGAGGGCGCGGTGCCATTGAAGGTCGAACCCAGTGCGAGCAACGATTTTCAGCCCGTCGATTCGCGCGCACCCATCATCGAGAAAAACCCTGAGTACTGCCAACGCGCCAGGGACAACCTGCAAGCCCTCGATACCTCCGCAAAAATTCGCATACGAAACGAAGAAGGGGAGTATCGATACATTAATGACGAAGAGAAACTTTCGCAGCGGAAGCGGGCTGAGGAATCGATAACGGCTTACTGTGAGAAGTAGGACCAGAGCCCCCGCCACAAACATTTTGATATCGTCTGTGAAGGCTTGCCTCGCTGCGAGACAGGTAAATGTCTATAGGGCCGTCACAACATCACAGGGTCTTAATGTTACATTTGTGACCGATGGTGGTCCTACCCGGGCAAAACTGCGAAGCGGGTCACCGAATCCTCGATATCGGCAGAAATGACCGATCCGGGCGGAAATTCACCGGCCAGAATGCGCTGTGCCAGGGGGTTTTCCAGTTCCTGCTGAATAGCGCGCTTGAGTGGCCGCGCGCCATAAACGGAGTCAAATCCGGCCAACACGAGTCGATCCATGAACGCATCGCTGATTTGTAGCGACAGCTCCCGCTCTGCCAGACGAGTTTGCAGATCTTTCAGCTGAATGACGGCGATTCCACGAATTTGCTCCACTTGCAACGGGTGGAATACTACCGATTCATCCACACGGTTAATGAACTCAGGCCGAAAATGGGCTCCAACCACGTCCATCACAGCGGCCTTCATCGCCTCGTAATCGTCCTGGGCTGCCATTTCCTGAATCAGGTGCGAACCGAGGTTGGAGGTCATGGCTACCACGGTATTGCGAAAATCCACTGTTCTGCCCTGACCGTCGGTAAGACGCCCATCCTCCAACACTTGTAACAGAATGTTGAAAACATCGGGGTGTGCTTTCTCGACCTCGTCCAATAACAATAGAGAGTATGGGCGCCGTCGCACTGCCTCGGTCAAATAGCCGCCCTCCTCGTAGCCCACATAGCCCGGAGGGGCCCCAATGAGCCTCGCTACGGAGTGCTTTTCCATGAACTCTGACATGTCCACACGCACCATGGCGTCTTCACTATCGAACATGAATTCCGCCAGAGCTTTGCATAATTCTGTTTTACCGACGCCGGTGGGGCCCAGGAACAGGAACGAGCCGTTGGGACGTTTGGGGTCAGACAACCCTGCACGGGAGCGTCGTACGGCATTCGATACTGCAGTTATGGCCTCGCTTTGCCCAACCACCCTTTCGCTTAAAACGTCCTCCATGCGCAGCAGTTTCTCGCGGTCACCCTCCATCATTTTAGCGATAGGAATACCGGTCCAACGCGATACCACCTCGGCAATTTCTTCATCGGTTACTTTGTTGCGCAACAAAACGGTATCGGTGGTTTCCGATTCCTGGGCCATTTCCAGTTGCTTTTCCAGCTCGGGAATGCGCCCGTATTGTAGTTCTGACATGCAGGTGAGATCGCCCGCCCGCCTGGCCGCTTCCAGCTCTAGTTTTGCCTGTTCCAGGTCGCTCCTGATTTGCGCGGCGCCTTGCACGGATGCTTTTTCGCCCTTCCATATTTCTTCGAGATCGGAAAATTCGCGCTCGCCTTTTTCAATTTCTCCGTCCAGCAATTCCACCTGCTTTTTCGCGCCGGGATCGGTGTCCTTTTTCACCGCCTCGCGCTCGATTTTGAGTTGAATCAAACGTCGTTCCAGTTTGTCCATGACCTCCGGCTTGGAATCGATTTCCATGCGAATCCGGCTGGCGGCCTCATCAACAAGATCGATGGCCTTGTCGGGCAATTGGCGGTCGGTAATATAGCGCTGGGAGAGTTTCGCAGCGGCGATAATGGCACTGTCGGTAATATCTACGCCGTGGTGCACCTCGTAGCGCTCTTTCAAACCCCGCAGAATGGCGATGGTGTCTTCCTCATTAGGTTCGTCTACTAGCACTTTCTGGAATCGACGCTCCAGTGCCGCATCTTTCTCCACGTACTGGCGATACTCATTCAAAGTGGTAGCACCCACACAGTGCAGCTCACCCCGCGCGAGGGCGGGTTTCAGCATATTACCCGCATCCATAGAGCCCTCTGCTTTACCGGCACCAACCATCGTGTGAAGTTCGTCAATGAACAGGATGATGCGACCTTCCTGTTTGGATAGTTCTTTAAGTACTGCCTTGAGCCTCTCTTCAAAGTCGCCACGAAATTTAGCACCCGCCAGCAACGCCCCCAGGTCGAGTGATAAAACACGCTTCTCACGCATGCTCTCAGGCACCTCTCCGTTGATCACGCGCTGCGCCAGCCCCTCGATAATGGCGGTTTTACCGACACCGGGCTCCCCAATTAACACCGGGTTATTTTTGGTGCGACGTTGCAATACCTGAATAGTGCGCCGAATTTCGTCATCGCGGCCGATCACCGGATCCAGCTTGCCTTGCTCGGCGAGCTCGGTCAGATCAATAGTATATTTCTCCAGGGCCTGACGGGATTCTTCATCTTCGGGATTGTCGACTGACTCCCCACCACGCAGTGAATCGATTGCAGATTTTAGATCCAGGGGCTGCACGCCATTGGCCTTTAACAGCTCCCCGGCTGAGGTTTTGCTCTCCAGCATCGCCAACAGCACCAGTTCACTGGAGATATAAGTATCGCCGCCCTGTTGCGCCAGTTTGTCGGTGACGTTTAGGATACGCCCCAGGTCGTTCGACATGTGCATATCGCCACCTGTTCCGGACACCGTGGGCAATGCGTCTACCGCAGCACGAACTTGCACAGCAAGACCGGCAATGTCTGCACCCGCCTTTTGCAGTAGTGGCCTGCAAGCGCCACCAGGTTGCTCAAGAAGGGCGCTCAGCAGATGAACAGGCTCAATAAAATTGTGATCTTTCCCCAGCGCCAGAGACTGCGCATCTGCCAGTGCCGCCTGCAGCTGGTTGGTTAATTTGTCCATTCTCATATAGCGGTCTCCTTAATGATTATTACCGGGCGGTGAATCGCGCTCACTCCACACTTAAATGGGGGCAAATGCCCCTGTTTCAAGTGCGGAAATTAGGGCTGGAGGGTGTCATTCCCGCAGGAGGATAAGGCTGGCCATACGCCCGGTTTTGCCGTCGCGACGATAGGAGAAGAAGCGCTGAGTATCACTATGGGTACAAAACCCTCCACCAAAGAACCGGTGAACACCTAACGCACCCAGCCGAATCCGCGCCAGGGCGTATAAATCAGCGTAGTAGTAACCGGGACGACCGGGATTGCGGCGGAAACAAGCCTCAACAGCGGAGGCCTCCGTGGAACCGGCAGACGCCAGAAAGGTAGTGCGCACCTCCGCGCCCACTTCGAAGGCAGCTGGTCCAATTGCCGGACCTAACCACACCAGTACACCTTCTGTCTGCGTGCGCATACTCCTCACCGTGGCTTCCAACACACCCGCTGACAAGCCGCGCCAGCCAGCATGCGCAGCGGCAACGACATCACCCGCGGCAGAACAAAACAGAACTGGCAGGCAGTCGGCTGTCATCACAGCACACGGCGCGCCTAAACGGCGGCTCCACTGAGCATCGGCCTCTGGATACAGTCCTCCCTGCCCTGCTTCAAGCACGCGCGTCCCATGGACCTGTGAAAGCCATGACACAGCGCCGCCGCTGGGCAATAACGCTGACAGGGTGTCTCGGTTTGCCCCCACTGCGCCATCGCTGTCGCCGACGTGATGCGCCAGATTCAAACTGTCATAGGGGCCCGCACTGCAGCCGCCCCGGCGGGTCGTGCTCAGTGCCAGAACATTGGCCGGCGCCGGCCAGTCTGGCTCAATAAAGGGTGGTATCGGAGGCAAGGGGCGGGTCTTCCTTTTCCAGCACAGCGATGAGATTGAGAATATCCTCAGGGAGGGGGCACTCAAACTGCGCCGCATCTCCACTGTCGGGGTGGATAAGGCCCAGTGAACGGGCGTGCAATGCTTGCCTGGGGAATTTTCGCAGGGTGTCGATCAGTTCGTCAGAAGCGCCTTTGGGTATGCGCGGGCGCCCGCCATACATCTGGTCTCCGACCAAAGGGTAGCGCCGATGGGCCATGTGCACCCGTATCTGGTGAGTCCGCCCCGTTTCCAGATTAACGGTTACACGGGTGTGGTGCCCAAAACGCTGTGCTACCCGGTAGTGGGTAATCGCTGTTTTACCACCCGCTGACAGGACCGCCATTTTTTTTCGCTGCCGGGGATGGCGCCCCATCGGCTCGTCCACCCTACCCCCGCCCGTCAGTGCGCCGATGCACACGGCAACATATTCCCGCTTGATACTGCGTTCCTGCAACTGCCCCACCAAATGATGATGGGCAGAAAGCGTGCGGGCAACCACCAAAATACCGGAGGTATCCATATCCAGACGATGCACAATACCGGCTCTGGGGAGTTGCGCCAACTCCGGCGCATGCGCCAACAGCGCGTTAACCAGAGTACCGTCAGCATGACCTGCCGCAGGGTGCACCACCAGTCCCGCGGGCTTGTTCACTACCAATATAGCCGCATCTTCATACACCATATCGAGGGCGATATCCTCAGCCTGCCAACTCACCTCGCTTTCCAACTCAGCGTTAATTTGCAGACTCGCACCACTGACCACCTTGTCACGTGGACGGCACTGAGTCCCGTCCATGGACAGGGCGCCCTTTTTGATCCATTCCTGAAGCCTGGACCGCGAATACTGAGGAAACAGTTGCGCCGCTGCCTGGTCCAGCCGGTTGCCGTGCAACGCCTGCGGCACACTGGCCTGCAGTTCCACCCGATCATTCATGACAATTCCTGTTTATGCGCCGGCCCGCCTGTGGTTAAATACCGCTGCAACAGCACCCGCTTCGCGAGAGATTTTAACACGCCCGCGCGCACCCTTTTAGGTGAAATCATGAAATACATCCTGTCCCTGTTACTCAGCCTGACGCTTTACGGCTGCTCCAGCAACGATGAACTGCCAGATATTCCCGCCAATGCCGGTGAGCAACAAATTTACGAGGAAGCGCAACGTTATCTGCGCGGCGAAAACTTTAATCTGGCGGTTCGTAGCCTCCAGCAGCTGGAATCCAGATACCCTTTTGGCAAATACGCTGAACAGGCCCAGCTCGAACTTATTTATGCGCACTATAATGCCTATGAACACGAGGCTGCCGTGGAAGCAGCTGACCGTTTTATCCGGCTGCACCCCCAACACCCGAACGTAGATTATGCCTACTACATGAAAGGGCTATCGGCTTACACGGGTAATGAAGATGTTTTTGCCCGTTTTTTACCGACTGATCCCACTCAGCGCGACACCTCAAATGCCAGGGAAGCTTTTGCCGAATTCGCACAACTGCTCTCGCGGTATCCCAACAGCCCCTATGCCGCTGACGCCGAAGCACGAATGGTCTACCTGAGGAATCTGCTGGCTCGCCACGAAATCAACATCGCCAACTATTATCTCAAACGGGGCGCATACCTCGCGGCCACCAATCGCGGCCAGTACGTCGTCGAGAATTTCGAGAAAACCCCCGCGGTAGCAGACGGACTGGCGGTAATGGCCCAGGGTTATATATTGCTGGGGCTGGACGATTTGGCAAAGAATTCTATCGACGTGCTTGCGTTAAACTACCCCGAGTACCCTGCCCTCAATAAGAACGGACAGTTCGAAAGCGTGTATACACTCGACGGGTTACAACGATCCTGGGTTAACAAGGCTTCCTTCGGGCTATTTGATCCACCCCAGGCACCACAGTTCGACAATCGACCAAAGATTTAATAAACACGGGATAACGCGTCTTTCGGGCTTAGGATGCTTTTACAGCTGCGATAACAGGCTAATCCCCAAGGCGCCAACCGGAGGTAATCGGGTATCGACGGTCACGTCCAAATCCCCGCTGTGTAATACGCACTCCAATGGGTGCCTGGCGCCGCTTGTATTCGTTGAGATCGACAAGGCGCAAAACCTTCTGCACCTGATCACGGTCCATGCCCATGGCGATGATAGCCTCGGCACTGTAATCCTGCTCAACATAGAAGGCGAGGATGCGATCAAGTACATCGTAGGGCGGGAGACTATCTTCATCTTTTTGGTCAGGAGCCAACTCAGCTGACGGAGGACGATCTATCACACGCTGCGGAATACAGGGCCCCAGAGAGTTGCGGTAGCGGCACAGATCAAAAACCAGTGTCTTGGGAACGTCTTTCAAAACGTCAAATCCCCCGGCCATATCACCGTATAATGTCGAATACCCTACAGCTAGCTCACTTTTATTACCGGTCGTCAGAACCAGATAACCCTTCTTATTGGAGATGGACATTAACAGCACGCCGCGACAGCGTGCCTGCAGATTTTCTTCAGTGGTATCGGTCTCATAACCTTCAAATTCACTCTGCAGACTGTTCATAAATGATTCGTATATAGATTCTATGGAAATCACTTTGTGCTTCACGCCGAGCGTTCTGGACTGCTCAGCCGCATCTTCTACACTCATCTGCGAAGTATAACGAAACGGCATCATGACCGCTTCCACCCGATCCGGACCCAGCGCTTCCACCGCCACAGCAAGGGTCAATGCTGAATCGATTCCACCGGACAAGCCCAGCACCACGCCGCTAAATCGATTTTTATTCACATAATCACGAACGCCCAGAACCAGTGCCTGCCAGACCGCGGCCAATTCATCCAGCGGGGGACACAAGTCAACACCTGTCATTCGCACTTGGGAGTCACTGGCGATCAACTCTACAGCGTAAGTGCCCTCCTCAAAATTTGGCGCAGCAGCCACTAAAGTGCCATCGGCCGCGACGGCGAAGGAACCACCGTCAAACACCAACTCATCCTGACCACCCACCTGATTCACGTAAACAATGGGAATGACGGCCTGTCGCGCGCGGGAAGCAACTGCTTGCCAACGTTCGTCACGCTTACCCTGATGATAAGGAGAAGAGTTTAAATTCAGCAGCACCTGCGCTCCAGCTTGGGCGGCTTGCATCGTGGGCGACTCCTCCCATATATCTTCACAAATGCTTAACCCGACCTTCACCCCTGCAATATCGACCACACAGGCACTATCACCTGGACTGAAATAGCGTTTTTCATCGAAGACCTGGTAATTAGGCAGGCACTGTTTTCGGTACTGCGCAACTACTTCACCCCGGTGGAGCACGCCGGCAACGTTGTACAAAGTACCTTCTACCCTCAATGGGTAGCCGATTACGGCATATCCAGAACCCACCATAGCGTCACAGATTCTGGACAAGGACTGTGTTACGCGTGGCTCTATGCTGGGGCGCAGTAATAGGTCTTCCGGCGGGTAACCACTCAGCGTCAGCTCAGGGAAAACGACCACGGGATTCTCATACTGTTGCTCAGCCTTCACTATAGACTCGATGACTTTGGTGGTATTACCGTCAAAATCACCAACCAGGGTATTCATTTGCGCCATCAGGATATTCAGGGTACTCATGAGATTCTCAAGTGCTTGCGGTGTCAGGGCACTATTGTCCGGAAAAGCATCGACCATAGCCAGTCCCTGTACAGGACAAACTGGAATTGTTGGTGATTGCATGGGCGACTCTAGAGGCGCTCTGCCCACCCTACCTCGCCGGTTGCACCCCTCAAGCAAAATGCCTGTTACACTTAAAGTCCGCAATTACTAACTTAATCATAACAGGCCCTTGCAAGGTGAATCGCCCAGTCATACTGACACAACCTGAAGCCGGCACACCGAGTCATCAGAATCTCGCACTGTTCAGAGTTTACGTCGGCTACCGCTCACTGCTCTCAATTGTTCTTTTGGTAATGCTGGTAAGCCCTAATACACGGCAGCTGGTTGGCACCTTCAATCCAACGCTGTACACCACCGCCGCACTGGTCTATCTCGCTACCAGTATTCCCCTGGTGGGTTCGCTCTCGACTCGACTGAATCAAAGTCAGAGATTGATGTTACCGGTCTTCCTGGTCGATATCGCAGCCATTACTCTCCTGTCAGACAGTAGCGGTGGAATGGTAAGTGGTCTGCCAGTACTACTGGTGATTACCGTCGCCGCCAGCGCCGTACTCATTACCAATCGCACTCTAGCCACCCTTATCGCTGCCATCAGCGTGCTAGCCATCCTGCTCGATACAGGCTGGCTGATATTGCAAAACGTGCTAGACAGTAGCTCATTTTTCCCCGCTGGAATTTTGGGTCTGCTTATTTTCGGTGTATCGCTGATCGTGCAACTGATCGCACACAGACTGG
Source organism: Haliea sp. (assembly GCA_002862985.1). Lineage (GTDB taxonomy): Bacteria > Pseudomonadota > Gammaproteobacteria > Pseudomonadales > Halieaceae > Marimicrobium. The sequence continues at coordinate 15,301 of PKCY01000141.1, forward strand.
GCCGGGCCGAAGAACTGGCCCGAAATCGCGCCAGTGATCTTTACAGCCTGCAGCGACTCAATGAGCAAATCGTACAGCATATGCAGACCGGTATCCTGCTGGTCAGCAATCAGGGCGTGGTACAAATCATGAACAAGTCCGCCGCTCGCTTACTCAGTCCAGAGCGACCCTCCGCGGTGGATCAAGGACGACAGTTAGCGAATTATTGCTCGGAGCTGGCTTACCAGTTCGAACACTGGAAGGACACAGGCATACACCGGGCCCAGCCCTTCACCGTCATGGAGGGAGCACCGTCAGTCATTGCAAACTTCCGCGAATTGCAATCGAACAATAATCGGGAAACCCTCATTTTCGTAGAAGATTACACGCCCGTCACGCAGTATGCACAGTCGTTGAAACTCAACTCTCTGAGCCGGTTGACCGCCAGTATCGCTCACGAAATCCGTAATCCACTGGGTGCAATCAGCCACGCTGCACAATTACTGCAGGAGTCTCCCAATCTCACTTCCTCTGACAGCCGCATGGCAGATATTATTCAAAGCCATTGTGAGCGTGTCAATCATATCGTAGAGAGCGTGATGCAGATTTCTCGCCGTGAGCCTGCCAAGCCAGAGTATCTGCTGTTTGCGCCCTGGCTAACAGAGTTTGTCAGTGAATATCTCAATGCATTGAATCGACCCGCAAAGATCACGATCGACTGTGACTACCGTGAATTGCTGGTGGAAATTGATCCGGAAAATTTCCAGCGTATTTTAGCCAACTTACTGGACAATGCGTTGCGTCACAGCAAGGTGGCAACCGGCAATGAAACAGCACGCATCGAGGTCCAAGTCGATACCGCCCTGCATCAATGCCAAGTTGATATCATTGACGCAGGCAAAGGGGTTCCCTCTGGTGACCTGGCCAAGCTGTTTGAGCCTTTTTTTACCACTATGAATGAAGGCACCGGCATGGGCTTGTACCTTTGCAAGGAACTGTGTGAAATCAACAACGCAGGACTTGACTACCGCCTGACGAGTACCGGTGAAAGCTGCTTTCGCATCTCTATGAATCAACGAGCGCTCTAAATGACGACCCAAAGTGTATTGATTGTGGATGACGAACCTGACATTCGGGAGTTGTTGGATATCACGTTGAGCCGAATGGGTCTTAGAACCCACAGTGCCGCCAATCTTGAAGAGGCCAGACTCTTGGTCACGCAGATGAATCCGGATCTTTGCCTTACCGACATGCGCCTGCCCGATGGTAGCGGTATCTCGCTGGTGGAGCATATCCAGCAAGAATTTCCCCACATTCCCGTCGCCATGATTACCGCACACGGTAGTGTAGAAGCGGCTATCTCTGCACTCAAAGCCGGGGCGTTCGACTTTATCAGCAAGCCCATCGAACTGGAAAATTTGCGCAGAATCGTCAGTAATGCCCTCCAGTTGGAAGGCGACCCCAGCCGCACGCAGGACGCTGTCGACGGAGAATTGACCGGCTCTTCAGCCGGCATTCAGTCTTTGCGGCAGCAAATATCCAAACTGGCACGCAGTCAGGCGCCAGTGCACATCCACGGTGAGTCTGGCAGTGGCAAGGAAGTTGTCGCCCGCCTCATTCACAATAACGGCCCACGCGCAGCAGGCGCTTTCGTCGCGGTTAACTGTGGCGCGATTCCTCCGGAACTAATGGAGAGCGAGCTGTTTGGGCACTTAAAGGGCAGCTTCACCGGAGCCAGCCAGGACAAGATAGGCCTGTTCCAAGCTGCCTCAGGCGGCACGCTGTTTCTCGATGAAGTGGCAGACCTACCACTTGCCATGCAGGTTAAGTTGCTGCGTGCTATTCAGGAAAAGACCGTCCGTCCGGTGGGCGCTAGCGAAGAACAGGGCACCGATATTCGTCTGTTAAGTGCCACTCACAAAGACCTAGACCAAGAAGTCGAAGACGGGAGGTTTCGCCAGGACCTCTATTATCGTATTAATGTTATTGATGTCATGGTTCCCAGTTTGCGAGAGCGGCTGGAAGATCTACCAGCACTAACCGAGGCCATTCTGAAGCGCATAACATCCGGCGAGGATAAGGCAGTACCGTGTCTAGAAAAATCCGCTCTGGAAGCCATGCGCGACTATAACTTTCCCGGCAACGTACGCGAGTTGGAAAACATGCTCGAAAGGGCGCTGGCGCTTGCCGATGGCGAAAACATTTCAGCCGAAGACCTGCAGTTCACCCGCTCAGGCCAGGAAAGCTCTGGAAAATCGGCTGAAACTTCAGGTCGACGGGATAACACAAGCCACTCAGTACGCGAAGCCTATGGCGACATGGAGGGCTACCTTGAAGATATTGAACGGGAGGTTCTAAGCGCGGCTCTGGAGGAGTGCCGCTGGAACAAAACCGCGACCGCAAAACTTTTGGGCATCAGCTTCCGCAGCCTCCGCTATCGCTTAAAGAAGCTAGGGCTGGAGCACTAGCCGTTTTTACCAGCAGTCCTGCACCGGCGCTGAGCCCGATGCGAGCTTAATGCCCATGGAATCCAAACTGAGGGTCCCACACAAAACGTCCTGTGCCTGACCCAGTTGCGGAATCGCAAACAAAGTATAAGTATTTTGCTGTGAGGCAACATCAATGAGATAAATCCTGTTTGCGGCTAGTGCGCCTACTGCCCGCCCCTCTGGATCAATTGCATAAGGGCTGGCCGGATAGTCCAACTCCGTCAAATCTACGGCGTAGCGCTTATGATCCACAAAGAACTGCTCCTGCCGTATTACAGCATCATACAATACAGCCCCACCAAGGCTGCGACGGGTTTTTCGTAGTTGAAATTGATATCCGGGCAAGGCAATCGTTAGCAACAATGCGACAATAAAGAGAACTACAGTCAGCTCAATAAGCGTAAATCCTTTTTTATTTCGGCCTCTCATGCGCGCGTCTCAAGCAACTCTACAGTGGATCAATGCCCGGCTCACGCCAGTAAGTCCGAAACATTTTGCCCGCCTGGCTGGGTAGTAAATTGGTCTTATCGCGTGTGCCGTCCCCGTCAAGGTCATGCAGATCGATACCACCGCCAGGCACATAGATAACGTCGCCCAGGGAGATGGCAGCCGGAGGAATCCCCTCGCCAAGATCGTAATGCCTGACTTCGTTTGCCACAGGGGTTCCGTTAGCAAGGCGCAATATATGGAGTTGACCCCGCCCCCTTCGCAGAGAACAGGCATCCGCAGTGCCGGGAACAAAAGTAGAAGCAAATACCAGGCCGCCATCGGTCAATGGCCTGGACAATCCCTTCTCTCCGGGTTCCGCCAAGGCAACTTTCCAGCCATTGGGTAAAGTGCGATCAGCACAGGACGCATCACCAACTCCTGTATTCGCCTGCTCAGTAGAGACAATACACGTTGTTTGGTCTGACAAATCGACAAACTGATACCTTCCCGACGGATCGTCAACGTCATTCTGCGCTCGCACCGCCGCGTCGCCTGAGACCGTATTCCGGTCTTTGATGTAAAAAATGTAATTAGCCACTTCGGTTTCGTTAGGGTCTGCACGGTTGCCGCTTTGTATCAATACACCGTCGAAGTCACCCGCGCTATCAAAGGTATGAACTGTGTCAGGTGCATGAAAAAAACGTCGATCATCCGCGGGAGCACCACCGGGTTCATTCTCGTCCGCCCCCAAGTCTGCCAGTTTAGTAAGAAACCAGTTGTCCCTGCGATGATTTTCATTGCTTTGGATGATGGGTGGAATATCCGCACGCCATACGGCACCGCCACTATCACCGACATACAGTCGGTGTATGTTGCCCTGCGGGTTTTTCAGCGCAGCTACCGGGGAAGGAATGCTGTCGACCAGGCCTGCATGCTGGTACTCCACATTGGACCGTACACCAATGTCACCAAGGACTGCCTTCCAAACGAGCTCGCCCGTGCGCGCATTCACAATGTAAATCGCATTACCGACAGCATCATCGGCAGCACCGACATCTTTTGCGAGTCTTGCGGTGTAGTCTCCATTCCAGCCACCGGCGTAACCCCCGGCGAATATCAACACATCCACCGGTAATCCGCTGTAGTTGACTCGTCCGACTATCGGCGTTGAAAACGTCAGCCCCAACTCGTCGAACGATCCACCGACTGTTGGGCTAATCTTCCAGAGTATGCGGGGAGGCGACTCAGGATCGCTGATATCCAAAGCGTAGTAGCTGGAGCCGCCTCTGCGCAGACCAAAAAACACATATGCTTCATCACCCGCCGCGTGCTCGATCGTGCCATCGTTATTCGCATCAACCCGCAACACTACCGGAGTACCATCCACGCCATATCGCATTTGCGAGGCTGGAGTGACATCGTCATAATGCAACCTGATGTTGCCGACAACCTCACTGGGATAAAAAGCGAATACCTCGCGACCTGACTCGCCCCCCTTTTTATCCGTGTTCTCCAGAATGTGGAAGGCCCCTTCACCGCTTCCAAAGAGCAGCCGAATATTAGGATTCAAGTGGCTATAACCAGGCGTAGCACCATAGTTGAGTGCCAACGGCTGCGAATGGACTAGTGCACCGAGCAACCAGTCACGCGCGGTGATTTTACCATTTTTCGTATCCTGTCCACGCGCCCACTTCACCAAAGTCAAAAGTGCTTCATCATCCAAGTCTCCCGCTGGAGCAAGCAACGGCCGTAAACTATCCAGTGTTGCGTCATCTGCGTTGAATGGAAGTAAAGTCGAGCCCAACTCAAAAAACAATTGCCTTGGTGCGTAGTCATTACTCGGCGGATCAAAATTGGAATTACCAATAAAATACTGTGCGGTCTCACCAGTATCCAAGCGATAAGCGGCGAACCCATCTACCTTTTGACCCCCTCCCCCACGACCGACATTGCGGCCGTCGGCATCGACGGGAACGTACTCTCCATCGCCGGGCGGCAGAGTACCCACATCAGTCCAAAATGTGAGCGCATCAAATCGAAGCTGACCCGCGTAATCACCAGAGAGCTCAACGGCTGGCAGTCCGCGCGCATCTACTATTGCATCATAGCGAGCGCCAGTTGCAGCCAAAGTAACTCCAGACACAGGTTTTGATTCTCTCAGCTTCAGCTTCTTCAGGTTTCCCGGCCAACTTATTGTTGCGCGTGGCTGAAATAGCGGCAGGTACAGATTGTTCAGAATACGATCCGGCGTGAAAACATCGGTAGCAAAAGAGGCGGCTCCGGAAACAGCGGCAACGGCCTGTGTTTCTGCGAGCACCCGGCTTAAATTTTCCTGTAATTCAACGGGATCGTTTACGAAAAAAGCAGAATCACTACCCGCGAGCGCGGCATAGACATCTGCTTTACCTGGTCTTTCACGGCTCGTTACCACCCAGGTTTTCTGCAGAAACATCTCATTTTCCCACTGCGGCAAGAGGTCGGTATCGCGCGCATGTAAATAAACCAGCATCTGCTCAAATGACACAGGATATGGCAGCGCCATTTGCAGTACTATCTCAGAGTTCAGATCATCATCAGATGAAGGCGCACCCTGAGTAAAAAGAATGGAGTAGAGGCGTGAGCACCCCACATCACCGGAAAATACCGGGCGGTAATTTTCTCCAGCAATAATACCTTTGTCGTAATTGGGAACCGGATCGATCAGGCCAAAATTACCACTCGTATTTGTACCCAGCGCAACCTCCCCTCCGCTCAGGTACCGTGACCATTCTAGGTAAATCTCCTTCGGCTGAAATGCATGCGTTTTTTCCGGTAACAGTACCGGTATCGATTTCAAGGTGGCAATAAATTCCGCCCGGTAATTTTTTAACTTACGGTACCCGCGGAGAATTGCTCCTCCGCCCCTCTTGCCGGTCATAGCAGTGGATTCATTGTTGGAATGGTTAGCGATGAGAAGCGAGAAATGGAATCCCGCAAACTGTGGATTCTCCAAAATTGCTGCCATTACCGCCTTGAAAATACCCGGTGAAGTGACTGTCTCGCCTTCTGGATACATATCCTTGAGGTGGCGATGCGCGGCCGCAGTCATGAACGGTGGCCCACAATCCACCCCAACTGTGCAGAGCGCATCGTCCAGTCCGGTGTTACCCACGTCCATTACAATATTTACATAGACATCTTCCAGCGCCCTATCGGGAAGGTAGGCCGCAATATCATCCGCCCACGAAGAGTTCACACACGGCAGTATCCATCCCAAGGCGAATACGCAATATTTCAGCACTGTGAAGCCCTCCTTCGGTCAGGGAAACGCCGCTATCCGCACTGCGATACCCTGCACCAGATGCGCAGAGCCCAACCGGTTCTCGCCACCATCAATCCGCACATCGATTTCAAAAATCGCCGCATCGAAACGGTCACTACTGGATACTGTGTCCTGGGATTCACGAATGGGGAATCCTTTGAATAGCAGTGGAGCCTGCCTGATAACCCGATAGTCGACGCCTACATCTTCTGACACCATAGCGGACTCGGGTGCGGTCAATAGCCTGACATTACACTCGGAACCGTTTCCCAGTGGGGGACAGTTTGCATAGCCGACGCCTCCTGTAAGTTGGAAGTTGGTCGGTTGCAGAGAAAGTTCTTCCGCAATCGCCTGAGCCTCTAGAAATGCCTCTTCTGCGAACTGGTTATTGCCAGCCATGTACCACTGCATGATCGCCGTCTGCATCACAGTGGTCGCTACAATTGCCAGCAGCAACACGAATACCATGGCCAGTAAAAGCACTGCACCTCGGGACATCGCCAGATCACTGCGTCTGGACGGTTTTCCCTGTCCTAAAACAAATTTAACCAACGGGTTCAACCCCATTTCGAAGCCAAATCGTTGAGCTAAAAGTGCGTCTCAGGTAAGCATCGCGCCGGGCGGGCAATAATTTTCGGCCCAGTGCATACACTTTTTCATCGCGGTATCCGGTTACAGGCAGGATGCTTCGCAACAACAGGTACACTCTGACAGTGACAACATTCAGCATATGGGTTTTCGCGGGAGTATCCATATATTGATTGGGAATACCATCTCCATCCCTGTCTATGCCAAACTCGAACTGCATATCTTCGACGCCCTCCACCAGGCATCGCGACGTCATTGCATCGCCAGCCAAGGTCTTCATACATAAGCTGGGAATTCCCGCGCCTTTTTGGCTCGCTTCTGAATAACGGCGAACAAAGAAAATACGCGAAACTGCTTCCCAATAGCTCAATGAACGCAGCGCTCGCGATGGATCACGCAGATCATTTGCAGACAACTTTTTCCAGGTGGGCTCACGACCCGACATCACTTGCAGATACCAATTCTCGGTTGGGGAAACTGTAAGATTTGGTGCCGGGATACCATCGCGCAAACTTGCCTGCGCTGCGGTTCGCTTCAATGCAATCAGGTCAGTATTGGGCACGATGGACGTACCATCGAGGCAGATCAAAGCAGTATGGTGTGAAGTAACCACTGCGGGGCCACCGTCGTGGTTACTCACCAGCTCCAATGGATTAGTAGTGTCCAAAACCCAGTCGCGGTCACTGCAATCTCCACGCACAGTGCCGGGCGGAACAGCACTCAGCAGCGGCACACCGCCACGGAATCCCGTCATCCTCAATTCCCTGGACAGTAGACGCATAGCGTAGCGGCCATTTTCCTGTATGCGCGCCATTTGATCGTCATAATAGTGGCTACGCTTAGCCGTCAGATAGGCGCTCACCAGACCGCCACTTAGGACAATTCCCAGCAACATCGAGACCATGAGTTCGACTAGCGTCACGCCTCTTTGGGAATTGCAGTCAATCTGGTGAGCGCAGTAGTACATAGTTAACGTGCAGCGATGTAAGTAGTGAGCGAAAGCTGACGACGTCGCAAGCTCTTATCGTCATCGTCACAGATGGGAACAGGCTCGCGCTTTGCGGTCGCCGCACCTAACCAACTTATGGACACAGTGACGTGTCCTTGATCAGTCTTAATACAGGCACGCGGCGATATAAGCCCGCTAGCACTCGCATCAGTGTAGCGCTCCGACTCACCCAACAGGGCAGATTCCCACTGCCACAAATCAAAGACTGCCAGCTGCTCCGCAACACAGGGCACGAGTGTGCAGTCAACCTCAGGAGCGGGTAGGCGGCGAGCCGAATCCCCGACAATAGTCATCCGATAAGCCTCCATCTGGCCAGGGTTTGCGTGCATCCGCTCCAGGATATCCCGGGCCAACTGCGTCGCCACCGAACGCCGGGCCGCTTCGTGCACCGCCTTCTTGGCGGACAACTGCACCGATAACAGACCGGCGATGGCGGTAGAAAAGATGAGTAACGCAATCATGAACTCAAGCATGCCAACACCAGATGCGCTGCGATAAAAGTAGTGCTGCCGGGCTCGCTCGCGCGCTGACGCGGTGGGCCAATCTGTGTAAGCGTCAATCATGAGACGGGGCATTCACCCCATTCCTTGACTAACCTGGCCCTGCCAACAATATTGATAACGACGCTAAGTGATTGTGCTAGCGCATGCTGCGGTGGACAAATTAACAAAGTACGGTTGCTATGGGATGAACCGTCAGGCAAAAAATTGATCAATTCAAAGGCTGCCCGAGTTCCTTTGCGATTAGTCAGCTGATAACCCTGAGGTAAACCCTCAAATACCTGAAGCACCTGATCAGAGTCAACATCAATGACTTTGTCCTTATCGACATTGGAAAAGACGATCCAACCCTCGGCGTAAGTGCCCGTACATACCGCCTCGCCTGTTAGTGCCATAGCGGAGGGACAAATACTGACGGGGGAATTTCTCATCACTGCCTGGCTGCGCGCAAGATTGATGGTTCCCAACAGCCTGCTGGCTTGCTGATGAAGCTGGTTACTGTGCAGCAGTTTGCTGAACATCGGATTAGCAAACGAAAGAGTGATGACAAGGACAACCAGCACTATCAATAGCTCAACAAGGGTAAATCCTTTCAGTGTTCTACGCGGAAACATCCCAACCACAGTAATCCTCCCTTGGCAGACAAGAGCATAGGTGATGAGAATAAAGTTACCAGCGAATGACTTATTTTGAAGGAAAAGGGCGTCTTTGGATGCCCAAACGCAAACAAAGGTGTAACGGGGTACTAGATGTTTTTTGCGGCTATATTCAATTCCCGAGGCAGCGAAAACGTAATATTCTCATGGCGACCAGAAAGCTCCACAGGAGCGTCTGCTCCAAGAGCGCACAAGCCGTCGAGCACTTCCTGCACTAATACTTCTGGCGCAGATGCGCCCGCGGTAACACCGATCCGAGATTTTCCCTGCAGCCAGCGGGAATCGATATCCTCCGCGCCATCCAACAGATAAGCCTCCGCACCCATTCTTTCGGCCAACTCCCTCAGCCGGTTGGAATTAGAACTGTTAGGAGACCCCACGACCAGTACAAGATCACAATTGGCGGCTAGTTTCTTAACGGCATCCTGACGATTCTGTGTGGCATAACAAATATCGTCTTTCCGCGGTCCTTCAATACGGGGGAAACGTGCCCGCAACGTATCAATGACCTTGGCAGTATCATCCATTGAAAGCGTAGTCTGGGTCACGTAGGAAAGAGTTTCAGGATTTTCTACTGTGAGCAATGCGGCCTGCTCATCATCTTCAACCAAATAAATCCTACCGCCGCCGCTGAGATCGTACTGGCCCATTGTGCCTTCGACCTCGGGGTGTCCGCGATGCCCAATCAATATACATTCCCGGCCCTGAAGGCTGTAGCTTGCCACCTCGACATGAACCTTCGTCACCAGCGGACAAGTGGCGTCGAACACTTTGAGCAAACGCTCACCAGCTTCTCTACGCACAGCTTGCGACACACCGTGCGCACTAAAAATAACAATACAATTATCAGGTACTTCATCGAGGTCATCGACAAATACTGCGCCGCGCTCACGCAGATCTTCTACCACAAACTTGTTGTGCACGACTTCGTGTCGGACATATATTGGCGCACCGAACACCTCCAGCGCGCGGTTTACAATATCGATCGCCCGATCAACTCCGGCGCAGAAACCACGCGGATTTGCCAGCTGAATTTCCACCTTCAATTTCCCTCCTCAAACACCACCACAGCAACCGAAAACAACCTCCAGCCCGAGCACCTTGCGCCCTGACAAAAAGACATCAGTGCAGCTCCGCCGGTTCCACTCTGTGGATAAGGACATCAAACAAAATTGTACGTCCCGACAAGGGATGATTGAAATCCACAGTCACTTCCTTGTCGTCGAAGGCAATCACCATGCCTGGTACTTCACCACCAATGGCGTCAGCAAAGGAGAATACTACGCCGATCTCCAGGCTCAAATCTTCATCAAAATCTTCGCGCTGAAGTATTTGTAGATTATTATCATTGGGCTGACCGAAGGCATTCTCGGGCGGCACCACAAACATTTGCCTTTCTCCCGGAGACATTCCAAACAACAGCCGTTCAAATCCGGGAAGCAGGCTACCGTCACCGATCACGAAATTGACAGAATCACCGCCAAAATTTGTGTCGACTTCCGACCCGTCCTCCAGACTGACAGAGAAGTTCAGAAAGACCCGCGTGCCTTCACTCACGGCTACCAGATTCATTGATCTGTTTTCTCCTTGGCAGTCCGTGTGGCTTCATCCTCTAAAACGGCGTTGTCCCGATGGAGAAAGCTGTCCAATAACAGGCAGACAGCGCCCACCGAAATCGCGGCATCGGCGACATTAAAAGCTGGAAAGTAACGATTCTCGTAATGGAGTGATACAAAATCCACCACATAACCGAGCGTCACGCGATCCCATAAATTACCCAAGGCGCCGCCGAGAACAAGCCCGAGACTCAACGCAAGCAGCCACTGGCCCCGCGGCAGTAGATAGAGCCAGATAGCCAGTGCGAGACTGATGACCGCCGCCAGGACACTAAAGAAATAGCGCTGCCAGCCGCCGGCGTCAGCCAAAAAGCTGAATGCTGCGCCAGGATTATGCTGTAAAGTCAGATTAAACCACCAAAAAACGCGTACCGGCCGTCCGTACTCAAGGCCACTACTGGCAAGCGCTTTGGTGTACTGATCCAGAAGCACCAGCAACAGTGCCAGCCCGAACCAGGGTAGAGTATGAACGACCTTACGCAAACTCACGCCGCTCCCCATCGCCATCAATATTGTCGATACAGCGGCCACATAACGTCAAATGTGCCGGGTTCTCACCGACGTCGGGCCGACGGTGCCAGCAACGTTCGCATTTCTCGTCCGGCGCAGGAATAACCAGCACCTGCAAATCTGAAAGCTCGGTCACCGCCGCATCAGCACCAGCCGCTTCCAACGGTAAGAGGGTCGCATTTGAGGTAATCAATACGAAGCGCAATTCATCTCCAAGCCTGCTCAGGCGCGCCTGCAGATCCGCCGAGCAATATAGTGTCACCACTGCATCCAGAGAACCGCGTAATACACCGGCCGAACGCTGCGCCTCCATTTCCTTGTTGACTGCAACGCGCACTAACATCAGCTCTTCCCAGAACTCTCGACCCATCGGTTCATCGTCTGGAAGGGTCTGCAATCGGTGATACCACTGCACCAGCATGACCGATGAGCCGCGCTCTCCGGGCAGATTTTCCCAGATTTCCTCCGCCGTAAAACTGAGAATCGGCGCGATCCAGCGCACCAGGGCTTCGGCAATATGGTACAGCGCAGTTTGCGCAGATCGGCGGGCAAGACTATTTGCCTGCGTGGTGTACTGCCGGTCCTTAATGACATCCAGATAGAAGCCACCCAGGTCATTGGCACAAAAGGTGTGTAGCTTCTGGTAGACCTGGTGAAAGTGGTAACCACCGTAAGCCGCGACCAGTTCCTGTTGCAATTGTGCGGCTCGATCCACGGCCCAGCGATCTAAACTCAACATATCGGCAAACTCTACCGCATCTGTCGCAGGGTCGAACCCGTCGAGATTGGACAACAAAAAACGGGCCGTATTGCGAATCCGACGATAGGTGTCTGCAGTGCGTTTGAAGACTTCATCACTCACCGTCAACTCACCACGGTAGTCTGTCGCTGCAACCCACAAGCGCACAACATCTGCACCCAGTTCGTTCATCGCCTTTTTGGCCGGGATGATATTGCCGAGGGACTTCGACATTTTCCGACCGTCGCTATCCACGGTAAAACCGTGCGTTAGTACAGTCTTATACGGGGCTATGCCATCGATAGCGATACTCGTCAACAGTGAAGACTGAAACCAGCCGCGATGCTGGTCGGAACCTTCCAGGTAAATATCTGCCGGATACTGTAACTCTTCCCGCTCACGCAAGACACAAGCATGAGTTACACCGGAGTCGAACCAGACATCCAACGTATCCGTCACTTTATCGTAATCATCCGCTTCACTGCCCAATATTTCCGCCGTATCCAGCTCAGACCAGGCATCCACACCCGCTTGTTCCATTCGCTGCGCAACCTGCTCCATCAGTTGCAGCGTATTGGGATGCAACTCGCCTGTTTCCCGGTGGATAAAAAGGGCGATGGGTACTCCCCAGGTCCGTTGCCGGGAAATACACCAGTCCGGCCTGCTGCCGAGCATGCTATCGATGCGCGCGCGACCCCATTCCGGCAGCCATTCCACACCCTCCACCGCTCCCAGTGCCTTATCCAACAGCCCGTTCTGCTCCATACCCACAAACCACTGGGGTGTTGCGCGAAAAATAATCGGGGTCTTATGACGCCAGCAATGGGGATAGGAGTGCACATACTCCTCGCTGTGCACAAGCACTCCCCGCGCTTGCAAAAGGGCAATAACCTCTGCATTAGCCTTCAGAACATGTTGTCCGGCAAAATATTCCGTGTCGGGCAAATACACGCCATTGCCGCCAACAGGATTGTAAACCTCCAGGTTATAGCGTTGACCGACGACAAAATCATCCTGCCCATGGGCCGGGGCTGTATGCACGGCGCCGGTACCGGCCTCTGTGGTGACGTGCTCTCCAAGAATTACCGGAACCTGTCGATCCAGAAAACAGTGTTGCAACAACAGGTTTTCCAAGGCCGCACCTTTGCAACGCCCCAGTATTTGAACTGCATCCAAACCAAAACGCGCTGCGCAGGACTCTGCCAGTGCCTCAGCCACTACTAACGCCCTACCCTGACCTTCGATTAACACGTAGTCCAGATCCGGGTGCAAACTCACCGCCATATTGGCCGGCAGCGTCCAGGGAGTGGTGGTCCAGATCGGCACCGCAATTTCGCCAGCGTAACTTGCGCCGAAAACGGCGTTGACTGCGCTAGGGTCGACCGCCAAAAACGCCACGTCGATGGCGGGAGAGCATTTGTCGAGGTATTCCACCTCCGCTTCCGCCAGGGCAGAGCCACAATCCATACACCAGTGCACTGGCTTATAACCCTTGTGCAGGTGACCGTTGTCCACAATACGCGAGAGCGCTCGAACGATGTTCGCCTCGAACTTGAAGTCCATGGTCATGTAGGGATTGGACCAGTCGCCAATCACACCCATGCGCATGAAATCCGTACGCTGTGCATCTACCTGCCGCGCTGCATACTCCCGACACTTCTGTCGAAACTCAGCCGCCGTTATTTTCACACCTGGCTTGCCGACCTTCTTTTCCACGTTGAGTTCTATAGGCAAGCCGTGGCAATCCCACCCCGGCACGTAGGGTGCATCGAAGCCGTCCAGCGTTTTGGACTTCACAATGATGTCTTTCAAAATCTTATTAACTGCGTGCCCCAGATGTAAATCACCGTTAGCGTAGGGCGGGCCATCGTGCAGGATAAATTTGGGCTGCCCGGCAAACGTCTCGCGGATTTTTTCGTACAGTCCCATTGCCTGCCATTGCTTGAGACGCAGCGGTTCCCGCTGGGCCAAACTAGCTTTCATAGGAAACGCCGTTTTAGGCAGATTCAGGGTGTCTTTGTAGTCACTCATAGTGTTTTCGATCGAATCTTAGTCCTGGCCAAACCAGGCCCGCGTCTTCTCTATATCCCTCGCAATGTTTTTCTGAAGTTCCGCCACTGAGCCAAACTTTTTCTCTTCCCGCAATTTATGGCGGAAGGTTACTTCAATATAACGTCCATACAAATCAATATCCCGATCCAGAAGATGAACCTCCAGATTGGCCCTGATGCTATCGTCCACAGTCGGCCGCACACCCACATTGGCCACGCCCTTGGCCATATCCAAACCGCCGCCACTGACTTCCACTGTGTAAACCCCGGACAAGGGCGCCCTCAGGCGACGCAATTCCATATTTGCCGTAGGTGTACCAATCGCGCGCCCCAACTGCCGACCGTAAATCACGCGGCCGGAAATACTGTAGGGACGACCCAGCAAAGCCTCCGCCGTGTTAAATTCGGCGTTTTCCAAGGCCTCTCGGATACGCGTGCTACTGACTCGCTCGCCATCCACTGCGAAAGTAGGGGTTGATACTGCTTCAAAGCCGTATTGCAGGCCCTGTTGGCGAATAAACTCAATGTCGCCCTGGCGATCTGCGCCGAAACGAAAATCGTCGCCCAATACCACATAGCGCACGCCCAGCCCGGCTACAAAAATATCATCAACGAACTGCTGCGCCGACATACCTCGGAATTGCTCGTTAAAGCGTATCCGCAATATTCGATCTACGCCAAGCGAATCCAGCGCCCGGCACTTTTCCCAAAAACTCATGATCCGTGCCGGCGCCTTGAGTGGGGAAAAATATTCCCGTGGTAAAGGCTCAAAAACAATAATCAGAGAGGGCAGCGCCAGTTCCACCGACTTCTCCAGCAGATGACGGATTACCGCCTGGTGTCCTAGATGAACCCCATCAAAGGCACCAATTGTCGCGACACATCCGTGATGTCTGGGCCGCAGGTTGTGCAAGCCGCGAATCAATTCCATGCGATGGGAGAACCCGCTCTGGCCAAACAAAGAAGTATAGCGAAATTGGGACGCCTAGTGTAGCTCGCCCTCAGCCCTGAATCCCACAAGTTAATGCGCGGACCAGTCAGCGGGCGATATTAATCCACAGCCGGGGACCGCAGCTGCCCGAATTTGGTGCCCAGGAGAATAAGTCCGGCAAAATAAACGCCCACACCGACGAAACTAAGGCCGAGAATATTGAGAATCCGCCGATGCCAGTTCCAGTCCGACCAGACGGCTACTTCCGGCGTAATCCACCAAAGCACCGTGATCATACCCGCCACAGCCACCACCACACGCAGCAAAAACACCCCCCAGCCCGGCTGGAAGCGGTAGAAGCCCGCGCGCAAAAGTCCGCGCAATAGCAGCGCAGCATTGAGAACAGCTGCCAGACTGGTCGCCAGCGCCAGCCCCACGTGCCCTATGTTCCACAACATCAGTGGCAGCACGAACAAAAAATTCATAACCATATTGGCAGCCATCGCAACAATCCCATATTTCACAGGCGTTGCGATGTTCTTGCGCGCATAAAAGCCAGGAGCCAATACTTTAATCAGCATAAAGGCGACTAACCCCACACTGTAGGCTTGCAGGCTTAAAGCGGACATGGCGACATCTGCAGGGGTAAGGGCGCCGTGCTGAAAAAGGGTGATGAGGATCGGCTCTGCCAGCAACATCAACGCCACCGCAGAAGGAAAGCCGACGAGCAGAACCAGGCGCATCGCCCAATCCAGGATGGCACTGAAGTGATCCTCGCGAGCCGCCGCACGGTGCACGGATAGATTAGGCAGAATGACAGTTGCAATGGCAATTCCGAATACACCCAGAGGCAGCTCTGCGAGTCGATCGGAGTAGTACAACCAGGAGATACTACCCGTGGGCAGGAAGGACGCCAGCACCGTATCCAACAACAAGTTGACCTGGCTAACTGAAACTCCGAATAGCGCCGGTACCATCAGCTTCAGAATACGCCGTACGCCTTTATCAGAGGTATCCCAAATCGGTCGCGGAAAAAGCTCCAGGCGGTAAAGAGAGGGAAATTGAAACAGCAACTGAATAATACCCGCAAACAGCACACCCCAGGCCAATGCGAATATCGGCTCATCAAACCATGGTGCGGCAACCAAGGCAGCAAAAATCAACGATAGATTCAGGAACACTGGTGTGAAAGCGGGAACGGCAAACCGTCCATAGCTATTGAGAATGGCGCCACAAAACCCCGTCATAGAGATGAGCATCAGGTACGGAAACGTAATTCGAATCATCTGTGAGGTGAGCTGAAATTTCTCGGGCTGACTGACAAAGCCCGGTGCGAAGATCATCGTCACCAGCGGCGCAGCGAGAATGAAGATCGCCGTAACCAGTAACAGCGAGCCACCCAAGACCCCGGCCACACGATTCACCAATGCTCTTACCGCGGCGATACTGCCCTGAGTCTTGTAGTCTGCCAATACAGGAATAAATGCCTGAGAAAAAGCACCTTCAGCAAAAAGGCGGCGCAAGAAATTGGGGATTTTAAATGCAACGAAAAAGGCGTCTGCAGTTTCAGCTGCTCCGAAAGCAGCCGCAATCACCACATCACGTAACAGGCCCAAGACGCGAGACAGCATGGTCATACTGCCCACGACGGCACTGGACCGCAATAACCCTGGATTGGCTTGTTCGGGTGGGTTTACGTCAGGCTGTGTCATGCAAAATCAAGTGCCGGCGAAAAGCCTCAGCACCAGCGCTCTCGCAATTTTTCACCGTGAATGTGTAACCACTGCAACGCGATCAGCGTATGGCCATTGGGAATGCGATCTTGGGCGAGCATTTGCAAGGCGTCGCTGCGTGCTACCGAGTGCACTAAAATATCCTCGCCTTCCTCCTCCAGTCCATGAAAACCCCCAATCGAGGCTTTACTTACTCGACCACAAAATAGTCGAACCTGCTCCGAACAGGCCCCCGCGCTAGGAAATACCGTGGCAATGGGAACCAAATCTGACAACTCGCAGGCGGCCTCTTCCATAGCCTCTCGGTGGACGACATCTTCATCACTTTCACTGGGTTCCACTACGCCGGCAATCAACTCCAACATCCAGGGACTATCATCGCCACGCATCGCGCCGGGGCGAAATTGCTCAATCAACACCAAGCTGTCTGTCACCGGGTCATACGGAAGAACACCGACAGCATCACCGCGCTCAAACACCTCCCGCGTCACCGGGTCACTCCAACCACCGGCGAAACGCTTGTGCTGTAGCGTCAATTTACGCATGGCGTAGTGCCCTGACCATACAATCTGGCTCTCGAGTACACGGACATCCTGTGACCCAAATGTAGGCTCTTGTGACACTAGAAGCGGCCGCCTGTATACCAGTTAACATCGCGCGCATGCTTATCGACCTGATCCACTACATCCAGAATCAAGGCAAACAATGCCATTCTTACCAATATTCCGTTATCCGCCTGTCGGAAAATCGCAAGATTAGGATTGTCATTCAGGTCGTCATCCAGCTCCCTGGCATGCTCTCTGGAGTCCCTTGGCAGGGGGTGCATGATGACTGTGTTTGGTTCGCAGTGATGGGTATAAATGCTCTGGTTCAGGCGGAACCGGCCGCGATAGATATCCGCCTCTTCCTGAGAGCTGAAGCGCTCCTCCTGAATGCGGGTAGAATACACAATATCCACGTGCGCGATACTCTCCTCCAACCGGTCAGACTCAAGCACCTTGTGCCCTGTGCTGCGCAGCCGCTCTACAATCTCTGGTGGCATCTGCAGCGCCTGAGGTGCCACCAGCACGATCTGCACACCTTTAAATGCACATAAGAGCTTGCACAGGGAATGAACTGTTCGTCCATAGCGCAGATCCCCCACCATGGCGATGCGCAACTGATCCACCGTGCGTCCGCTAGCGGCGATTTCACTGCGGATGGTGTAAAGATCCAACAAGGCCTGACTGGGATGCTCGTTACTACCATCACCCCCGTTGATCACCGGCACCCGACTGGCGGCTGCGAACTCACCTACTGATCCAACCTCCGGATGGCGCATGGCAATTACATCCGAGTAGCCACTTAACACCCTGGCGGTATCGTAAAGAGATTCCCCCTTGGCAATCGCAGAATTCTCAAAACCTGTGGTTTCCCGCACCTCCCCTCCAAGCAAGTTGAAAGCGCTGCCAAAACTAACGCGGGTTCTGGTACTGGGTTCGAAAAACATGGAACCGAGAATGGCCCCATCGAGCACGCCCGTCACACGACGGCGATGGGCGTAGGGCTGCATACGATCGGCAACGGAGAATATGCGTTCAACATCGTCCCGCTCAAACTGCTGGACTGAGAGGATATGGCTGCCGGAAAACTGCACGCGGGTTCTCTCCTGGACTGGCACTAAAATGTGCTGTTATTACGCCGGTTATTATAAGGGTGACACGCGCTTCTGCCCATGTGCGTAATACCAAATAAATCGCTGACCGGTCAGGCCAACAGCGTATCTGCGTAGTCCAGTAGTTGCTCGAGCAATCCCCGCTGGGCCTCGGTAATGTCATTGCCAGCCATGAGCGTTTCGATCTCTACATGAAATTCCTCCATGCAGAAATCGGCTTCGGATCGCGCTTCAGTAAGCCTTTCGTAGCGAAACTCTTCCCATATGCCGTACTCCTGGGGCGTCAGACTCTCTAGATAGTTGCGCGCCCTATAACGAAATAACATCTCCGGCAATCGCTGATCCTCAAATACAAAGCTCCCGGTGGCCAGCTCCTCACTGCTCTGCATCCGAACCTGTTCTATTACCTGCTTATCGGCCGCACTGAAAAACCCGCCACTGTACAACATCAAATCAGGGTCGGCAGGAGTCTCAAATCGACGTCCCTCATAGATCGATTGAATCTTACGGCTAAATCCTGACGCATCGCGCTCACGATATCCGCGCAGCTCTTGCAAATGCTTGCGGCACTCCCGGCCATTGATACCCAGTCTTTGCGCAGTCTCCGGATCCGCCATCTTGGGTGTGAGTAGAATCGGACAGCGATTGATATGGACTGTTTTTAGACCTACTCTTTCAGTGCCCGGTGGGAGATCCTCGGTACGTGTATAGAGTAATTTCTGCAGCTGCTGAGGTTCCAGATCGAACAATATTTGCGGATTGGCACTCAGGTCGAAGCAAATAATTTCATTGCGATTTTTGGGGTGCACCACGAGCGGAACCACCAGCGCGATGTTGTGGCGCTGAGCGCCGAACATCCCAGATACATGCAGCAGAGGTTTCATTCCCTCAATATCCATTTGCGCCAACACACTACGCTTATCCCGGTTGCCTAAAACATAATTATACAAACGCGGCTGCCGCTCTTTGATCAGTCGGGTAAGTGCGATCGTGGCATGAACATCTGAGAGCGCGTCATGGGCTGATTCATGATTGATACCATTCGCGCTGGTCAGATCTTCAAGACGAAAGCTTGGCAGCCCATCTTCCCTGAGTGGCCACTCGATACCTTCCGGTCGCAGTGCGAAGGTAGTGCGGACCATATCGATAATATCCCAGCGGGAATTGCCGTTCTGCCACTCCCTTGCATAGGGGTCAAAGAAATTTCGATAGAGTGTATGGCGGGTAAACTCGTCATCAAAACGCAGTGAGTTATAGCCCACACCGCAGGTTCCGGGAAGGGCCAATTCCTCGTGAATTCGGGCGATAAATTCGCGCTCGGGCAAACCCTCGGCGAGTGCTTTCTGCGGCGTAATACCGGTCACCAGGCAAGCCTGTGGGTGCGGCAAAAAATCGTTGGCAGGACGGCAATAAATGACCAGCGGGTCACCGATAACATTCAACTGCGCATCTGTTCTCAGGCCGGCAAACTGCACTGGTCTGTCGCGGGACGGATTAACGCCGAACGTTTCATAATCGTGCCAGTAAAATGTATCAGGCAACGTCGATAGCCTGCGCTGCGATCTTCTCCCGCCAAATCTTCGGCCCGATTTCATGCACCGAGGCGCCGTTAACATCGACCGCCACACTGACAGGCATATCCTTTACTTCAAATTCATAGATTGCCTCCATGCCCAATTCAGGAAAAGCGACTACCCTGGCAGAAGTAATCGCCTTGGACACAAGATAGGCCGCACCACCTACAGCCATCAGGTAGACCGCTCTGTGCTTCTTTATTGCCGCAACGCCAACGGGCCCGCGTTCGGCCTTACCAATCATTCCCAACAAGCCGGTCTGTTCAAGAATAAAGTCGGTGAATTTGTCCATGCGTGTGGAGGTGGTCGGACCAGCAGGGCCCATAACCTCATCCCGCACCGGGTCGACCGGACCCACGTAGTAGATGAAGCGGCCTTTGAGATCAACCTCAGGCGGTAACCCCTCACCACTTTCGATCAACTCCTTCATCTTCTTGTGCGCCGCATCGCGCCCGGTCAACATCTTGCCGGACAGCAGCAGTGTATCCCCCGGCTGCCACTGGGACGCCTCCTCACGGGTCACTGAATCGAGATTAATGCGCCGCACATTCTCACCGACTTCCCAGGTGATGTCCGGCCAGTCATCGAGATCCGGGGGCGTCTGCAGTGAAGGACCCGAACCGTCCAACACGAAGTGCGCATGACGTGTGGCGGCGCAGTTGGGAATCATGGCCACCGGCAGTGAGGCCGCATGCGTGGGATAGTCTTTGATTTTCACATCCATAACGGTGGTGAGGCCACCGAGACCCTGAGCGCCGATACCCAGCTTGTTGACCTCTTCCATAATCTCAAGGCGCAGTTCCTCCACACGATTGGATGCGCCACGCTTGCGTAAATCGTGGATGTCGATAGGGTCCATCAATGCTTCTTTGGCCATGACTGCCGCTTTTTCTGCCGTACCCCCAATTCCTATACCCAGCATACCCGGCGGGCACCAGCCGGCGCCCATAGTCGGAATGGTTTTCACCACCCAGTCCACAATACTATCGGAGGGGTTCAGCATGGCCAATTTGGACTTATTTTCCGAGCCGCCGCCCTTGGCTGCCACCTGCACATCAAGCGTGTCACCGGGTATGACCTCCATATGAATCACGGCCGGAGTATTGTCCTTGGTATTGCGGCGCGCCCCAGCGGGGTCTTCCAGAATGGATGCACGCAGGACGTTATCCGGATGAGTATAGGCGCGGCGAACGCCCTCATTCACCATATCTGCAACCGATATTTCCGCATCCCATTGGACATCCATACCAATTTTAAGAAACACGGTCACAATGCCCGTATCCTGGCATATGGGCCGATGGCCCTGGGCACACATGCGTGAATTGATCAAAATTTGTGCCATGGCATCCCGAGCGGCGGGGTTTTGCTCCCGCTCATAGGCCTCATTCACGGCTTTGACGAAGTCGAGGGGATGGTAGTAGGAAATAAACTGCAGGGCATCGGCAACGCTATCGATAAAGTCGTCTTGTCGAATGACGGTCATGTGGCGAATCCTTGTACTGTACTAGTGGAAAAACAGATTGAATAATGGTGCAGGCTTACGCGCTATAAGATCGGTGTCAAAAACAGTCAGGGCCTGGTTGATTGCCCATTTTAAGGAGTACTCTGCATCGACCGTACCGTAGCCTGCAATTCACTCAAGCTGGTGTTAACCTGCCGCCGAAAAGCATTTACCGAACCCACCCATTCCTCACTGCCCTGCACCCGCTTATCGAGCTTCGCCAACTGCAAATTAATCGCATTCAGTGCATCGGCAACACGCTCTACTTCCGCCTGATTGGCCTTCGCGCTAGCCATTAGGCGGGACAGGTCCCCCGCCACGCTCTTCAGTTTGGCGATATCACCCGAGACATTTTTTAATTCGGACTGGGTCTCAGCTACTGAGCCTTCAATGCTATTGAGACTTTTGCCCTGACGACTGCTAGCTGACTCCAGCTTGTCCAGACGCTCTTTAGACTGCTTCCAGACATTATCCCAAAGCTTACGTACTTCCGACTCGAGTTCCCCAATCTTTACCGCCTGCACGGCCGCACTCTGGTTCATACCCTCATCGGTGTCAGACAACCTGGCCTCGAGATCGCCGATACGGGAGGCATAGCTCTCCACCTGGTCACTCGTCTGTTGCAATTGCGACTGCAATTGCCAGGCCCAGACACACGCTACCATGGCGACAACCAGGGCAAACGTCATCACAAACCGGGCCAACACACCAGAACCGGCTATCGGCGAAGGTGGGGGTCTTTTCCCATTACCGGTGATCCGGCTTCGCTCACCGCTGCCAGCTTTGGTTTTGCTGCTGCGCCGGGGCTCACCGTCGCGCGTCGGGACAATGGCGGGAATATGGTCGAGATCGTCTTGTGACATGGGACTTCACTTGGCTAGCGTTGGGCACAATTATACCCGTGGTCCGCCGGCGCTGAATACAAAAAAGCCGGGAAAACCCGGCCTTGTTGTCAATCCAGTTCAATCACACAAAAGCGAGTATTGCCCACAGCAGCGCGGTCAAACCCAGGCTGCAGTGAATGACGCCCTTGACACTGGCCATAGGACCGACTTTGCCAAAAATAGCGTTAAGCTCAAGCAGCACAATAATAGCAAGACACAGGTAAATGCCGTTGTTGCTCACGTCTGCTATGTACAAGTTCTTGGACCCCAACATACCAAAGAGCATCGGCGCAGAAAACAGGGTGTTGGTGCGCGATGCCAGACCAGCTTTGGCAGCACTGGAGGGACCGTCCCCTTCCTTCAGACCCAGGACCACTTTTTGCTTGGGCCAGATAATCAGCCACACGTTAAGAAACATGAAAGTGCCGGCTAAAGCACCAATGCTGATCAGCGGCATACCCATGAAATTCGTTGTAGCACCAACCTGATGTAACAGGATGAGACCGGTGAGGAAAGTAAACATTGCGCCCCAGCGGAACCACCACAGTGCTCTAGGAGCAAGTTTCTTCATCGCGTCGGCTTTGGCATCCGCTTCGGCTTCCTTGAAATACTCCGTTTGTACAAAGTTAAAATAGTAAAGCATCCCTATCCAGACAATCCCGAATAAGACATGCGCAAACCTGAAGATAAATTCGAGAACCATGACTCTCTCCTGTTGTTATAAATGGAAAACACTATTGTACCTAAAAGTGCTCGTATAACCCTACTAGTATTAAGTGAAAGTCGGCTTTTTCCGCAAATCAAAAAAAACCCCACCAGAAGGTGGGGTTGTCGTCAACGCTATCGGTTTGGGCTTACATCATACCGCCCATGCCACCCATGCCACCCATGCCGCCCATATCAGGCATACCGCCACCGCCACCGCCGCCGCCAGCAGGAGCTTCTTCTACGGTATCGCAGATCATCACCTCAGTGGTGATCATCAGACCTGCCACAGAGCCAGCGGCCTGCAGCGCAGTACGCGTGACCTTGGCGGGATCCAGGATACCCATCTCGATCATATCGCCGTACTCACCCGTGGCAGCATTGTAGCCGTAGTTCCCCGCACCATCAGTTTTCACATTGTTGAGAACTACAGAGGCTTCATCACCGGCATTCTCAACGATCTGACGCAGAGGATTTTCCATCGCGCGCAGCGCCGCATTGATACCGTGAGTCTGGTCTTCGTTATCGCCCGTCAAGCCGGCAATTTCCACCAACGCACGCACCAAAGCAACACCACCCCCTGCAACAACGCCCTCTTCTACCGCTGCACGAGTTGCGTGCAGAGCATCTTCAACGCGGGCCTTCTTCTCTTTCATTTCGATCTCGGTGGCAGCGCCTACCTTGATTACCGCAACACCGCCGGCCAATTTGGCCACACGTTCCTGCAGCTTCTCACGATCGTAATCAGAGGAAGTGTTTTCAACCTGGGTCCGGATTTCGTTCACACGGGCCGTGATGGCATCGTGATCACCGGCACCATCGATGATAGTGCTGTTGTCCTTGTCCATAGTCACGCGCTTAGCGTTACCAAGGTGCTCCAGAGTCGCAGACTCCAGATCAAGTCCAACCTCTTCAGAAATGACGGTTCCGCCGGTGAGAATCGCAATGTCCTGCAGCATGGCTTTACGACGATCGCCAAAACCCGGTGCTTTACAGGCAGTAACCTTTACAATGCCGCGCAGGTTATTCACCACCAAGGTCGCAAGGGCTTCGCCCTCAACGTCTTCAGCAACAATGACCAACGGCTTGGAGGCCTTCGCAACCTGCTCCAACAATGGCAGCAATTCACGAATATTGGACACTTTTTTCTCGACCAGGAGGATGAAGGGGTCGTCTACATCGACGCTCATGCTCTCTTGGTTGTTAATGAAGTAAGGGGAGAGGTAACCGCGATCAAACTGCATACCTTCTACAACATCGAGTTCATTTTCCAGACCGGATCCTTCTTCAACGGTAATAACACCTTCTTTACCGACCTTCTCCATTGCTTCTGCAATGATCTCACCCACAGCCTCATCACTATTGGCTGAAATAGATCCTACCTGGGCGATAGCCTTGCCGTCTTCGCAGGGGATCGCAGCTGCGGAAATTTTCTCAACCGCTGCAGCAATGGCCTTATCGATACCGCGCTTGAGATCCATAGGATTCATGCCGGCAGCAACGGACTTAAGCCCTTCGTTGACAATAGACTGTGCCAGCACTGTCGCGGTGGTAGTACCGTCGCCAGCAACGTCAGATGCCTGGGAAGCAACTTCCTTGATCATCTGTGCTCCCATGTTTTCGACCTTGTCGCTCAGTTCGATTTCCTTTGCGACAGAGACGCCGTCTTTGGTCACCGTAGGTGCGCCAAAGGACTTGTCCAGAATTACGTTGCGTCCCTTGGGCCCAAGTGTTGCCTTGACCGCGTCTGCCAGTGTGTTCACGCCATTCAGCATGCGCTGGCGAGCGCTACTGCCGAAGATTACGTCTTTAGCCATGGTGAAAATTCCTTAGATGTTAATCAATTTTTAACTTGTGAGACTCGACTGCCAGTGGTCCTAATCGACCACGGCGAAGATTTCGCTCTCACCCATAATGATCAGTTCTTCACCATCGACCTCGATGGTGTTGCTGCCGGCGTACTGGCCGAATACAACTGTATCGCCAACTTTCACAGCCAGCGCTCGCAATTCACCGCTATCGAGCACCTTGCCGTCGCCTATGGCGATAACTTCGCCCTGGTTGGGCTTCTCTTTGGCGGAACCGGGCAGCAAGATGCCGCCTGCAGTAGTTTCCTCTTCTTCCTTGCGACGAACGACCACACGGTCGTACAGCGGACGGATTTTCATTTGTGTAACTCTCCAAAGTGACAATGTTATATGGGCCCCTGGAAGGGGGTTAGCATGCTTAATTGGGGCGCAAAATCGGATTTCAAGGTCTAATTAGCACTCTTTTCAAGAGAGTGCTAATTCTAGTCAGGATTACAGTGGAGTCAAGGGCGAGGCGGTGAACTGAGAAGATCAGGAATGTAAGACTTCTTTACTAAATTTTCAATTACTTAAGAATGATTATTGTGGTTATCCTCGTCGACGCGACGAAAGCTGCCCTCGATGGTCTCATGACCGGGCTCCGCTCGTTGAGGCTTATAAAGCTCCGGCTGCGGGCCCATAAAAGCCTGCACCAGCCGGCGGCGCAATGGACCAACCATCACTACCAGGGCGGCAAAGTCCGATATCATGCCGGGGAAAATCAGGAGTAAACCGGCACATCCCATGGCCATATCATCCAGTAGCAGCTGCGGGCCGATAACACGTCCATTCTGGGCCTCCCTGAGGCTTTCAAACATACCACGGCCCTGGCGCCGTAAAATGGCCAAACCCAGTGCGCCCGTGGCAAAAACATAGACGATCGCGGTCAAAGCACTGGTTTCAATGCCCAGTTCGATCAGGGTAAATAGCTCCAGCCAGGGCAGAAGCATAATGAAAAAACGCATATTGAGAGTCCTCCGCTTCACCCCAGTATGGGGCTAGGAACCATTTTTTCAAGCATAGCGCGCTATAGCGCAGGCGGCCCTCGACTCCACCAAGGGAGTCTGACAAACTCAACGCTTACCTCTACCCAAACCAGCAGCGTCCATGCAGGAATATGCACCCGACATCAACCAGCGCATCTGGCGGGCAGTGGCGGCCATTCCCGAGGGCAAGGTGACCACTTACGGTGGGGTTGCTCAAAAAGCAGGTATTGCCCGGGCTGCGCGCAGGGTTGGTCTGGCGTTGCGTGGTTTGCCTCCCGATACCAGCATTCCGTGGCACAGGGTAGTCAATGCTCAGGGGCGAATCTCACTCCCTGAGGGCTCCGTATCGCACGCTACTCAAAGAGAGCGTTTAGAGTCCGAGGGCATTGGCTTTGGATTAAATGGCAAAATCGACTTGCGCCAGTTCGGCTGGTGAACCGAGTTCGTTCGGCCTCAGGCTACCGCCTTGGACGCTTACTTATTGCGCCGATGGATTTTCGACGCATTCGTGGGCATATGACCGAAATAGTAAAATTTCTTTTTGGTTATTACGTCACCATGCCCGCGAATTTCAGCAAATTGTTGCCGGTATTTCTCCAGTCTCGCATCTCGCTCACGGGCGCTGACATTGGTTGTTGTGCCACCGTGAAGCTGATGAAAACAACCCTCGCCGATCAACTGGGTGGCGGTAACACCTGGAGCATCGATGGCGCGATTAAATATATCCAGATTTATATATCCTCCTCCAGGTAAATCAAACCGTTCATCCGCCCCGCCCTGTTCCTCAAACAGTGAACGCCTCATAAACAGGCAATTCGATTCAAACATTCGATTCATCCAGCCGATTTTGTCGTCACCTGTACGCAAGGGCGTCCCGATTTCATAAAGTCGGTAGCCATCCTCAGGCCAATCGATTTTTTTCAGAAGCGCATCCTCTACCTGTTTATCATATCCGTTGACAATAGATTCATTCTGCTCCTCCGGTCCCATCCAGAAGTAGCGGGTGGCAACTACAGGGTTTTCAAAAGCTTCGTAGCAGGCAAGCGCCATGCGAAATACACCGGGCGTCAAAATATGTGCCCCATCTATCATCAAACAAAGAATGTCGCCAGTCGCCTCCTTCAGCGCAAGGTTAATCGCCTGCGCAGGCGAAGGTGGTGCATTCTCCAGTGGAATAAATCGAACAGGCACGTCCACACCGGACCATGAAGCTGAGTCAAGTAGAACAGGTGATCCGTTATCGACAAGAATAACTTCATATTCCAGCGCCTGCGCACCGTGCTGGTAAGTTCGTGATAGCCCCATCAGGGTTCGAGGAATTTCCCGTGCCATATCATACGAAATCAAAATAACTGATAATTTCATGCTAATCCCATATTGAAGTGTCCCAGAGGAACAAGACACATCGCTTTTTAGTCAATCGGTTTTCCAGAATCTCTGGCCCGCTTACGCGCAACGACTGTAATGTTAGACATCGTATTGGGCATATGGCCCATGTAGAAGAACGATGCATTCGCGACTAAATCGTCGTGACCACGAATCTGACGATACTGCTCACGGTATTGCTCCAGCTTCGCCTCCCGCTCATTGCCACTGGAGTTGGTTGTAACCCCCCCGTGCAACTGATGGAAACTGCCCTCCCCGATTATTTGAAATGGCGTAACATCTGGCGCTTCCACCGCGCGCTTAAGAATATCCAAATTCAGAAAGCCACCGCCAGGAAGGTCGAAACGTTCATCCGCCCCGCCGAGCTCTTCCAGCAATGATTTTTTCATAAACAGACAATTGGCCTCAGACAACCTATTGAACCAGGTAATAACCTTGGCACCGGTACGAAGCGGGGTACAAATTTCGAACAGCCTATACCCGTCTTCCGGCCATTCAATTCGCGCCAGCAATTTATCCTCGCTTTGCTTATCGTAGCCCTTTGATACAGATACCGTTTGCTCGTCTGAACCCAGGTAAAAATATCGGATCGCCACAACAGCATTTTTAAATGCCTTAAAACCCGACAATGCCATTCGAAACACACCCGGCGTCAGTAGGTGGGCGCCATCTATCATCAAACAAACAATTTCTCCTGCGGCTGCCGATAACGCCACGTTCATGGCCTGAGCTGGAGATGGGGAGGCATTCTCAATGCGTATTAAACGTACTGGCACATCTATGTCTGCCCACGTCGCCTCGTCTAACGGTACGGGAGAGCCATTATCGACCAACAAAACCTCGTAATCCAAGTCCGCCGCATCATGCTGATAAGTGCGCGAGAGCGCCTGCAAAGTACGAGGAATTTCCCGCGCCATATCGTACGAGATTAAAATGACAGATAGTTTCATTGAATTCACTGTTTGTGGAGAAGCCAGGGTTTTACCGCTGACTCTAAAATTATTACGTTAATACTAGAGAAAAATCCGAAGGGTTTATAGCAAAAACCTCTAATAAAAAAACCCCGCATGTTCACATTCTTTCCCAGCGACACCTTGATACGGAAGGTGGACTGCTAGTCGACCGGGGCATGAAAATAACGTACTCTTTAAGGACGCATTCTTTCAATGGTCATTTGTGAACGATGAATAATACGAGCAAATTTGAATTGACTGTGGCTGACCTTGAAGCCAGAAACATTGAAGGCGCTTGTGCGACCGTAGAATCCCGTATAGAGGCTTACCGCACTCGCGAGCCCCTCGCTAACCCAAATCTAATCGTCAACGAGAATGCAGAGGCTGTCGAAAATGTGGGGCGGCGTATACCGGAGGTGGACGAACAAGAACTGACCGCCGATCTACTGCGCGAAAACTTGGCTGACTACGGCGCTCTAATTGTTCGCAATATGTTTTCCAATACAACCACTAACACGCTAACAAAAGCAGCCGACCAGGTCATCACCGCCTGTGACGACCCTAGTAAACCACCACCTGCTAATACCTATTTCAATCCACCGACAAACTTGAGCTCCATAATGCCAAGGGCGGATAAAGAGCTGGGCAACACGAGAACGTTCCACCGTGATTCAGGATCTGCGATGTGCGTGGAGGCCCCAAGCGTCGCTGAGGCTCTATTGCAGCTTTACGAAGAAAAAGGCCTGAAAGATCTTCTCGGCGAATACCTTGGCGAGCCTCCGTGTCTATCCGTGAAAAAGTGGGTAATGAGGCGTTCAAAACTACCTGTCTCAGAGGCGGGCTGGCATCAGGATGGGGCCTTCATGGGCACCAATATTAACAGCATCAATATGTGGCTCCCACTCAACAGATGTGGCGGTGAAACGGGGTCACCCGGCATGGATGTTGTACCCAGGCGCCTGAATAAAATTGTTTCTGCGGATGGCGCTCAGTTTAACTGGTCGGTAAGTTCGACGCAGGTAACGGACACGTTTGCAGACAACCAACCACTCATGCCCGTTTTCAATGCGGGCGATGCGTTTTTCTTCGATCACTTTTTTTTACATCGCACCCAATTTAGGACTGATTTCACCAAGATACGATTTGCGGTTGAGACCTGGTTTTTCGGGGCTTCAAGTTTTCCCAAAAACCAAATACCACTTGCGTGGTAATCCTGTAAGACCGCGCTATGATTTCAGTGGGGAAGAGACGGTATAGCTTCAGGTTTTTTCCGCACGAGCAGCCTGACGTTGTGATAATTTGACATTGTATTGTAGTTCTTGCAAATAGGCCTCGAACATCCCCTCCTCGGGCAAAGCATGTAGCGCCGGATTCCAGGGAACTTCTACATAATCCTTATTCTTCCAATAATATTGGTGTTCTTTTGACTTCCAGCCCTTGTAGATGTCTTCCCAGCTAACGCGCTCAAAATGCGGCTGTAGGCATAGCGGCGTCAGAGCCTCTTCCTCCAGTTGAAAGCGGAAATCTACGGATAGTCGCATGGTCTCAAGATTCCTATTGTCCAAGGCACGATGAATGGTCAACGCCGGAAACAGCACGATATCCCCTGACTTGAAATCCGCACCCACCCAACGGCAAGCATTAATCTCATCACTCAACACTGCCTGCCGATTACCCGCGCCAAGGTGAAAGTCCAATGGCAAAACACCAAACTTGTGCGAACCCTCCTTGATCGCCAGGGACCCGTCTTCCATGCTGACATCCCCCAGGGGAATCCAGGCGGCAGTCAAATTTGGCGTGCCCTGATTGTTTGGATAATCCTGATGTGGTGGGGTGGAGAGTTCACTGGAATCCGGGAAGATAAGCCGAGTAATACACAAAGGGTGAGGAAAAGCCGTTTCCCCAAGAACCAGCCGCATCAACTTCATCAGTTGCGCATCGTGGGCCAGACTATGCAGGGCCTCCAATTTTATAATGCGATCGTGAACGCGAAAAAACTTGGGCTGGCCCTCTCTGCGTGGCCGAGATATGGCCTTCGCCCGCATGCGCTGCGCACCATCTTCAATCCATCTCTGCTCCGCCAGAATGGTCGTTATCTGATTTCTGAGTTCCAATAAGCGTTCTACAGGAATGATATTCCGAAAAAACAGGTATCCATCTGCTTCCAATCGAGCGCGCACTGCAGCAGCATCGTTGAGAAGTTCATTCGCCTCATACATGGGTTCTGGCGCTATCATTTCTGAACCCGGAGATTCGGCCTCAATGCGTAAAAAGACCAGACGCTGCGTCAGTTTATCGTCACCCGTCTCTCGGACTGCCTTATACAGCAGCTCAATAGCCGCTTCATAATCTCCAGCAGCGACAAAGCTTTCAACCTGCTCAAGAACTTTCTGGTGGGGATGCTGGCCTTCCGCCCCACTTTCGACTTCCATACTTATGCCTTTTCAACGAATAATTTGGTGTGAATAAAACTCATTTATCACAAGGTGGCATGAGAACCACTACTACCAGTGTTATGTTATGCATCCGCAAACACCATCCAGAATTAGACTCACCACTCGCTCATACTAAAACACCACCGGTTGCTGTTTGACAGGCGCAGTTGACCCGGCAAAGAACCAGGACTCTATCGCGTAGCGGTTATTGGTATGGTTTAGTCCAAAGCCTGTTCGGTGAAGGTTAAAGTGGTCAAAGAACAATGCATCTCCAGCATTAAATCTGGGACACCGCACAGGATTGGTCTGAGCGATCTCATCAATCAGTTCCTGACCAACCGTCCAGTCAAATGGAGATCCACGGGTGCCGGTTTCAAATATCTGTCTGCCCGTGCCCGATATTATCTCTAATCCGGGAGCGCTGGCATCACCGCCACAATCTGTCAGTGCTATCCAGAGGTTCGCCGTTCGAATAGCAGTGGCATCACCCAGAAAATAGCCATCCTGATGCCATCCGGACGAAGCGCCATTATTGGGAGCGGCACAGCGGACAACCCATTTGCGCACTGAAAGCACGGGGCCTTCCTCAAAGTAGCTGGTCAGCAACCCGGGGAGACCAATCTCTCGAAAGTACTCAAGCAGCTCAAATGTCATGGGAGGGCTATCAACGCTCCAAACCGAACCAATATTGGTATAGCGCTCACCCCCTCGAAATTGCTGGGGCCCACCCCTTACGCTGGAACTTCGCTGGTACCAGGGGTTCTTGTCTTTGTTGTCATCAACATCGACAGAATCCATTCTTGCCTGAAGGACACGATCGATATTCTCTCGCATTGCTGCAATGCGGTCGTCGCCCATGATACCTCTGACAATCAGACCACCTTTCCCGAAAATTCCTGCCTTGAGGGCCTGCACATTCAGATCTTGAAACTCAACTTCTGGAAAGCCATCAACATCCGCAAAGCGGTTATCGTGCGCCGGCGGCCAGTTGCCGTGAGGTTCAGGCCAGGTCAAGTGAGGATAGGCTTGAATACGCAAATCGACTAGTCGTCGCGCGAGCAACTCGTCATTGGGACTTCCTGCATTTTCCAATAAAGCAATGGCAGCAAGGTAATCGCCATCACTGACGAGTTGATCCGCTTGTAGAAGTGCATCGTTAACTGCGTTCATCCGAATATTCTCCACACTCCCTCTCTACCTGTCAAACGACAGAAATATCAACCCAAAGGCAGTAAATCCAGACTGTCACGACAGGTAGTTCCTGTCTGGAGCGAGTGCCATATCTGCGCCGATCCGTGCTGTCGGGGACACCACCAAGGACCTAAAAACTGCTGTTACTTGGGGCCACCAACGGCAGGCTGTTTCTTGCCCTCTCCACCCATCTTGACCCCTTTACGTCGTGCCTGAAAAGCTTCAGCGCGGCGGCGCGTCTCCAGATATACTCCCGCATGCACGTAGAGCTGACGTAAACGTTTTTCGGTCTCCTCATCTTTCGTAAATAGCAATTCGAGCAGGTGCTCCTCAGTGCGTTCTCCACCCGGCTTTCTTAGTACACCAAGGCCATACCCGTGGTTGAACTTAAATATTTCGTCGTGTTCCTTTTCAAGTTCCTCGAAGTATCTCCAGGCGCCAAAATCCTTCATTTTAGCCATGACATCATGAAAAAGAACTATGCCGCCCGGTTTCACCTTTGGGTACCAGGTTGTGAAGTCTTCTTTTATGGCTTCGTAGGTATGCAAGCCATCTATGTGCAGTAAATCAACGGATTCGTCATCAAAATGTTGCAGCGCTTCGCTGAAAAACATACGCATGAGGTATGTCATTCCACGATAATATTCGCGCGCGTGTTCCGCCACATCCGTATAAATAGAATCATCATACGCATCCGTGTGCTCATCACCTTCCCAGCAATCAACTCCATAGGCAACGCCATCGATGTCGTTTTCTACCATTGACTGACAGAAAGCAAAAAATGAAAGTCCGTTATATACACCAAGCTCAACTGTTATTTTTGGCCGCAGTTCTGCCACAAGATCGTAGGCAAAAGACAAGTGATCAACCCATGTGCTAAAAACCATTCGTTTGGGTTCAAACCGTTGCATTGAGGGTGGGAAATATAAGCTATTTTTCATGTGGTTCTTTTCACCTCTGTTGTATCCCAAAGTTTGCTCGAACTACGTCGAACCTATGTCTTTTTACTCAACCGTTCCATTATTGTATTCGATGAAATATGGATAAATTTTTGTACCTCATGCGACAGCTCTCCCAAATAAACTGGATTTGTCTCAGGGGCTGAAAATGCTTGCCCGCGAATCTCTTCGTACTGCGCCCTGATTCCATCAATAAACTTCTTTCTGGCCTCGATAGCCTCACCACCGGTGGTAACACCGCCATGAAACTGATGGAAGGTACCTTCCCCGTGCAAGAAAACGTGAGTAATCCCCGCATATTCACACGCTCTTTTATAGAGATCGAGATTTACCAAGCCACCCCCACGCATATCGAACCGCGCATCGTAACCACCAAGATCCTGCCACACCTTTCGTGGCATGCTAATACAATTGCTCTCACTGTGAGCTGCATAAAACCCCCGAGCACTGGAGCCACTAAAACAAGAAATTTCAAATAGCCTGTAACCATTCTCCGGCCAGCCAATCGAAGCCATCAAGCCCCTTTCCTCGTCGACATCGTAGCCACTGCCAACGGCTGTTTGCTGCAATTCAAACCCCAAATGATAGCCCGGAACGGTCACAATTGCGCTGGATGAGAGTTGGTGGCCCAGAATCGTATTCTTTACAACGCCGGGGGTCAGCAGACGAGCGCCATCGATCACCACGCAGACATTCTCGCCCCGGGCATGTTCCAGGCCATAATTTATCGCGTGAGTCGGCGTCGGCTGAGTTTCTTTCCTCAGGTGGTAGGAAAAATTGGCGGGTAAAGTGCTTATAAACTCTGGTGACATGGTGTTGTCGGATTCGTTCTCCACGATGAGAACTTCGTAATCCTGAGGGCGAACGTCTCGCTGATAATCCGAAAACAGTGACCGCACCGTGTTCTGTGCTTGCCCAGGCATATCGTAGACGATCACTACAAAGCTAACGATGATTTCTACACTGCTGCCGGGGCTCTCCCCGGCGAAGCGACGCAAGCCTTGTTGTAATCGCTTCAGCATTTAGGCCCCACTCATCACAGGCTTACTTTTTTCAACTTCTTATACAAACGATTTATCTTCCAGGGCAGTTTGGGACCATCGTTTTCAGAGTTGTTGATAAAGTCCGATGTATAGAATTTTTCATCGCCGCTTCTTCCGGGAAGACCCATTTCGGCGGCAACCCGAAAGATCTTCTCGTCCAATACGTCTTCGGGATCACCAAAGTTCAAGATCGGAAACCGACTTCGCCTATACTCTCTGTACATCACACTGTTGTAGGCATACCAGAGTTTCAGGGATTGTGCCCGCTCCATCGCGTTACGTTTTCCCAGTGAACCGGCCACCGCATTGGGGTGGCGAAAGATACCAACGAATTCCATGTTGGGGATTAGAGATTTCCACCCGTCCAGAATGAGCAATGCCCTGGGATCTTTAAACCCGAACATGGGCGCTTCGCTATAGCCCGCCAGAAGTTCCTTTGCGAGCGTTAAGTGCTCTTCACTCCAGCGTACTTGTGCCGGAGGGGAATCCCAGGCGCCTCCATTTGCTTCCAGAACGAGATCATCAAGATCGACAAAATTCTGATTCTCGCGATTTCCTTTCCAGTTGTGTTTGCTAAACTCGTGAGTATCACCCAGAAATAAGCCTGCTTGCTGGAGTGAACCAGTAAGGCAGCTTGTACCGCTTCGATGCATTCCTAGAATGCCTACAACTCTCGCAGGTGGATTGAATTTCAACACG
>PKCY01000142.1 GCA_002862985.1 Haliea sp.
AAAGTTGCTCGATGGTCCACAGGCAGAAGGGAGTCACTGGAGTGATCATAGTGTACGGGGAGGTTGCTTAAAGAGTACCGAAATTCCTAGCGGTGAGACGCTTATGCACAGACCCGACGCAAGTGCATTTGCAGCTGACTACACCTTTTTCGCAATGCCTCCCGAGTCAGAATTTTCAGGTGGCGTGTTGGTGTTTCAGGACATTACCGAGCACAAGAAAACAGCACGCCCGCTGCGTAACGGCAAACATAAAATCGTAGACGGGTCGCAAGATTTATCGGACGGTGCTCTTACCGAGAGTGGCAGTGTTGAGCGACCTCCAGTGAATAACAAGCTGCCGACAAAAACTGACTACACTCACAACGAGTCCCGCTCCACCGCAGCGGTTGCCACTAGTGATAATCATAATGCGTCTAGCGATGTGGTGTGTGTTTCCGAACATATGGACGGTATCGCGCGGTTCTCTGCAGCAGTAGCCCACGACTTCAACAATATATTGGCCATCATCCTAGGCAACCTTGAGCTGCTGAATTATGAAGACATAGATAATTCAAAGGTCCAGACTCGGCTCGTATCAATCCGCAAAGCCACCGATCGCGCCTGTACGTTAACAAATCAACTGCTCGGAATCTCCAGGCGGCAAGCAAAAGAACTAGTCGTTCGCAATGCTAACGAGGAGCTAGGAGCGATGCATCAGCTCATCCTTGCTGAGCTTCCCTCGAATGTGACGCTTACCATAAATCTTGAAGAATCGCTGTGGGCCACCAGTATTGATCCTGACAGTTTCCAAGAGGCCATGCTCAATCTGATTGTTAATGCTCGCGAAGCAATGCCTGATGGTGGCCAACTCAGACTGAACACGGCTAACGTAATCCTTGATAGAGCCTATTGCAATCAAAACACGGATGTAGATTCGGGCGACTATGTAGAAGTATCGGTGACCGACACTGGTCGCGGTATTGGAACCGACACCATTCCGTTTGTATTTGAGCCTTTTTTCTCTACCAAAGATGAAAGCAGGCGCACCGGACTGGGTTTGGCTCTG
Source organism: Haliea sp. (assembly GCA_002862985.1). Lineage (GTDB taxonomy): Bacteria > Pseudomonadota > Gammaproteobacteria > Pseudomonadales > Halieaceae > Marimicrobium. The sequence goes on from PKCY01000142.1 coordinate 1,046, forward strand.
GTGTATGGATTCTGCCAGCGGTCAAACGGTCATGTTCGACTGCAATCCAGTCCTGATATTGGCACAACCGTGCGCCTCTACTTGCCAAGGATTTTAGAAATCTAACCGGCAGCGAATAATTTAGAGAATCGCGATTCTGATCTGGAAATGACGCCCACCGAACATTAGACAACGATGGTAGCTGACAGGGCGGGTGGTAACGTCGCAAAGACATCGACGACCGAAAGGTACCAGGCCAATATGGTAGGAAAAACACCTAAAAGATGCATTGATTAGCTTGAGCCTCAATGCTCGCGACGCTATGCCAGCCTGATTATGAAAATACAGAACAGAATCATGGATGATATTACAATAAATTCCGAGGTAGAGATTGAGTCAGGGGAATATCGGGAGATATCGATTAGTGATACCGGCGTGGGCATGAGCGAAGAGATTTGTAAACGGGTTTTTGATCCGTTCCTCACGACCAAGGGGAAGCGGAGGGCACCGGCCAAGGCTTGGCGATGGTCTATGGCTTTGTTAAGCGAGTTAGCGAGTATATCTTCGTTTTTTCAGAAAGAGGGCAGGGAGCGAAATTCACCATACACCTTCCTCGTTCCACGATTGCAGTCAAGAAACTGGAATTCCCTGCTCGCGTCGCTTTGATAAAACCTGCGGATATCGAGACTATTATGCTTAGACGGTAATGCTGCTTCTGCAGCATTACGTTGTTGCGCTTAACTTTGGCGACTGGGTATGTTTACCGCTGAACCTCATGAAAAATTGAAGACAGATTGTTCCAGATTGGAACCCGGGACGATACGCAGAAGATTCCAGCGCGCTTTTCCCTTCAGAAATCTGGTATACAACATGCGTAGTGACCTTATCGTGCACCTGCAGATCGGCGCGAGTATTATTGGGAAATAAATTAGCGGAATTCTGCGCTGCCTGGTGCGCTCCGCACTCTGTAAAACCTTATGCGCATTATGACGCGATTAAAAACTCGATAAATCGTAGTTGCACCAAAAGACCGGCAACAACTGCAGTCAAGATTAATCAGCTCAAGTATTTCTCATATTGACGACGATAGTCGCTAAATAGGTCGTGGCAACTCTCACTGGAAAAGCCAAAATCTCTCTTATCATATTTGTGTTCCCCAAATAAGTGTCTAGGGCGAACCTCGAGATAACGGCACATACGATGCTCTGCCTCAGGACTAAGAACAAAACCAAAAAAGTCGTAGATACTCTTCACCACGACCATCGGATCTCTGCATATTTCTTCGAATCCGACGTCGAAAAACTGCCCGGTATCCAATCGCTCACGTTGCGTCATTCCCCGTTTCAACATTTTTGAAAAGTGGCGCGCTTCATACTGACCTATAATCGTAGGATTAACCTCATCGCTGTAGCCTCCATGCAATGTCGATGTCAGACTTGCAAAAGAAGTAACCGCCGTTAGCGGCTCGCGGTGCGTCCACACCAGCGACGCATCGGGGTACTGTGCGAGAAGATACTGTAGATAGGCCATGTGCGGCGGGGTCTTCAACACCCAGCGCTCACGTTTAAAATCTATTTGCATATGCTGCAGAACACTCGCATGCCAGCGGTAGGCCGCGGTCATATCCTGTTCCAGGGCCCAGTCTCGATAGGCTGGCAAATGATACATAAACCCAAACTGTTCGCTGACAAAATTTGACGCCAGTATATAGACACACTCCTGCGGCAGTTGGGCGCCTAACGCGTGCACGGACTTTAAGCCCGGGGATAACTTTTCGGCCAGCGATAACAAAAATTCAACTGGTTTTATTCTTTTATCGGAATGATAGGTTGCCTCGAGGGCTGGAGGTATCGGCTTCATAACCTCCCAGCTAGCCGGTGATCTATGTGCTGGATCTTGAGCCAACAATTCAAAGAGTATGGTCGTACCGGTTCGAGGAAGCCCGAGAATGATCACCGGCGGCTTCACTGTTTCTCGCGCAATTTCAGGCCTGGCTTTTCTATAGTCGACGATCCGCAGTCGCAGGCAAAGTGAATCCACAACATTGTAGTACGCCGCAAGCCTTCCGATCTGCGAGAGTGACGCCTCCTCATTCAAACTTTGACACAACCGTTCAAGCCCCACTCGAAACGACTCATCGCCAAAATCAGTCATGCCGGTCTGCTTGCGTGCACGATGTATGCAAAGTTCAGGAGATATCCGTGGGATTGAGTAGCCGCACCGCTGCAACCCGCGGCCCATTCGATTGACTGCTTTGATATAGAAAGGTTGGAGCTCAGAGGGATACGCTGAGTGCATGTTATTGATGGCGCATAGTCCTGCCTGATCTCTTAATGTCTGAGCGGAGTTTGAATTACCACGTACTGCCGAAGCACATTATCTCAAGCGGGCGTCTCAGCTCCATCAGGATGTCAAACACAGTGGGTGCCGTCAACAATCCGCGCCTGGGACTTTAGTGTTGCTCACAACCTCCGCTGCGGTACACTGCGACATGATAGAGAAAAACCGGATCGCTCTATGAATCTCAATCAGATCGTTAAGCCCTCGCCCCAAGTGATCTCCCAGGAGATCTCGGGCGAGACTGTTTTGCTCGATCTGGAGAGTGAGTGCTACTTCGGTCTGGACACGGTGGGCACACGTATCTGGCAGCTAATCGAGACTGGAAGCGACCTACTCTCCATTTTCAACACTTTACTTGAGGAATACGAGGTCGAAGAGTCGCGCCTGCGCGCTGACCTCGAAACGCTTATCAATGACGTCCGCGATCGCGGCCTGATTTCACTGGAGGATGTCTTGTGAACGCACCGGCTAGAGAGAGAAAGAAGCATTATCGTGCCTGCCATCTTTGCGAGGCCATTTGCGGTGTCGTGATAGAGACTCACGGCACAGAAATTCTCTCTATCAAGGGGGACAAAGACGACCCTTTGAGTCGTGGCCACCTCTGCCCAAAGGCCATCGCCTTGAAGGACCTCCACAAGGACCCTGACCGACTGCGACAACCGCTAAAGCGAGTTACCAACTCCACTGGTGAGAATAGCTGGGAGACCATTGGCTGGGAAGAAGCGCTCACTAGCGCCGCACAGGGATTGGTGGAGGTGCACGAGCGGCACGGCGTACATGCTATCGGTGTCTATATGGGCAATCCCACTGTCCACAATTACGGCATGTTGACCCACCAAGGCAATTTGTTCAGGCATTTCCGCACAAACAATCGATTCTCTGCCACCTCGGTCGATCAGCTGCCCCACCACCTGGCATCGCTATGGTTGTTCGGCCACAAGTCGCTGTTCCCCATACCAGACATCGACCACAGCGATTACATGCTAATGCTGGGCGCAAACCCCATCGCTTCCAATGGCAGCATCTGGACAGTACCCGATGTAAAAAAAAGGTTAAAGGCGGTGCGGGCACGTGGCGGAAAAATCGTCGTGCTAGACCCGCGCTATACCGAAACGGCAAAAGTGGCGAGCGAACACCATTTTATTAAGCCTGGCACGGACGCCCTGTTTCTGCTGGCGATACTGAACACTATTTTTAGTGAGGGCTTGGATGACACCGCCCACCTAAGGCCTTTTACCGACGGCCTTGATGTCGTGCGCGCGGCCATCGCGAACTTCACAGCAGAGTTCGCTGCGCAACACACATCCATTGAAGCTGGCACAATCCGGCGTATTGCTCGCGAATTTGCCACCGCCGGGGCTGCGATCTGTTATGGCCGTATGGGGGTCTCTACTCAGGCCTATGGCGCACTCAACCAGTGGCTGATTCAGCTAATTAATATCGCCACAGGTAATTTAGATCTACCCGGCGGCTCTCTATTTACCCTCCCAGCACTGGACCAGGTGAGTACCATTGGGCCGGGTGGCTTTGCCCGCCACCATAGTCGCGTGCGCAATCTGCCAGAGTTTGATCGCGAGCTGCCCGCCGCAGTAATGGCGGAAGAGATTACGACTCCGGGAGAGAACCAGATTCGAGCACTGTTTACCGGTGCGGGGAATCCCGTAATCTCCACACCCAACGGCCGGCAGCTGGACGACGCTCTTTCACAACTGGATTTTATGGTGTCCCTCGACCCGTATCTCAATGAAACCACCCGCCACGCGGACATCATCCTACCGCCCACCTCGGCACTAGAGCACGACCACTACGACTTGGCCTTTCACACCAACGCCGTGCGCAATACCGCCAGATTCAATGAACCGGTATTCGACAAGCCGGAAGGTGCATTGCACGACTGGGAGATATTTACCGAATTAGGTAACCGGGTGGCTCAACGGCTGGGCAGGGAAGCGAAGCCCAGCATTGCTCCGGCCGACATCATCGACCTGGGCCTACAATCCGGTCCCTATGCGGATCAGGGCATATCTGTACAAATGCTGAAGGATCATCCTTCGGGCATAGACTTTGGCCCCTTGCAGCCACAGTTGCCGGCACGACTACGCACCAAAGACAAGTGGATTCACTGTGACACGCCTGAGCCCCTGGCAGACCTGGCACGTCTGAACGAAGAGTTTTGCGCCGAGAAAGCCTCATCACCCGATCCTGCGCAAGCGGGGCCGCTGCAGTTGATCGGCAGACGTCATGTGCGCTCCAATAATTCCTGGATGCACAACTACCACCGCTTGGTGAAAGGCCCAAACCGCTGCACGCTATTGATGAATCCCCAAGACATTCAACAACGAAATATTTTGGAAGGCAGCGAAGTTGAGGTGCGCTCCCGTGTGGGTGCGCTTCAGGTTGTGGTGGAAGCCTCCGCAGAAATAATGCCTGGCGTGGTCAGTCTGCCCCACGGCTTCGGGCATCACCGCGAGGGGATCCGCATGGATATCGCGCAGCGTCACGCGGGCGTCAGTTGCAACGACATTACAGACGAGTATGCCCTGGATGAACTGTCCGGAAATGCAGCAGTGAATGGTATTTCGGTCGAGGTAGTACCAGCCTGATTTCTGTACACCCTCCAACCCACAAAATTATTATTTGTAATTGCGATGTGCAATACTCACTATAAACGAGCATCTTAAAATGACAAATCACCTGTAAAAACTGCGAGGGAGCCTCCCATGGACATATCGACTATTGTGTTCTGGCTGATATTGCTGGGCCTTGTCATCTACGTCGTCACAATCTATAACACCCTGGTAACGCTTAAGAATCGCTATCTCAATTCCTTCGCACAAATTGAGGTGCAGCTCAAACGACGCTACGACCTGATTCCAAATTTAGTAGAGACCGCCAAGGCGTATATGGGGCATGAGCGCGAGACACTGGAGGCTGTCATTAATGCACGCAATGACGCCGCTGCGATTCTGAAGGCCATGAGTGACGGTAATGTCGGTGGTGCCCAGCTAAGTCAATTAGCCAATGCCGAAGGCACATTACAAGGAGCCTTGGGAAAATTGAATGTCACCATGGAAGCGTATCCTGACCTCAAAGCCAACGAGAACATGATGCAACTTTCTGAAGAGTTAACGACCACGGAAAACCGTGTTGCCTTTGCCCGCCAAGGCTTTAATGACGCTGTTATGACGTACAACACCTACCGCCAGAGTTTTCCCCAGGTTTTCTTCGCCACCAAATTCGGCCACCCCGAAGATGCTTCACTCCTTCAGTTTGAGGACTCGGCAGAAATTCAGCGTGCGCCCGAGGTGTCTTTCTAGCGCACTGAGCTAAAGCCACCATGGATTTTTTTGCGCAACAGGATGCAGCTCGGCGCAATACGCGCGTGCTGGTTCTATTGTTTCTGGCGGCAGTGTTGCTGTTGATTGTGTTGGCCAACGCCGCTGTCGCTGCGTTTCTGTTCTTTAGTGGGGACTACAACATCTACAGCGGCAGCCGCGAGGGGATGGACGGCTTTCTGTCTTACTTCAGCTGGTCGCGATGCGGGACCGTGAGCTTGGCCATAAGCGCGACCGTGGCCTTGGTGGTTCTGGCAAAATGGGTACAACTTTCAACTGGCGGCAAGGCGGTTGCTGAAAGCCTGGGTGGCACCCGCATCCTGCCACAATCCAGGGATGCGACGGAGCGGCGCTGCCTGAATGTCGTCGAAGAAATGGCACTGGCTGCAAATATGCCGGTGCCGCCCGTCTACGTACTGAACGGCGAACGGGGCATCAATGCGTTCGCCGCTGGCATCACTCCCGCCGACGCCATTGTGGCAGTCACCCGAGGCACCATCGAACACCTCAAACGACATGAACTGCAGGGCGTCATTGCCCATGAGTTCAGTCATATTCTCAACGGCGATATGCGTCTGAATATACGCCTGGTGGCAATGCTCAAAGGAATCACATTTATTGGAGACGTGGGACACATACTACTGCGCAGCAGCAACCGCGTTCGATCCGGGGCCAGTGCGCGCAGCAAGGTCGGCCCCACCATATCCCTGCTGGGGTTTGCCCTGTGGCTTTTGGGATGGCTGGGCGGTTTGGCGGCAGGGTTCATCAAGGCAGCCATTTCTCGGCAAAAAGAATTCCTGGCAGATGCCAGTGCAGTGCAATATACGCGCAGTCCAGACGGCATTGGCGACGCTCTAAAAGTCATTGGCGGCTATATTCCAGGCACACTGGTGCACGCCGCTCGGGCAAACGAAATGTCCCATATATTTTTCGGGCAAATTGAACACCGCTTATGGCAGGTTTTCGCCACTCACCCCCCGCTGCGCGATCGCATCGGGCGTGTGGACCCGCAATGGAATGGCGAATTTATCGAACGCAAACCGATGCACTATCCCGAACAGCCAAGCCGTCCGGGCGCAGGGGACGTGGGCGTCGGACGCGCGGCTCTGGTGGCAGCTGCCCTGGCCGGCGCGCTCGCGGAAGACGTTGGGGCTGAAGATGCACATTTTGAATCCGACCCCGATCAACTGGAGCAGGCGACCGCCACGCGTGAGGATATTCCGCTGGTCTTTGTCCAGCAAAGTCACGAGCCGTTGGGTGCACATGCGCTAATCTATTGCCTGCTAATTAGTAATGATGAGACGCTACGGCAACAACAACTGCAGATCATCTCCACAACAGACATTATTGGCCTGCAGGAGCTCGTCCACACTTTTAGCCCAGGCGTACAGGCACTGGGAGCACCGCGCCGCCTTCCACTGCTCGAGATGTGCCTGCCTGCTCTAAAGTCCATGTCGTTACCCCAGTATCGATTATTCAAGAACACGCTATTGAAGCTGATTCAAGCAGATCAACGGACTGAACTCTACGAATGGTGTCTATTTCAGCTTGTGCGCCACTATTTGGACCCGGAATTCATTACGGTTAAACCCAGCCGAGCACGGTATCGCAAGTTACAAACGGTGGCTGCGCACATCCGCATGGTATTTTCAGTGCTGGCCTGGGAAAGCAGCGGCGAATCACACGCCGTATTTCGCCTAGGTGCAGACAGTCTGGGTTTCACAGACATGGAAATTCTGCGAGCAGAACAATGTGAGGTCGCTAGTTTCAGCAATGCGGTACACGAATTGGCGGACTGCTACCCCCTCCTGAAGCCACGCTTGCTCAAGGCTATGACCTTGGCTGCCGGACACGATGGACAGCTCACTCCATTGGAGCGAGAGATAATCGGCAGCATGGCCGCCGTCATGGATTGTCCCATTCCCTCGGGCCCCGATCTTTAGTAACGGAGATATAGGAGCGCGGTATCCAATATCGATCTCAGTAATCGGATGTGTCCCAATACTCACCAAATTCGCCCGCTTCAACCAAGTCACTTTCACTTCTGCAGGTTTGTGCTAGTTTTAGTGATGTCGACCGCCAAGAGCAGGGATTAGCTCAAATAAATGGCGACCGATTGACCGCGCACATAGATTATCAATTCTAGTAACCACAACAAGGATGTTATGGCTATGGAACAACCACCTGTCTCAAACCCTGAATGGGATGACCTCATCCCTCCGCCAGAAAAGCCCGGCTATCTCGCCCTATCCCGCACTACCGACAAAGTACTGCAGATTCTACTCGGCGGCGACCTGGCGCGCCTGCGAGCTGACTCAGTGGCGGAATCACTGGGCATGAGCAGTACGACTTTGCGGCGGCGCCTGCGCGCCGATCATACCTGCTACCAGTTCCTGTTGGATCGGGCCCGACAGTATCGCTGCGAGCAGGTCTTGCGCGAAATGTGGAGGCCGGGAAAGTGCCTGGCAGATGAACTTGGATATCTGGAGGTGAACAGCTTTTATCGCGCTTTCCGTCGCTGGACGGGGCTAAGTTACAGCGAATACAAGCTGCGTCAGTGTCTTTGAGTTTGGCCGGACAGCGTAGCCTGGGAAATTCCTGCCTCCCACTGACATCCTGTCCGTCGGTCACATTGTGCTCTTAGGAATTGAGGTAACGCAGTTTTTTGCTGCCTATGTGGTTACAGCCACCCGCGCAGTCGGTATACCCAGTAGCCAACTATTTCGTGCAGCGCGTATGTCGACCGGGACAGGCTAGCCACGTCGGGCACCCACCTGGATAAGAGTTGTGGCGCAACGGTCCGTTGAAAGTCTGTCGGCGCCGGCACAACCTCCAACCCCTGCGCCGAAAATAATGCCTCTGCCCGGAGCATATGATAACCCGAGCTTACCAGCAGAATCCGACGCAGCCCTTTGTCCTTGAGCATCTGCGCAGAAAAGACAGCGTTGTCGTGCGTGGTGCGACTCTTGTCTTCCAGCAACATGCTGCGCGCCGGAATCCCCATGACCATAAGGATTTCTCTCATTTGCTCAGCTTCCGAACGAACGTCTTCTCCCCCGCCACCGGTTAACAAAATAATCGGTGCCTTCCCAGCTTTATAGAGTGCCGCAGCATGAACCAGCCGGTCGGCGTGTTGATTGAGGTCCGCTAGAGTACCCATATGCGTATCACCGCGCATCGCGCCGCCCAGAAGTACGATTGCATCAGCTTCGGCAATAACAGACATGGCCCGCGGCACATAACTGCGTTCCAATGAACCCATCAGAAAGTTTGCAAACAACGCCGTAGAGCAGAGATACAGCCAGGTGACCGCAATTACCGTTGTATAAAAGCTGATCCGCCTCCATCTCAAGAGCGAGCAGGCAAAGGCCAAAACCAGTAGCAACAAGCTCAGGCTCACCGGATACACCAGCAGCGACAGTAATTTTGCGGTATAAAACGAAATCATCCGGTAATCGCAGGGTATTCACATGCGGTATTGCCGATAAAAAGCCGCGGTGACTCAGGCATATCCTCTAGGATTCCCCTGCTGCCAACGCCAGGCGTCTTCACACATCTCGGCCAAACTTCTCGAAGCCGTCCATTGCAATAATGTCTCGGCCAACCGCGGGTCGGCCCAACAGGCGGCAATATCTCCGGGGCGGCGTTTGACAATTTCATAGGGCACGGACTGCCCGCTGGCGTGCTCAAAGGCTTTCACCATATCCAGCACTGAGACGCCATTGCCAGTACCCAAATTGATGGTATGCAGACCAGGCTGGCGGCAGATATATTCCAGTGCTACAACATGCCCCTCCACCAGATCCATTACGTGAATATAATCTCGCACGCCGGTGCCGTCTGCCGTGGCATAGTCATCACCAAATACAAACAGCTTCTCACGCTCCCCTACTGCTACTTGCGCCACGAATGGCATCAGGTTATTGGGGAAGCCCTGGGGATCCTCACCTATGAGACCACTGGGGTGCGCGCCCACAGGGTTGAAATATCGCAGCCGACACACGCTCCAATTGGGATTCGCAACGTGCCAATCAGCCAGAATGTCCTCTACCATGAGTTTAGAGCGACCGTAGGGACTGGTTGGGCAAAGCCCAAAATCCTCCCGGATGGGAACAGAGGGCGGATCCCCGTACACCGTTGCCGAGGAAGAAAACACTATGTTAGTAACGCCCGCCTGCTGCATGGCTGCCAAAAGAACGAGCGAGCTAACGACGTTGTTATCGTAATACTCAAGCGGAAAATCAACAGACTCCCCCACCGCTTTAAGGCCTGCAAAATGCAGTACGGCCGTAATGGTGTGGGCATGAAAAATCTTGTCGAGGCAATCGCGATCTCGCACGTCACCCTGCACAAATATAGGCGACGTAGCGCAAATTTCACCTACGCGCTCCAGGGAGACCAGGCTGCTATTGCACAAATTGTCCAGTACAACCACCTGATAACCCGCCTCCATCAGCGCAGCGCAGGCGTGACTGCCAATGTAACCCGCTCCGCCCGTCACCAAAACCGTTCCAATCATGGGCTATGTCCCGTGGAGTGTTATCAAATAGAGCCCAGAAGTATAACCGATTAGAATCGTGTTCAAAGCCAACTGCTTCACACTTCCCGCCCTCTGCTATTGATTACATGAAATCGCGCACAAAAACCTTTATCATAACCTCTCAGAGTTCACCCTTAGAATCAGTTCAATGCATATACTCGTTACCGGAGCTGCAGGCTTCATCGGCTACCACCTCAGTGAAAAGCTGCTGGCGCGCGGTGATACTGTTACAGGACTGGACAACCTCAACAATTATTACGACGTAAGTTTAAAGGAAGCCCGGCTAGATCGGCTTAAGGCCCAACCAGCTTTCAGATTTATCAAGGCGGACCTCAAGGATCGCTCAGATATTGAAGCTCTGTTTGCAGGCACCGAGTTTGACGCCGTCATCAATCTGGCTGCGCAAGCGGGCGTACGTTATTCATTGGAAAACCCACACGCCTACATCGAGAGCAATATTGTCGGGTTCACCAATCTTCTGGAATGCTGCCGTCACCATAAAATCAAGCACCTCGTATACGCCAGTAGTAGTTCAGTGTACGGGATGAATGGCTCAATGCCCTTCTCGGTACACGACAACGTCGACCACCCGATGTCGCTTTACGCTGCCAGCAAAAAAGCCAACGAACTAATGGCACACACGTACTCCCACCTGTACAACATTCCCACCACGGGCCTGCGTTTTTTTACCGTGTATGGGCCATGGGGACGCCCGGATATGGCACTGTTTCTGTTTACCAAGGCGATCCTGGCCGGCGAACCCATCAAGGTCTTCAACAATGGCAACATGAAGCGAGATTTTACCTATATTGACGATATCGTAGAGGGCATTATTCGCGTTACCGACAGACCTGCGGCGCCGAATTCTACATGGGATGCGCTCTCTCCGGACCCAGGCACGAGTACTGCTCCGTATCGGCTCTACAATATTGGCAACAACAACCCGGTGCAATTGACCGACTTTATCAGCGCTATTGAGAAGGCCCTGGGGAAGACTGCACAAAGAGATTTACTGCCTATGCAGCCCGGCGATGTGGCAGCCACTTGCGCGAATATCGATGATCTGATTGCAGCTGTTGATTACAGACCACAGACACCAGTGCAGGAGGGTATCAATCACTTTATTGACTGGTATTTGGAGCATGTGCACAAGGAAAAGTCATGAACGTTGTAATGATCGGCGCGGGCTACGTGGGGCTGGTATCAGGCGCCTGCTTTGCGGAATTTGGTGCAAACGTCACCTGCGTCGACGTTGACGAGGGGAAAGTACAAGCGCTACAAAATGGAAAAATCCCCATATATGAACCGGGTCTCGAAGATCTCGTACAACGCAATACAGAAGCGGGACGATTGCATTTCAGTACGCACTTCAAGGAGTGGGTCGGCGATGCCGACCTCGTATTCATTGCTGTAGGAACTCCGACACGGCGTGGTGACGGGCACGCCGATCTGAAATACGTTTACGCCGCCGCCACTGAGATAGCGCGCCACCTCCAGGGGTATACCGTCATCGTGGACAAATCTACCGTTCCGGTAGGCACAGCGCGGGAAGTGTCTCGTATCATAAAAGCTACCAACCCGAACGCGAACTTTGACGTGGCCTCCAATCCCGAATTTCTGCGTGAGGGATCCGCGATAAATGATTTTATGCGGCCGGACAGGGTTATATTGGGCGTTGAGAGTGTCAGGGCCGAGGCCCGGTTACGTGAACTTTACCGCCCGCTTAATCTGATCGAAGCGCCCATACTCATAACTAACCTCGAAAGTGCCGAAGTCACGAAGTATGCAGCCAATGCTTTTCTCGCCACTAAAATTAGTTTTATCAACGAAGTAGCAGAATTGTGTGAAAAAACTGGCGCAGATGTGCACGCCGTTGCAAAAGGTATGGGACTGGACGGGCGCATAGGCAAAAAATTCTTACATCCCGGACCTGGTTATGGTGGATCGTGTTTTCCCAAGGACACTCAAGCAATGATTCGCATGGCCCGTGACGCAGGCGCTTCCGCCCGTATCGTTGAAACTGTCGTTGAAGTCAATGCCACTCAAAAACTGCGGATGGTGTCGAAGATCGAACAGGCACTTGGCGGCAACGTGGCGGAAAAAACAATTGCCGTGTTGGGCCTGACATTCAAACCCGAAACTGACGATATGCGAGATGCTCCCGCCCTGACAATCCTTCCCGCGCTTATTGACCGAAATGCTGTTCTCAGAGCGCATGATCCGGCTGGGATGGATGAAGCCAAAAAAGAACTGCCGGCCGGTATCCACTACGCGGACAAAATCGAAGACACCGTAAAAGGTGCCGATGCAGTGGTCTTGCTAACGGAATGGAATGAGTATCGCGGACTGGATTTAGCCAGACTGAAATCGCTGATGAAAGGCGATGTCTTTGTGGATCTTAGAAATGTTTACGAACAGAGCCTGATGGAGGCACACGGCTTTAGCTACTGCTGTGTGGGGCGATAGACTTGGGTTTATTTCCATTCAGCTATTGCGCATACCGTACGCTACCGAAGGATTACCACCAACGCGGCTAAGGTAATTTCATGGGGACTACTCAAGCGCAAAACTTTGCCAACGTAATTGCTGCAGGTATTCCTGCCAGGGTAATTAGAGAAATTGGATCGGGCGAACGACTGCATGAAACAAGAAATATCTTTGACGCCGCACACGTCTAATGGCTAACACTACAGGGAGCTCAATACTTTCCGTCCTATTCAAACGCGTCGTGAGATTCGCATTAAGGGCGATTTTTTTGCAAGTTCGTCGTTTTGGAATTATTCCGCCCGAACAAATCTTTCGCCACTTGTACAAAGCCGGTCCGTTTGTCATTGTGCTGCCTGATGGTTTTCACTTGCGCCTAATGGCATGGGGCGACCGCGTAGAAAACGAATTCTTCTGGCGAGGCTGGCGCGGACACGAACCAAAGGTGATGCGCTGGTGGGTGAAGTTCGCCGGCGATGGTGGTGACATTCTAGACATCGGAGCCAATACAGGTACATTTGCATTTATTGCCAAAGGGACGTCTCCCCATTCGAGTGTTCATGCATTTGAACCACTTCTTCGGATAGCCAATCGGATCGAAGAAAACCGGATTGTTTCGGGCGTGGATGTTGTTGTCGTAAATACCGCTGTCGCTGATACCGAGGGCGAATGCGAAATTTTCGATCCAGGCGGTGATAACGCCTATAGCGCCTCATTAGATTCTGAATTTCTTCAGGGTAAAAAGAATTCGTACCCAGTTTCTGTGACAACGATCGACGAATATTGCGCTCAACAACAGCTTAGTCCGACGCTCATAAAAATTGATGTCGAAGGGGCTGAAGGGCGAGTAATAGTAGGCGCGAGAAGGACTCTTGAGAAAGGCCGTTGCCGCATCATATGCGAATGGTCCGGGCGACCGCAGCAAAACGAAGAAGCGTGCGCCATTCTCACCCAGTATGGCTACGTCGCCCTAGACCCGACTAATTTGCAGCCGGTAGATTTGAATAAATTGCGAGCATTCGAAGACCGAAATGTCCTGCTATTACATGCCAGTGAGATACCTCTTCTATGTTCTGCACAGTAAGTATAAAAATTGCTATGCTGTCAGGCCGAAATTGGCCCTGCTCTGCCGTCACACAAATCGCTGTTAAAAGCGGTATACCCAAAAATTTGGATCACAGAGTACGAGTGGCGACAGCCGTCAAAATACCGCGTGACTTATCTATATGAGGGTAATGCATGTAATTGAATCACTGGGAAGGGGCGGCGCAGAACAACTCTTGGTAACGTTATTGCCGGCATTGAAGCAACGAGGTATCTGTGTCTCTGTTGCGGTGTTGAAAAGCCCTCTGGACCTCAAGGAATCATTCGAGTCAGCAGGGATACATGTACATCTCCTACCGGCCCGTCACAAGTGGAATCTCTTGGGGAGTTCGCTAGACCTGGCAAGGCTCACACGTCTGGAAGAAATAGACATTATGCATGCGCATTTATATTTTCCCGCCATCTGCACTTCAATCGTTAAGCTGTTACGCCTGAGTAGGGTCATTACGGTTTTGACATTTCATAATCTGGCATACGCCAAAGGCGTGAACAAGGACGGATTGGGCCTTCGCGCCAAGAGATTACTTGCTTCTTTACTCTACCCTGCTGGAATTGATTGCAAAATTGCAGTTAGTAACGCGGTTGCCTCACACTACCGCTCCGCTCTTAGCCTGGGTGCAATAGAAGTTGTAAACAACCCTGTCGACATAGTTGAGATAGATAGCGTGTCTTTGACATTGGAGAGCCCACCAAACTCCAGTCTACATTTGGTTTTACCTGGTCGGCTCGTTGAAGAAAAGGGGCACACTGATCTCCTGACGGCTTTAAAAATGCTGCGTGAAAGAAGCGCTAATTTTCAGGTAACACTCGCTGGAGGTGGTCCACTGGCTGATGCTTTGGCTGCTAAAATTACAGAGCTTGAACTTGGTAATATCGTATCAATTACTGGAGTTCTTGAGCACAAACGCATGTTGGAAATCATCGCCTCAGCGGACATCGTCGTCGTCCCCTCCCGGTTTGAGGGGTTTGGATTGACGGCGACTGAAGCCATGGCACTATCAAAACCGGTTATAGTCACCGCGGTAGGCGGCCTTCTGGAGATAGTCGAAGACGGTGTAAGCGGACTCGTTGTGCCGCAGCAAGACCCCCGAAATCTCGCTCTGGCCATAGAGTCTCTCATTGCATCGGAAGTACTGCGCGAGGACTTAGGGCTTGCAGGGCGAAAGCGCGTGGAAAGCGCGTTTGCCCTGCCACTTATTGCGCAAGAAATGCACGCACTCTATGCATGCATTCTTAACGCCGGACCATTGGGTATTCAATCGCGCTAAAGGCGGAATAGCAGAGACTTGAATGAAAACTAGTGTTCTCTATATCTCTTATACGGGGCTTTTGGATCCCCTGGGCCAGTCACAGGTATTACAGTATGTTGCCGGGCTAGCAAGCAGCCACCAGATGACACTTCTCACCTTCGAGAAACGAGAAGCGCTACGAGAAACGGTACTCGTGACGGATCTCAAGGTACAGTGCCGAAAAGCAGGGGTGGATTGGCACCATTTGAATTACCACAATAGCCCCAATATGCCCGCCACGCTTTACGACGTAATGATGGGGGTGAGAATCGGTGTTCGACTAGCAAGGGAAGCGAACGCAAGTGTTGTGCACTGCAGAAGCTACCTTGCGAGCCTGATGGGACTGTTGATTAAACGAGCAACAGGCGCAAGGCACATTTTCGACATGCGCGGTTTTTGGCCTGACGAGCGGGTCGACGGCGGTATTTGGCAAAAAGACTCCTTCAAGTACAGGATATTCAAGCGGCTGGAGCGCGCTCTTTTTCAATACACAGATCATGTGGTATCTCTCACCCATTCAGGCGAGGCCGAAATCCGACAATTTGATTATCTCCTGGAATGCCCCCCTCCCATATCGGTCATTCCGACGTGTACGAATCTGAATATTTTTAAACCCAGTGACCTAGCCCGCCAGAGAGTCGAAGAATTTACCTTAGGCTATGTTGGCTCGGCTGGAAGCTGGTATATGTTTGACCAGGTGGCGCTTGTGGTGAAAAGACTCTTCAGTACTAGTCCTGGCTCCCGGTTTCTCGTGATCAACAAGGGAGGGCATGAATTCATCCGACGAAAACTTCTGTTAGCTGATGTGGATCTAAACCGTGTTGAAATTCGAGCCGTGCCATTTCATGACGTGGCCGAAGAGATATCCAGAATGGATGCCGGCATTTTCTTTTATCAGTCCGACTGGTCAAGGTGTGCGACCTGCCCCACCCGACTGGGCGAAGTTTTGGCTATGGGCAAACCCTGTCTGGCCAATGGAGGCGTTGGTGATGTGGAAAGAGTTCTGGGCGAAACCAGGACAGGTATTGTCATCAACGATATGCAGCCTGAGACACTGAATCAGGCCCTCGATCAGCTAATAGCCATCTGTGGCGAACCGGGAGTATCTGGTCGATGTCGTGCCGCGGCTGCGGATCAGTTCTCTTTGCGGGAAGGAATTGAGAGTTACACCGCCATTTATGCTTCACTGGCAAGCGAAACGCAGCAGAAACCCCGTTGAACCGAGCGCACCTAAAAGTTCTCTTCCTGACCCGATATCCGGTTGAGGGGGCCAGCAGCCGCTATCGCGTGTATCAGTATATCCCGTTTCTCGAAAGTCTCGGGGTCACCTGCGTAACGCAAAGTTTCATGAACGCCAAAATGTACAAAACCTTTTTTTCCCGCGGCAAGACTGTCCAGAAATTCTGGTTGATGCTGAAGGCAGTCTTCGCACGTATGGTAGCTCTAAAGCAGTATCCCGATTTTGACATAATTTACATGCAAAGAGAGTTGCTCCCTCTCGCCCCCCCGCTATTTGAGAGATTTTTGAAGCGCAGGGGCGCCATATTGATTTTTGACTACGACGACGCACTGTTTATCAGCAAGCCTAGTAGATACAATCCCATCTCAGCGTACTTGCGCTTTCCAGATAAAATACTGCAACTGTTCACCATTGTTGACTGCGTTGTAGCGGGTAACAACTGGCTACGCGATCGCGCACGCATGTCAGGCGCACAAGCGATGACCATCGAGGTCGCTGAAGACACAATCAGAATTCCGATGCACGCCCCACACAGTAACGATGGTCCGGTTACAATTGGGTGGCTGGGGTCGACCTCAACCGTTAAATATCTCCATCTCATCACCCCGGCTCTTCAGAAAATTGCCAGGGAATACGCAGGGGTCGTGCGATTTGAGGTTATGGGAGGCGGCGATTTCACCATGGAAGGAGTTCCATGGAACCGTTCAGATTGGTCGCTCGAGGAGGAACTGAATGCTCTCGCCCGCTTCGACATTGGCCTGATGCCATTGCCTGTGGAAGACTGGGCGAAAGGAAAATCTGGCGGCAAAGCACGTACCTATATGGCAGCAGGTGTTGTCCCGGTATGTACCGCAATCGGTTACAACCTCAGTCTTATCGATCACCAAAAATCTGGCTGCCTTTGCAACACAGAGAATGAATGGTACCTGTCACTCAAGTATTTGATAGATAATCCGGCCCAGAGGCAAAGATTGGCATTAAACGCCAGAGAACATGTGGTGAAAAATTTTTCTGGTCTTGAACAGGCCCGAAAAATGCGTCAGCTGTTTGATGATGTAATGGCCAGCAGCACGTCTACAGCCTCACGGCAAAGCAACTAAACAAGAATCAGGGCTATTTTTGTCAATTTACCTTTCTATCTATCTCTTTCTGGCAATACTGGCGTATGTCAATTTCCCGCGTAAGCAGGAATCCATAGTTCTTGTACTGTTGTACTTCTTTTTTGTATTGTTTGTCGGCACCCGCCTGGATACGGGATGCGATTTTGAAACCTACTTTCACCGGTTTAGGCAACTGACGCCAGAGTACGCCAGTTTATCGAGCATAACGGAACCTGGCTACTATCTGCTCACCTTTGCCATAAAGAAACTGGGTATGGACTTTGTTTGGGTGAATGTCATTGGCGCTTCGATATTCTTCTATTTCCTGTTCAAGCTCTCCAGAAATCATCCACGGCCACTGCTACTGATCACCCTGACATTTTCAATGCTGATTGTTCAACTGTCTATGTCCGGCCTTAGACAGGCACTAGCTGTAGCGTTTTTGATGGGCGCGCTGGATGCATTTATGAAGGGGCGGCGGATACACGTGGCGATCTATATCTTGATCGGATCAACTTTTCACCAGTCAGTGATCATACTATTGCCGCTGGCCTTTATGGTGGGGCGATCTTTTTCAATGGCGCGGGTACTAGCGGCCATGGTCGTGCTGATGCCAATCGCGGTGTACCTGCTTTCGGATCGAATGAGTGTGTACCAGGACAGATACCTAGAGCAGATCTACGGCGAGATGAATTCCGGGGGGGCCATATTCAGATTGGGAATCCTCGTTCTCACTGCCCTATTATTCGAAATTTACAGTAAAAAAATGGCCCGGCTACACCCCAATGCTTACTCCCTGATGCGCCTGTTTTCCCTGGTATCTTTTGCTCTAATACCCGTACTGCTCATCAATTCTGTCGCTGCCCATCGACTAATTTACTACGTCGTTCCAATGCAGGCTTTTACTCTCGCAGCACTGCCAGCTGCAATTTTTGTTCGTACGAAGTGGATTAAATTGGCTACGATGTTTCCAATCGGATTGTATATCGCTTACATTTTGGTGTGGTTTTCGATATCTCGGCATGCGCACATCTGCTACATTCCATATAACAGCTATCTTCTTTAGATTGACGCCAACAACGCAATATGCCGGATATCGACAACTCCCTTCCGCATGCCATCATTCTGGGGCTGTCGCCCACTGGTCTCTATGCTGCTCGTGAACTGAGCCACCTGGGCGTACCTCTGCTGGGTGTTGACAGGGAGTTTAGCTGCGGCTCGCTGTCACGCCATTTTCGATACGGGAACACGGTTTGGCACGAACCCAGCCTAGACGATCTGATGTTCCGGCTCACACAGATTTTTTCACATAGCTCTCACAAGCCAGTCCTGATCCCTACCAGCGATTACTACATCAAATTCGTCACTACGAACTACCAACAACTTGCGACGCTGTTTTCTATCGCCGACTGTTACAAGGCGTCGGCTGCAACGCTTCTGAATAAATTTACATTCCATGAGCTGTGCGCAACGCATGGAATTCCAACTCCTGGCGTATGGAAATTATCTAATGTCTCAGATATTGGTAGCCTGATTAGTGAAATTTCATTCCCATGCATACTCAAACCAACACTGGTTCATCTTGCCAGGGCTTTCATGCGCGGCAGGAAAGTGTTGATTATGCGCAACCAGGAGGAATTGATTTCCGCGGTGAAAGAACTACCTCCCGAGACGGGTATCTGGATGATTCAGGAAATTATCCCCGGCGCAGAATCTCAGATAACGCTAGCTGCTGGATACGCCGGGGGTTCTTTCGAAAAATGCGATATGTTCACCGCGAGAAAACTTCGACAATATCCTTCGGGGTTCGGATCCGCATCAATGGTCATTAGTGAACACTGCAGTGAAACTAGAGATTTGACATCACAACTTATGCAGTCGATCGGCTTTCAGGGAGTTTATGGTTCCGAATTCAAACGAGACCCGCGAGATGGTCAACTGAAGATTATTGAAATTAATCCAAGGCCAAGTCTCTGGTTTCATCTCAGCCATGTTGCGGGCAAACGACTGGTTGAAAGAGCTTACTGTGACTTGGCCGGACTGACTCCACCCATCAAAGTTCAGCAACGCGATGGTGTTGTCTGGCAATACCTGATCAAGGATATGGCCTCACTTTTATTTTACAAATTCCGAGGAGGCAATTTTGTGTTTCCAGCGCCCGACCTGTCCGCAGGCGGGAAAAAAGCACAACACTGCTGGCCAGTTTTCAGTATCTCAGACCCACTACCCGCTCTGGCAGAGATTTATATTTATGTGACCAAATTTGTGCGGAGAGCTTTTTGAAGATGCTTATAGTTAATGCTGATGATTTTGGTCTAACGCATAGCGTGAATGAAGCAATCGTTGAAACATTCGAAAAGGGGAGTGTCAGCAGTACCACTCTGATGGTTAACACCGGCGCAACCGATGATGCAGTGAACAAAGCAAAGCGCCATCCGAACCTGGGAGTTGGACTGCATTTCAACTTAACCCTGGGACAACCTGTATCAGATATCAACAGTGTTCGAACTCTGGTCGACGCTTCGGGGGACTTTTACTCAAGGGGTGAAATTGCACGACGAATTCTCCTCCGGCGGATAAACCGGATGGAAATTGAGCGGGAGCTACTAGCGCAATTCGAGCGTATCAAAGGTTTGGGGTTACGCCCCACCCATATCGACAGCCACCAACATGTACACGCCTTTCCCTGGTGTTTTGATGCCATTGCTAGTCTTTGTAACCGGGAGCAGCTGCCGATGAGAATGCCCTGGGTCCTGAAATTTGGTTCGAATACAGCGCCAATTGCACGAAAGGTTCGTCAACAGTTTCTGCGGAGGATGCTATCCCGGAATCAGCGGGTCTGGGATGGGCTCGTGCGGTGGAATGACGGTTTCGGTAGCGTATTTGATCTGGGTACAATACCGGAATATCTAGCCACTGATCACTACCGAGCAATTCTGGAATCATCGCCAGCGGGTATCTTCGAGCTGATGGTGCACCCCGCCCGGGAGGCCGGCGAACTGGAAGGTCTAACGCAAATAGGCCGTGTGAGCGAAAATGAATGGCGCTTTTTATGTTCAGATTGCCTACCTGCTTTGATTTCAGAGCTAGGATTTACTCTCGGCAGTTACAGAAGTCTCTAAAGTGCCTGACAATTCGCAAGCTAGTTGATATTAGTATGACGAGTCGCTCATGAAGATCATCACAATATCTGCAAATACTTCATGGTACCTGTTCAATTTCCGTGCTTCGACAATTCGCAAGCTCCGGGATGAGGGCTTCCGGGTAGTCTGCCTGACACCGGATGACGAATATCGCCACAAGCTTGTCAGCGAAGTGGGCTGCGAATGGTTGCCCCTGACCATGAATAACAAGGGTAGCAACCCCTTTCAGGACGCAGGACTGGTGTGGCAGTTTTTTCGCCACTACAAAAAACTGAAGCCAGCCGCAGCCTTGCACTTTACCATCAAAAATAATGTCTACGGCACCTGGGCAGCCAGAAGTCTGGGTATACCAGTCATCAACAATATCTCAGGGCTGGGTACAGCCTTTATCCACCGTGGATTTGTGTCCTTTGTGGTGCGGTTCCTTTACAGAACCAGCCAGCCCTTTGCGTATTGCATTTTCTGCCAAAATGAAGATGATTTAGCGCAACTGGTAACCGCCAAACTAGTCCCACCGAGGCTGTTGAAACTACTGCCGGGCTCCGGCGTTGACCTGAACCGCTTTCAGCCAGAGCTGAATAAAGATCACGGCGGCCCTTTTCGCTTTCTCTATGCAGGGCGAATGTTGGCCGACAAAGGTCTTGGTGAACTGATTTCTGCGGTAAGTTTGCTTAACCGCACAGAACCTCGGTGCGTACTGTGGTTAAGTGGGTTTTCCGATGCGGGCAATTCATCTGCTGTCTCAAATGATCAACTCAATGAATGGGCTGCACAGTCCTGGATCGAATGGCTGGGACCCACAGATCACATCGAAACAATATATGCCAACGTAGATTGCGTCGTACTACCCTCTTATCGCGAAGGGATGCCCCGCAGCTTGCTAGAGGCAGGTGCTATGGGTCGGCCAGTTGTGGCAACAAATGTTCCCGGTTGCAGGCATATAATTGAGGATGGCTTTAACGGCTTACTTTGCGAGCCAAGAAGCAGCGACTCGCTACACCAGGCAATGCGACGAATGATGAATATGAGTACTGAGGATAGGCGGGAAATGGGTCAAAATGGCCGGACGCGGGTTGCCGAACGATTTGGCGAGCAGCTGGTAGTAGAAACGACCACAGAGGCGGTGAACTCTGCGATTAATTTTTCGGAGTCCCATTAACGCGATTCCGGAAACTACCCGAGCGTCAAAGAATTTAGTGAAAAGCCCCGGAACTTCAGATTATGTCCAACCGTGCCAAATAGCCGCGTAGTTTCATCGGACTATGCATCAGTGAGTGGGTGAGGTGTTGGATCCGGGCATAAATATCGAGGGTATTGCTCACCGCAACTGAATTCATACGCATTTCCATAAGTCGCATGCGCTGCGCTACCGACAAGCCACCCCTGGCGGAGAGCGCCTCTGACGAATATTGCCCCATTAATTCTGTCACTAACTGTGCGAAAAGCGCTTCGGCATTGCCACAATACTGCGTAATCAGGCCAAAATCCAGGCGCCGGTCCGCCGCTTCCTGTATGTGCAAGTAATCGCAAGCCTCGCGTACGGGAAAACTCTGCCGCGCCATATACCCATCGTGAACAAACTTCCCTAGGACTAAATGAATGATCTGAAACTCAGGAGATGGAATACGAAAACGCGCCCCATTTATCTCATGTGTCAATGCGCTGGCCAGGAAGGGCTCCAGCAATTTTTTTTGCTGCCAACACGCAGGGAGAAAATAACGATGCAACTCAACGATCGCGGGGCAGCCGTCTTTCATCAGTTCGGGCAGATGATGATGACTCCGGCTTTTTTCCACTGCCGTCTGAACGTCCCGAAGCTGAACTGGCACTTTTTCATTGCCAGTAAAATCATAGAAGCTATAGCCGTCGTCAATAAGTCGCTCAGCGGCCAGTTCCAGTTGTCCGGGGGCTACCAGAAAATCGATATCCACCTGCTTTCGAAAGCCAAGATTGTTGCGGTTCGTGACCAGGAGCTGGGCAGTCCCCTTCAGAAAAACGGGATCAATCCCAGCTTTATTCAGAACTTTGGCGAGTTTTAGAGCCTGCGCGCTGATTTTCATGTTGCGCATTGTGTTTTGGCGCAAAGCCCGTGTCATTTCTTCTTCGACTGAATTCTCAAGCGATAGATCGTCTCCGATTAGCTCCGCAACGCGCAACGCAAGCGCCGGCAATACATCGTGGTAACTGGCGGTCTCCACCAAATGCCGTAAACCACTAGTAGTCAACTCTTGCAGGAGCACTGCATCGCCAACAGGGCCTAACGCCCTGCAAAGCAATCGAAACTGTGACCAATTTGTTGACGGTCTGCTATTCACACATATCCCGCTACGCAGCAATGTCGGGGATTGATGATACCTTCATCCCAGCAGAAAGATCATTTGATTTGATGCCGACATTGCGCAGAGTGAAACAGACGGGCAATCCAAGGCTTAAGTCCGCCTGTCGTTACCGAATGCTTAACCCGGCTTCCGGGCGTCGCCCTTTCTTGCCAACAACACTATCGTACTCCCCAGCCCGGTTTTTCCCACTACCGCATTGGCGACGTCGAGCATAAAGCTTGCCGAAGAACTGCCACGCAGTCTATGGCGCAGACGCTGATCAGACTTGCGTGAGCTGTCCACTTTCACTGCATGTGATCTCCCACGCGACTTCGGTCCAAGTCGTTCTCGCAGGGCGCGTTTCAGCAGAGAGGGTGATAGATTCCGGGTCGTGACCTGCTCAATCTCAAAACCACAACTCTCAACCACACGGGCCAACTGCTCAGGAGAAAATAGCACCAGGTGCTCGGGATCAAAGGCTCGCCAGCTACTTTGTGCAATCTTCGCGTCAAGGCTCTGCACATTAGGTGTCGTTATATAAAGTAAGCCACCGGGCTGCAAAAGCGTTGCGGCTTTAGAGATATACGACACCGGATCGACTAGATGTTCAACCAGCTCAAACATGCTAATGACGTCAAATACTCGATTTCCGATATTGTGAAAGTCCTGATTTGAGACCGGAGCTCCCAAACGCTGTGCCGTCTGCACGGCAGATGGCGTTATTTCTATCCCCCAAGCGTCCCATCCGGCTTCCTGCGCCCGATAGACGAAGTGACCCTTTCCACATCCAACATCTAGCAAACACCTGCCATTCGCTTGTGCATCCAGACGCTTTAACAATAAACGGTATCGCTGCGCATTGACCTCAGGATAAGCTTCATCTTTTGTAAGCTGCGACCAGCCGGCTTGGTAACCGTACAAAAGTTTTTCGTCCTCGAGGCCGAAGTCTTTGCGAAATACACTCTTACAATGTGCGCACTTTTGATAACGAAGGAGCACACCGCGCTTTTCAGTGCTATGCAGTTCCCCAGACTTCTCACCTCCGCATGCGGGACAAACGAGTAGCATCAGGGCGTCTCCAGTCCTGATCGCAAAGTTGTCATAGTGGAGGCCGTCTCGTCTGAGTACAGGTATTGAACCGAAGTACCACCAATAAATACATTCGATCTTTTCATTTTCCACCACCAATGATCAGACCCAGAGGCGTGCAAGCTACTCCTAAGAGACGCCGTACGGATCGCCCTAAAAGTACATTCCACACCAGAGTGGAAACCAGCGTCGCAATGGCAGCCCCCGACACACCATAGGACGGTATAAGGACGGCATTCAACCCCACATTGATCACCGTCGCAATTGTCAAACCACGCAATGTGGTGCGCTCATGCCCGGACATATTGAGCAGACTGACACAGGAACCATAGAAGGCGTTAACGACTTGTCCGACGATGAGAATAACCATAGGCTCATACGCTAAACGAAAGGGCTCTCCGTACAGCAGGCTTAGAATTAAAGGGCCCGCGAGCACCAGCAATGCTGCCACTGGTAACGCAGTCCCCAGAGCCCAGGCTGCACCGGTTGCGGCCATCCGCCCAAGGCTGGCGATGTCTCCGCGGGAATGCAGTCGCGCGAAGCTAGGTACGATCACCAAATTGACAACGGTAAGGCCGACCAACGTAAGACTGGCGGCCGATGCTGCAATTTTGTAGAGGCCCACCTCCTCGGCAGTACGCCAGATACCCAACATCAGAATATCGAGATTTTGAAGTACGATTTGCATACCCGCTATCATCGCCAGTGGCCAGACCGCCCGATTCCACTCATGCTTGCAGCTAGCATCTTCAGGTGCATTTTTAATTTCAGCAGGTACTGCACGCAACAGAATGGTAGCTCCAAAAGCAAAAGCCAGCGCTGTTGCTGCAACTTGCAGGCCCATGGCCCACGCTGCCGAAAGCGGTGTACCCACAATCGCAGCCACCGCCAATACAAAAACAAAACAGCCGGGACGAACCAGACTCTCAGGCAGCTGTCCGAGAACTGGGCGGTGTAGCCCTCCTAACGCGGCCCCCCTCACCAGTGCAAGCGCGATGAGTGGGATCAATGCCAGACTAACGAAGACCGATGGTAATCCGCCGGGTGGCAGAGCTTCTTCCTGCACCCATGCACACAAACCGATTACCGGAATCACAACTGCGGAGGCGAAGATTATGCGGCGGCTAGCCCAGGTCCAGACCCCGCGCACCCGCGCCCAGCTGCGGCTCGATTCGAACCGCGCCGTTTCGCGCAACACCAGAGTAGGAATTCCCATCTGCACCGGGAGTCCAGCGATCGCCACTAGGGCAAGTGCGAAAGAATAAAGACCCAACTGAGCGGGGCCCAGGACTCGAGCCAGTAATATCGAGCCCAGTATCATCAGGCCAAGAGAAGCACCGCGCAAAAAAAAGCCCCCCACACCGGCGCGAAAATATTTTAATTCGCGCAGTTGCGTCAACTTCTTCGGTTTCACTTTAACGCCTGAGATTGCAGAAATGTCACTTGGAAAAACCGTGCTTAAAATCCAATAACCTGTCCCGACAAGCCGGTTGAGGCATCACCCCAGTACAGTCAACTCTGCCCATAACCATAGTCGTTACCGTAATAGCCGGGCTTGCCATAAGCGTCCTGCTTTCTACTATCCATTCTATTCAACACCACGCCCGTGAATGGAAGATTACTGTGTTTAATCAGATTGATACTTTTCTGAACCAGCTTTCGAGGCGTGACATCAGCTAATACGACATAAACCAGTGAGTCTGCCAGTGTTGCCAGTATGAGCGAATCGCTAACGGCGTTTACGGGGGCCGAGTCGATGATTACTCGATCGTACTTCTCTCCCAGTAATTTCAACAATTTCCTAAACTGCAGAGTTGAGAGCATTTCCTGCGGGTTTGGCGGCAGCAAACCCGCAGGCAACACATCAAAACCCACCTCCACATTTTGCACGCAGTCTTCAATCTTATGGGTTTCTGCAAGCAAATTACTCAAACCCGGCGTGCCACTTTGTAGAGAAAATGCCGTCGCCACCGAAGGCCGTCTTAAATCGGCGTCAATCAGCAGTACGGTCTCCATTTTCGCCAAGGCCGCGGCCAGGTTGATCGCCACGGAGCTTTTACCCTCGCTCGGATTGGTGGAGGTAACCACAGTAATCTTGTGTGGTTTTTCCAAACCTGACAGCACCAGGCCTGTGCGTATATTGCGTATTGCCTCTGCAAAGCCGGATTTATTGTCCTCGATATAACCAAGGCAAGGACCGGTCCAGTCTTTTCTTAGTCCAATATTGGGCAGCACACCCAGCATGGGTGCGTCGAGGTACTCCATCACATCATCAGGTGATTTCAAGGTACTGTCCAAAAGATCTTTTAAAATGGCCAGCCCCATACCCAACAGAGCGCTGAGCAGGAAAGCAATCATCACTATGCGCTTTTTATCTGGTTTAATCGGCGCGATGGGTGGCGAAGCCCTTTCGACCACCCTGGCATGGGCTGACTGAAACCCAATCGTTTCGGATGTCTCCCTGGCCCGGTTAAAGAACATTTCATATAAACGACGATCAGTGTCAACCTGCTGCTCCAGCTCTCGCAGCCGAAATTCCTTGCGATTCAGACTGGCGACATCCTGCTTTACGACCGCCAGTTGTTGCGCCAGATTCTGTTCATTGAGAAGCGCCACCCGGTACTCCTTCTCAATACCAGACGCCACCTGCAGCACCTGTTGTTTTAACTCAGCTTGCACGCTTTCCTGACGCGATTTGGCAGCAATCATCTTGGGGTGTTCCGGCCCGTAGCGCCCGGCTAGGTTTGTAACCTCCTGTTGCGCATCAGTATGAGCTTGCGCCAGATTTTGCACCAGGGGGTGTTGCAATACCGCTGGCATACTCATCATCTGTGATATTGAGTAATTGGCCGAGCCACCCAGTTCCCGGTAAATGCTTTCTGCTCCCACCCGTGTCCGACGCGTCTCGCCTAATCTAGTCGTGAGCTCATTCAACTCCTGTGCACCCAGTGTCTGCACGCCAGCGACATCGAGTATTTCTTCCTTGTCCCGAAAATTCTGCAGCGCCTGTTGTGATTGTTCCAGGTTGGTCTTCAGGTCCACCAGCCGACTGGTCAACCAGTCGCCGGCCTCGCGAGTGGATTGCAGTTTAGCGTCCAACTGACTTTGAATGTAAACCCGGGCGAGCGTATTCACTACCTGAGCAGCCAACTTACGGTCTGTGGACTCAAAACTCACTACAACCAGCTGCGTAAACTCCACCGGCTCGACCGAAAGTCGGCTCATAAACTTGTTTATTATCGCCGCTTTCTCTTCTTCTTCGATATTGACGGGAGGCATCAACTTGCCGGATGTCGTAGTGAAAAGTTCAGCCAACGAACCGTTAATAGTCGAGCGCATTCCATCGTCATCTGCATCAGGTTTTCGAGAAGAAAACTGGGGGTGGTTCCACAAGTCGAGCTCGTCGGCAACCAGTTCAGCTATATCGCGATTGCGGATAATTTGAAACTGCGTGAGAAAATATTCCCTGATTCTCGAAGGCAAGCCATACACCTCTTCAATGGAAACAGTTTTCGCCTCCTGAGATTCAATCATAATCGTGGTGCTGGCACGATAAACAGGATCGATCCTCATTACCCACAAGACCGTGAGCATGCTCACCACAGCACACAGACCCAGGATGCCCCGCCAGCTTTGCCGAATAACACGCCACAGATGTCCAAGGTCTATCACCGTGTCGTCGGGCGGATAAAGTCCGGGGAGAGGGCTTTGTGCTTGCATGTTATGGCCTGACATCTCTTGTGGCACCAAGATCTAGAAGAAACTCTGCTCTATCTGAATGACATCACCAGGGCGAACGCGTGAACTCAGTGTTGCGCTTTTTCGATCCTCTTCACTACTGCGGGCATCGTCATCAGACATAATGTAAAACTTGCTCTTGGATGCCCTGGAAGTAAAACCCCCAGCCATGGACACCGCTTTTTCCACGGTCAGCCCCGGTTTGAAGGGGAACCCTCCCGGATTTGATACCTCGCCTCGGACAAAAAAGGGTCGATATTCCATAATCGCGACATTCACGCGAGGATTGATGAGGAAACGACCACGCAGCTTGTCTGTAATTCTGGCTTCCAATTGCCGCGGCGTCAGGCCCCGTACTTTCAGCTCTCCCAGTAACGGATATGAGATTGCACCGGTATCATCCAGCCACGCACTAAGGCTCAGGTCCGGCTCTTCAAACACCGTTACCTGCACGCGGTCACCTGTATTGAGAGTATAGGAGGCAATATCTGCAGGTTCACTAGCGAAGGCAGGCAAGGCTAACACTAAGAGAAATATTAACTGCAGCAGCTGGCGAGAGCGGTCTATGAAAATCAAGGAATTATCCGTTTGCGTCGCTTATCCATCGGAGATCTCTGTCGCGTAGAATAGCAGAAGTCACGCTCCACTGTTTACCTACTCAAATTCATCCCGATCTGAATACCCAGCTATTGCCCTGAAGTATTTAACCACCCGAATTATTCAGCAATGCTCGCAGTACGAAAGGGAGTTCGGCGTGGTCTCGCGGGTAGTAAAGATGATTCACTTTGAGCCCTTGCCCTTCGTTGAGTAGTTGCGCTGCCTGCGAGAAAATGCGCGCCATAGAGTCCGGGTCTGAAGGGTCCAGGCTGAATGCACTTCCCATAATCGACATCATAGCCGCTGTTCCAGAAGCGAGCTCGATGTGCACCGTCTCGCCCCGCGACGCCAGCTCCGAAGGCGATGCGAGCAGAAACACGCTATCGAGCACTCTGGGATCCGGTCCAGAGGTATCTCCCACCGGCAGACACATCTGCAGTTTCTCTGTTGAGTCCGCGTAGTGCGTGAAATCCTGGGGATTGTATCCAAGCGCATCCAGTGAATCAGAATATAAACGGATGGTGGGTACGCCCCCGGTAATTTTGAGCTGGCTGTTTTCAACGCGAAAAAGTATGCAATCATCGTCGATAATTTGCGCACCCTGTGAATAACAATAAGAAGCCAGGGTTGACTTACCCATGCCTGATTTCCCCACAAAAGCCACAGTACTGCCATTAGGGAAACTGACCGCGCTGGCATGCAGTAATAGCGACCCTGTATGTGCAAGGTAGCGAGGAATGACTTGATTGAGCAGTAAGTGACGTAACAACCCAGGATTCATTCCTCGCTCCGGGAAACAGCAAATCTCACCCCCAACGCTAATCAGGAACCTCGCCTGCCCAGGAAGCGATAGTAAGTACTGGTCTCCCCGGCGTGCGCTCCTGCAGATAAGCCGACCATCGTCAGCGCACCAATCATGGCGACTTACAAATCCAGCAAGGTCAAACGACCTGGACGCTGCCTGCCGCACACGAATACTCGGATTACCATACGGCCAATACGGTACCTCTGGCAGCGGTATAGTGCTACTGAGGCAGGTATTGAATAAACGATAAGATATAACCTGGCCCCCATTTATTGTGTCGCTTGTGCCTCCCGGGGTTATATCTTTCTGTTGGTCATCCTTCATCAATAAATTTCGTCACTTCTGGGTTATAATGCCGAATTGGGACCGCCAGCAAACGGCTCCAATCGTTGCTTGACTGCTCGCCTATAGACCCTGCAGTTTCTAATAGTATGTCCGCTGTTGCCAGTGCTGTTACCCTATTTTACAGCCGCCACCGGCAAAGGCCCGGCAGCCACAGGACAGAAAAGGTATTACCATGGATGTTGAACGCGATTCGACAGAAGATAGGGCAAGATCCACTCTGAGCCGGCGCAACCTCGTAAAAAAATCGGGCAAAGCGCTTTACATCGCCCCCACGCTCATAATGCTGGGCTCCCTGCCGGCGTCAGCACAGTTTGGCAGCCCTCCCCCACCGCCAGGGTCGACCGGCTCATCAGCCCCGGCAGCCCCGGCCCCGACAGAATAGTATATTGATGCTGATCCCTGACCATACATTCAAACCCGCCCCATTCCTAGGCTCGCAGTTGGCAGTCCTCCTGACTTTGATTTTCAGTTTAGCCATAGCGCCGCAGGCTGTTGCTCAGTGCGGTCCGAACATCACGCTCACGGCAAACCAATGGAGTATGGTGGGAGTCCCCTGCCAACCCGGCCCCAGTAATACTATCGGAGACATTTTCGGCCCCAGTCTTAACGCACCTGATTATGCAGTCACCTGGATAGTGTGGAAGCGCATATATGACGCACCGGCGCAGTGCAGCGTGGCATCAGGGCCTGCTGATTGCTATATAAAGCTTACGCTGACGGATACGGTCAACACCGGCGACGCATTTTGGATCTTTACCACCGTGTCGGCGACCCTGAATTTGAGCGCGGTCGGGGCGAGTGACACACCCGGGCCCCAGTTCCAGTTTCCGGCGACTCTGTCGACTGACGGAAGCAGCCGGTATTACCTGTTCGCCAATCCCTATAAGGCTGCGGTTACCGGGCCAAATCTAGTGTTCCCGACCTCTATCTTCGGCTTTTTCCCTTTTGCAGCGAGCGCTCAACAGGCAGTTAATTTTTCGATCATTAGCCAGAATGTCCACTATTGGAACGGCAATACCTACTTTACTCAGGACATCACCACCAACGCTGCAACATTCGTCCCCAAGCAGGCTGCCTGGCTTGAGATGCTGCGACCTAACCCTAACTTTATACCGTTTTCGGATGTGCGGGTTCCAGACCCCGGGGCACCCTAAATTGATCGCGAGAAACAGCGGAAAGTCGTCATGAACTTGAATAGCGCACTTACAGTAATGGTTGCGATAGTGACGCTTGGCGTCAATCCATTGTCCGCCAGAGATCTGGAGAGAGGTGAATGGTCGGTGCGGCTGCTTCTCAGCTCCAGTGATGGCAAACTCGAAGATACCTACAACCGGCTCGGTCAGTTACACGATGCCTCAGACGGATTCGACCGCTACGATCTACCGGAACTGGATCAGAGCTGGGCCGGCACTTATCTCAGCGTTATTTTTTACCGTCCGCAGTGGGAGACTGACAGGGAATCCTTTAACACAGATTTTCATCCCAAAGTCCGCAGAGCTAGGGACGAGTGGTACTTTGAAGTGCGCAGCGATGACCCGTACCGAGAGCTTAGTCTTACATGGGTTGGCAAGAGAACAAGGATGAAAAGGATGGTGCTGGTCGACCTGGAAGAAAGCGAAGTCTTGCCCGCAGTGATCGATGGTGTACCGCAGGTTTATAACTTCATCATGAATGGGCCGGTTAGAGAATTTGTTTGGCGAGTCCTGACCAGAAGAGAGTATGCCGAATTTTTAGCCTCCGGCGAGCTTGGCACACCTTCAGCTGTTTCCACCTCTGCGGCAAGCCCAGGGGTGACTGCTTCCACCCAAAAAACCCGCTTCAGATCAGTGGCAACCGATGACCGCACTACTGATGAGAAGGTCAAGCGAGCCAAAAGTGGATGGCTGCCTCGCGGCTGGGGCCGGGGAGAAGGCAAGGGGTACCGTCATTCTGCTATCCCCAACGGACTCCCCGACGACCCCTTCGCCGACTAACCCAAGACCGCCGATCAGCCAGCCCAATAAGATGCTAGTGGTCGGCAACAATAATGTTCCTGACGCCCTTGAGCTTGCTTTACAGACTCAAATCAACGCCAATAACAAACACGTTATCGGTATAACTAAGATCTTCAATATTTGAATTCTTGTCATCGTAACTATAGCTTGCGTAGAAATTAGCCCAGCGTCGAAACTCGTAACCCGCCCGGACCGTTGCGCTGTAAATATCATCTTTCCTATCATTGATGGCCTGCTCGTAGGTATCGTGACCATAAAGACCCGCTAGCTCGGTATAGATGCGATCAGTCCAGTCATGCGTCCAGGTTGCTGCGAATACTTCTCGCTTGACGAAGTTCCCATCCAGCGTGGTTTCCTCGGGCTTACGACTGCTTTGCACCAATATGGTGTCATGTTCCCGAGGTTGCATCCATAGCTCCAGACTCCATCCGAGGCCATCCCAATCTTTGCGTTGGGAATTTTTGAACTCCTTATCCATGTACCCGGCCTTGGCCGTGCTGGATAGGCTCGGCGTGACCTCCCAGGTAGCTCCTGCCAGTAGAAAATTTTCAACGCTGTCCAGCGACGGAGCGTCTTCGAAGGCATTAGGGTAGTGAATATCCTTGTAGGTATACTCAATCAAAAAGTCTGTCTTGGGTGCGACCGGATAGAAAAAAGTGCCGCCGACTGAGGTTTCATCGCGGTCACGAGTGCGGGTGAGGTCCCTGAAGTTACGGTACTCCAAATCCATATAGCCGGCGCTGAGGAGCAGTTGCCCCACTCCATCTATTGAGCCAAACTGCAGGGAACCTCCTATATCGGCCTGATCGTACCTCACTGGTTTAGGAATGGCTTGGCCCAAAAGCCCTTCCGATAGACCGGTACCGCGCTCTTCGTGGAGAGACGCCCAACTCAAATAACCCTCTGCGATCCACCGGTCTGTTATTTCCAGATGGGCATCGCCGGAAAAGGTCTGGTCAAAGTAATCGTTTTTGTCATCGTTACTGTTGACTTGATACCAACCGGCTTCGGCCTGGTAGTCCAGTTGATAAATGTTTTCACGGTCCTGAAGCAGCGCATTGACCGCTGGACGCACGATGTACATCCAACTGTCAGTCGCGTCACGCTCCTGAAGATAGATATTGTCGCGATGCTCAATCTTCACACCAACGGTGGGCGTAATCGCTACCGGCCCTAACTCTGCCGCCGCGGGGCCCAGTGGATTGGTCGCCGCCACCACTTGAGTGGGGTGACAAAGTAAACACAGAAGCGCTGAACTTACGGAGAGTGCCCTAGCCAAGCCCGGGACACTCCGGTCGCGCTTGAATCTTATCATTGTCACTTCATGTTTCTCTATGGCCACTCTGCAGGCGCATTTAGCACAGGTATCCGACATCCCTAGACAGCCATAGCCGCCGAGCGGCAATGGCACCAAGCCCCAGTAGCGGCCTAGCAGTTCTGGCTTCCCTAGCCCTGACGCGGGATATTCTAGCCTAATCTCGCAAAGATGATAGATTAGAGTCAACGGGATATAATTCGAGACAGTGACTGGCCCCTGGGAATATCTCTGTCCACGAGTGATGAGCGCGTCGTCACGGCTTGTGTCATGATTGTTGTCAATGTGAGGTCACCGACGGGCGATGCCCCAGTCTACTGTTAAGCCGTATCACTGGGCAAATTCCGCCTTATTTTACTATTTCCTCGTTGTACTCATCTGGGCGCCACTGCCGCTGGGCAGCAATCGCGACTGGTCTACGGCCCTCTTGGCGGCGCTGTTGTTGGCGGGCCTGGTCTGGGGTGGCGCTTTGTTAGCGCTGCACCATCTGCGCGTTACCCCGGCACTGCGCAAGGCATGGCCAGCGCTGGCATCACTGGTCGCAGTGCAAATCTGGGTAGGACTGCAACTGGTTTTTGATCTCAGTGCTGCGCCGGCATCTACCCGCCTTGCTTTGCTGTTGGGCATGGCGCTAGTAGCGGCGTTCATTTTGGTGCTTCTATTAGTCGACTCGCGTAAACGAATACTGGCAATCTGCGGCGTTATGATTGCCTGCGGAGTGTTCCAGGCATTCTTTGCCAGCGCCATGGTGATGGGAGATGTCGAAGAGATTGCGTTCCTGGACAAAAACTTTGGTCGATCCTCCGCCAGCGGAACGTTTGTCAATCGCAATCACCTTGCCGGTTTTCTGGAAATGAATCTCGCTATCGGCATCGGGATGTTGGTGGCGCAGTTGTATCGACATCCCGCCAGCAGTTGGCGCGAATTCATACGCAGAAGTGTCAAGACCGTCCTAAGCCCCAAATTCAGACTTCGTCTGTACCTCGTAATTATGGTGATCGCCCTGGTACTCACTCGATCCCGGATGGGCAATACTGCATTTTTCTCGAGTCTGCTCCTGTGCGGGGTGGCTTCCATGCTGCTGCAACAACGGGTAACCCGCAGCGCGGTGATATTCTTTATCAGCCTGTTGCTGATTGACATCGCGATTGTAGGCAACTGGTTTGGGGTGGATGAGGTCGTCCAGCGTCTGCAAAATACCTCTCTCTCGATAGAAAAGCGCGATGAGGTGGCGATTGACAGTATCGTTATGTGGCGGGACCACTTTTGGTTTGGCACCGGGGCCGACTCCTTTTTTCAGTCTTATGTTTACGGTGGCTATATGAGCCCGGACTCTCTCTATTACCGGCATGCTCACAATGATTACCTAGAAATTGGTAGCGGATTCGGCTTCATCGGTTTTTCGCTACTCGCAACCGCGGTTCTGACCAGCCTGTGGCAGGCTTTAATAGCCCAGCGTCGGCGACGGTCCCACCTGCATCAGGGTCTCGGTTTT
The DNA here is from genome assembly GCA_002862985.1 of Haliea sp. Lineage (GTDB taxonomy): Bacteria > Pseudomonadota > Gammaproteobacteria > Pseudomonadales > Halieaceae > Marimicrobium. The sequence goes on from PKCY01000142.1 coordinate 35,296, forward strand.
GCCAGTGCCATGGGCATCATCAGCCTCCTGATTCACAGTTTCTCTGATTTCAATTTGCACGTTCCCGTCAACAGCCTATGGTTTGTAGTTCTGCTCGCGTTTGCGTGGGTTGCCAGATCAGAAAATCGGGCACAGAAAGCGGACTGACTAAGCAATTGCGTTGGCTGGGCAGTAAGTTTATATTGGTGTGCTGTCCGTAATCTGACGTCTCAACCAAGAGTGTGAGTCATGCAATCTGTCGTTTTTGCACGGTGTCTTCTGCCGTTGCTCATCATTATCAGCCTAGACGCCTGGTCAACAGCGGGCCGCATTCTTGGTTTTGAAGGCGACGCACGCGTGAATGGTGAGCCGGCGACAGCTGAGACACTATTGCATCGCGACGGTACCGTTTCCACCGCGTCCGGTGCGACAATCAAAATCATCCTATCTGACAACAGCGTGCTAGACCTCGACGAGGATTCGGAAATCCTGATCAGTGACTACATTTTTGACCCCTCAGATCCGCAGGCCAATACCAGTAAAGTCGACATCCTTGCGGGCACCCTCCGCTACGTCAGTGGGCGAATCGCAAAAGACGACCCGCAAAAAATCAGCTTTACCGCCGATAGTTCCACTATCGACGCGCGCGGCCGTTTCATCAATATATCAGTCTGCACACCAGACGGGTGCGAATAGTGCATCGTCTCGCTAAATCTTACTGCCTGCTATACCTGCTGTTCGCTAGCGCATCAAACGCGTGGGCCGCAGAGGGCAGCATCCTCAGTTTTGAAGGGGATGTGCAGGTTAATGGGCAGCCTGCGACCGCCGATACCCCGGTAAATCGAGAAGATGCCATCGTCACTGCCGGGGGCGCGTCGGTTAAAATCGTGCTCTCGGACAACAGCGTGCTTGACCTCGACAGTGATTCGGAAATTCAGCTCAGTGACTACAGCTACAGCCCATCCGAACCGCAGCAAAACAACAGTGAGATCAAAGTAGTACAAGGCACACTGCGCTATATCAGCGGCCTGATCGTTAAAGAAGACCCGAGTAAACTCAGCTTTAGCGCCGGTAACTCCGCCATTGGCGTGAGAGGCGGTTTCACCGAAATTAACGTTGACGGCGGCACTGTCAACGTCAAGGCAATGATCGGCGAAACCACCATGACCCATGATGTCGAGGGTGAAGAAGATACGGTTATCGTTCCCGCTGGGTACGCCACACAAAAAGACCCAACTACTGGAGAGATACTGCTGACAACGTCGGCCGCCGTTAATAAGGTCGATGCGGCTGTTCGCGCCATAGTCGCCTCGGCACCTGATCCTAGCACAGCAAAACCCACTGACGAGGGATGCAGCGAAAGTGGCCGCCCGCTGCGCACTGCCGCTCGCCCTGCATATGATGCCGAATCTGCCACTGCAATTGAGAACCAGCTGGCCGCCCTTAGCCAGGGCGAGCTAATGATGTTGACGGCGGTGTTAGTCAACAATGCGGGGCAACTGTGTATAGACAAATCAACCGTGGCTGCCGCCATAAGGATGATTGCGAGTGTCAATCCTGATGTAACGTCCGACGTGATTTTTGTGGCAATACTGCTGGACCCGGATAACGCCGGGACACTTGACGAAGAATTCGGCCCGCTGGGCGCGCCCCTGAGTGTCCCGCAACCTGAAACTGAAATTCCTACCGGTGGCGGTAATCCCGCCAGCCCTGAATAATAACTAACGAAGAAACGCACTCCAGCAATCCTATTGCAGATTGCGCACCTGGGGGCATCAATGCGATTTTGTCTGCGGAACGTTTGCCCGGATAGCGAACAGGCAGTGGCCACAGAACAGCAAGCAGTAGCACAATAAACTCAAATATTCTGGTATTCCCTCCAGCAACAATCCAGTGATAGCACACAGTGCTGCATAGCCCGTCAAAATGATCAGTGTCTGCCTCCGACTCATGCCCAATTCCATAAGTGTATGGTGTAAATGAGACCGGTCTGCTGCCATCATCTTATGGCCCAGCCTGAGGCGAAGAAGCATTGTCGCAAGCATATCCATCAGCGGGACGGCAACTAGCCAAAGAGCGGTAACAGGAAGAATTAGCCCGTTGTCACCCTGAGAGAAATACACCAACGACGCAGTCACCAAAAAACCCATGGTCACACTGCCGGCATCTCCGAGAAAAACCTTAGGCAACAGCCTGTTATTGGGACCAAGGTTAAATAGAAGAAAAACGCCCAAAGGCACAAGCATCAGGAGAACACTGTTTGCCATGGCATGGTCAGCCTGCAAAGCTAACAGGTATAACACAAGCAGAGGCAGCGTGATGGTGCTAGCTGCCAGGCCATCGATTCCATCGACCATATTGTAGGCATTGCTCAGCCCCGCAGTCGCCAGTGCGCTAAGCGGCACGGTGAGCAACAACAGTGGAATATCGCCCATCGCCAAAAGATCGCCCACATTGGTGATCGCAATACCACCAACGGTTGCAAGCAAGGCACCGCTTCCAAATTGGAACATAAGGCGAACACTGGCACTGATGTGGCGAAAATCATCAAATACGCCGACTATAAAGACGCCGCATGCGATAACCAACATAGGATAGTTGTAGGGCTCTATACCCAGTACCAGTGTGCCAAAGAGCAAGGTGAGAAAAATGGCTATTCCCCCGGTTAGAGGAACATCTCCCTGATGCCGTTTGCGTGCATCAGGCCTATCCACGAGACCCATGCGTGCCCCGATGCTCGCGACTATACGGGCTATGAGTAGTGCAGCAATGAAAATTTGGGACATGGGCGCGTCAGCTCGCGTTTCCGAGGCTACGACATGTAAGCGCTCTAGTATAGCGTTTCAAATCGAGGGCGGTACTGCTTTCCTAGCCCCTTTATGGCCGCGCAGGCACACATCTTCCCTCACCACTGCCTTACAGCAAGCTCTCGAAATACTGAATTGTTTTGCGCAATCCTTCCTCTAACTGAATCACAGGCTCCCAACCCAGCCTGGCCTTTGCCTGCTCAATATTGGGCTGGCGCTGCAGAGGGTCATCGCTTGGTAACGGCGCACTCACCAACTCAGACTTCGAGTTTGTCAGTTCAATAACCTTTTCGGCCAGTTCCTTGATGGTAAATTCGTTGGGATTACCCAGATTGATAGGCCCGGTCAGATCATCACCGGTCTCCATCAATGCTTTAAATCCGTTGATGAGGTCATCCACGTAGCAAAATGAACGCGTCTGGGAGCCATCACCAAAGAGCGTGATCGGATGACCTTGCAAAGCCTGCATGATGAAGTTTGACACTACCCTACCATCGTTAGGGTGCATATTCGGGCCGTACGTGTTGAAAATTCTAGCCACTTTGATCTGCAAAGCATGTTGTCTGTGGTAATCAAAAAAAAGTGTTTCAGCGCAACGTTTCCCCTCGTCATAGCAGGAACGCTCGCCAATGGGATTCACATGCCCCCAATAACCCTCAACCTGCGGATGGACTTGCGGGTCACCATAAACCTCGCTGGTGGATGCCTGAAAGATTTTCGCACCGGTCCGCTTAGCCAGTCCCAACATATTGATCGCCCCGTGCACGCTTGTTTTAGTCGTTTGAACAGGGTCGTGTTGGTAGTGTATCGGCGAAGCAGGACAGGCAAGGTTGTAGATTTCGTCCACCTCAACGTAGAGTGGAAAGGTGACATCATGGCGCATCAATTCAAAGTGGGATTCCTCTAACAACTCGATGATATTGTCTTTGGTGCCAGTAAAAAAGTTATCCACGCAAACAACATCGTGTCCCTCTCCCACCAATCGCTTACAAAGATGGGAGCCCAAAAAGCCAGCACCACCTGTTACCAGAATCCGCTTTCTTAAATGCATTTTATTTTATTATCCTTGCGCCTCGCCAGACAACTGGTTGCCCACTCTCTCGATAGTAGTAAATTACACTCTCGCGGGGAAGTACTGTTGATTCAATTGGCCACTATATTTGCGCAGCCGCAATCATCGCGGGAGCATCCAACATCAATTGTCGAGCCCGCTCTTCACCATACGACTGTGCAATATATTCGTAAGCCTCACCGAGGACAGGTGGCCTGGCAGCAGCATTATGACCATCGCTGGCCAACACCTTCACCCGACCCTCCTGTAGCAGTTGATGGGCGATGGCCATAGGTTTCTCACCAAAAAGGCCTGTGACGGAACCCGCCGTCACTTGCAGCCAACATCCAGCATCAATAAACGGCTGCAACTGTGATGCATTCTTCATTACCTGTCTATTGCGTTCCGGATGAGCGACCAGCGGCCGAATCCCTCTATGTAACAGCCATTCGAACAGTTTCTCACTACCCGGGACAAGGTGGCTGTGAGGAAATTCAAGCAGTAGAACCTTATAACCTTCCACCTCGCCATAATAAGGAAGGTCGCTGTCGGCGACCTGTTGCATCAACTGGTCAGTCACCCTAACTTCTGCGGCAAAGCCCAACTGGAGTGGAATATTATTTTGATCCAGTTTTCGCCGCAGGTTGTCGTACCCTAGCTCGATAGATTTGCGGGTATTGTCCCAACGCCCCGGATGAATATGCGGCGTCACAATGGCATGTGTGATTCCATCCGCCGCCGCGATGCGGCACAACTGTAACGACTCTTCCAAAGAATCCGGACCATCATCCAAACCGTGCAGTAAGTGGCAGTGCAGGTCGATCACCGAAAAATCCATCGCCTGGAGGCTTGGGTACGAAAATTACGCTTGGCGAAGATCCGCAGATAGCAGGGCACCCTAGTGGGCATTGCTCTCGTTGATACAATCTCTAGATATTTTAGGATCGTCAATTTACACCAATATTGCGGCCAATTATTCTTCGAATGGATGTCGTAAAACGATAGTCTCCACTCGATCGGGGCCGGTTGAAATGATGTCGATAGGAGCCCCAACAACTTCTTCGATCTTGTGAAGATAATCGCGTGCAGCCTGTGGAAGTTCTTCTACAGATTTCGCTCCGAGAGTGGATTCACTCCAACCCGATACATCTTCGTACACTGGAACCAATCCCTCGTAGTCATCTGAATCCATAGGATTGAGTACTGGCTTGCCGTCTTTGCAAGTATAGCCAATGCAGAGGCGAATAGTTTCCAGGCCGTCCAAAACGTCCAGCTTAGTGAGACAAATTCCACTGACGGAATTGATATTAACGGCCGTACGCAAAGCGACAGCATCAAACCAGCCGCAACGACGTGCTCGTCCCGTGGTCGCGCCGAATTCGTGACCGCGTTCTGCCAAGTGCGCGCCAGTCGCGTCAAACAATTCGGTCGGGAATGGACCAGACCCCACTCGGGTTGTATAGGCCTTAGTGATGCCCAGCACATAGTCGAGGTAGAGTGGCCCAAACCCTGAGCCCGTTGCTGTACCCCCAGCTGTGGTATTAGAACTGGTCACAAAGGGATAGGTACCGTGGTCAATATCCAGCAGCGAACCCTGGGCCCCTTCGAACATGATATTGTCACCTGATTTACGATATTGGTGCAGAAGCGAGGTGACGTCGGCCATCATCGACAACAGTTCGGCACCCATCTGGAGGGTTTCGTCCAACACTTTGTCCACGTCCAGGGCTTCCACCTGGTAATATTTTTCCAGAAAAAAATTGTGGTACTCCATCACGTCTCTGAGTTTACGGGCAAAACGCTGCCCATCCTGCAGATCACCAAGCCGCAGCCCTCGTCGGGCCACTTTGTCCTCGTACGCCGGTCCAATACCGCGGCCGGTTGTGCCTATTTTTTCATTGCCACGCTTGGCCTCTCGAGCCTGATCCAGAGCAACATGGTAGGGTAGGATTAAAGGGCAGGCGGGAGATATTCTCAGTCGTTCGCGCACTGGTATATCGTTGGCCTCCAGCTCTGCGATTTCTCTCAGTAAAGCTTCTGGCGAAAGCACCACTCCATTGCCAATCATACACGTCACGTTCTGACGTAATATGCCTGAGGGAATGAGGTGCAATACCGTTTTTTTGCCCTCTATGACAAGCGTGTGCCCGGCGTTGTGTCCGCCCTGAAAACGCACGACAGCACTGGCCCGATCCGTCAATAAATCTACGATCTTACCCTTGCCTTCATCACCCCACTGGGTGCCAAGCACAACAACATTCTTACTCATTAATTAGGCTCTTGTATTTAATCCGGTATGAATTGGTACGCGCAGGCAACCCTTCACGCAATATCATTTGTGTTGAGTATCTGTACCTGCCATTGGCCGTCCACTTCTATCAAATGGCGATCGCAACGTGGATCCCAGGCACCTGACAAGCAGTTGATGACGATCTCTCCGGCTGCTCGCAACTCACGCACTTGCGCCTCCAGTGCCGGATCATCGTCGTCTGGCATACTGATGGCTCTAGACGTAACCCTGGCTTCGGGTAACAGTGCAATTAAGGCCTTTAGGTCAGTAACAAAGCCTGTCGCCGGCCGGGCCCTGCCGAAGATGGCGCCCACATCGTTGTAGCGACCACCATTGGCCAGTGCCTGACCACAACCGGGAACATAGGCGGCAAATACCAGCCCTGTGTGATAGTGATAGCCACGCAACTCCGCAAGATCGAAATAAATATCAAGATTCGGAAGCTGACGACGAATATCAGTGGCCACTTCCTGTAGCGCGTCCAACGCCGCCAGTGCGGTCGGCAAGGTCTGTGCAAATAGCTTTCGGGCATCGTCCAGCACTGTCTCACCACCGTGTAAATCGACCAACGTGATTACCAAAGAGGCGATATCTGGGGCCACTCCCACCAATGCCAACTCTAGATCCGGCACAGACTTGCGTTGTAGGGCGTCAAAGACAGTTTTTTCCTGTTCGCCGCTGAGGTTGGCGCTGGCCAGTACGGCCTCGTAGATTCCCACATGACCGAGATCTAACGTCACCTGAGATAAGCCAGCAGTCTCTAGAGTCGCGAGCATCAAGCGCACAATCTCAACATCGGCTCCAAGACTGTCGTCGCCGTAGAGTTCTGCACCCAACTGTATTGGCGAGCGCGATGCGAGCAACGATTTAGGACGGGTATGCAGAGTCGAGCCGGCATAGCAAAGGCGTGTTACCCCCTCCTCAGCCAAGCTATGCGCATCTATGCGAGCTACTTGAGGCGTGATATCGGCGCGTATCCCAAGTGTTCGCCCGCTAATTTGGTCGGTTAGCTTAAAGGTCAAAAGATCCAGGTCCTCGCCCAAGCCCACCAGCAGGGATTCTGTGAATTCCATCAACGGTGGTATGACGAGGCGATAGCCCCAGCCGCGATACAAGTCCAGCAACGCGCGACGAAAGTATTCGACAGACTCTGCCTGCGCGGGGAGAACCTCCTCCACCCCATCAGGCAACTGCCAGTGATCCAGCGTGATCATGTCATTCACCCCAACCTAGTGCACCCAATACAGAAGGACAACACCGAACAACATACTGCCAAGCCCGATGTTACGAATCATCCGATCATCCATCTGTTCTGTCACAGCCAGCATTGCACGCCAGCGGTTCGGACTGATAAATGGCATAAAGCCTTCAACAATAAATACCAGAGCGATAGCGGCCGGTAACACCTGCCAAAAATCCACAGACTCTCCTGCATTATTGTATCGTTGCGCAGATGTGAGGCCACCTACACTCGACCGAAATGTGATGGTCCCTGACAACGGCGGATCACCAGAGGGAAAGCCTCAATAGACCCTGAGGCTTCAGCAGAGCGATCGTTACCTCCCAGAGACACAAAAAACCGCGGGACCGACGTTTGTCTACAAGCGCCGGAACCCACGGTTGATAAATTCTATCACAGGTATAAGCGATAACACCTATGATTATTGCGGCTTGATCCTACCCCTGCCTCAGCAAAATCCGCTACGTGAACAGCTGAATCCTGATAAAGCTCTACTTCCCGCCACTGGAATCCTTCAGATACCGGAAAAACTCACTGTCGGGCTGCAGCAACATCATATCGCCATTGCCCCGAAAGGCATCTTGATAGGCTCTGAGACTGCGCGTGAATGAGTAGAACTCCGAATCCTGGTTAAAGGCATCGGCGTAAATGGCCGTTGCTGACGCATCCCCTTCACCTCGAATTAGTTCCGAATCCCTGTAGGCATTCGCTTTCAACACCGTAACCTCACGATCGGCCGCAGCGCGGATACCTTCCGCCAGTTCCTGTCCCTGAGAGCGGTGCTCGCGGGCCTCTTTCTCACGCTCGGCATTCATGCGCCGATAGACCGACTCAGAAACATCCGGTGGCAGGTCAATCTGCTTGACCCGCACATCCACCACTTCGACCCCAAGCTGCTCCTGTGCGACGACGCTCAGGTCTTCAATAATGGCCGCCATTAACTCGTCTCTTTCGCCAGACACAACTTCCTGAATAGTCCGAACTGCAACTTCGTTACGCAAGCTGTTGTTAATGCGTTGGGCCAGAAGTGTCGTAGCTCGTGATACTTCACCGTTGGTCGCAGTGTAGAATTTAGCAGTTTCTGCTACGCGAAACTTAGCGTAGGAATCTACGATAAGAGCCTTCTGCTCCTGTGTGAAAAAACGTTCAGGGGTGGAATCCACCGTAAGCAATCGACCGTCGAATTTTCGCACCTCATTCACAATGGGTATCTTAAATTGCAGGCCAGGTTGAAGATCAGCTTTGACTACTTCGCCAAAGCGCAGCAGCACACCCCGCTCGGTTTCCTTGATAACAAACAGTGAGTTGCTGGCTACAAACACGAGCGCCAGGGCAATAAATATAAAGAATATATTACGTCCGGACATGTTTAGCGCCCTCCCCTGCGAGTACCAGTAGCCGCTGCATCGCGGCGTAATTGTTCAGTGACAGCATTGGTTAGTTCACGAATATTCGAACTATCAACCTTGAGCTCGCCGCCGCTATTTGTGCGGATCCCTGGCTGTGTCAATTTATCCAGTGGCAGGTACATCATATTGCTGCCACCCTCTACATCGATCATCACCTTGCTGGTCTGGGTATACACTGCTTGAACGGCATCCAGATACAAACGCTCGCGGGTGACCTTTGGAGCACTGCGATAAGCGGTCAGCAGCAAGCTGAATCGCTCTGCCTCACCTTCCGCGTTCGCGATTACCTCCTCCTTGTAAGCGCTTGCTTCCTCGATTTGTCGCTGAGCTCCACCACGAGCTTCGGGAACAATACC
>PKCY01000036.1 GCA_002862985.1 Haliea sp.
ATTAATGTCGAACTGGTCGAAGCCGCCGCGCGCACCATTCCGGCTGCTCACCTGCTGGCAGTCTGGGAACGAATTCTGTTTGACCCGCTGGAAAATCGTCGTGGCTTCCCGGACCTTATCGCGTTGGGAAGCAGGGCAGGGGACTACTGCATGATAGAAGTCAAAGGTCCAGGCGACGCTCTGCAAGACAATCAGAAACGCTGGCTGCGTTACTTTCAGACTCAACAAATTCCCGCACAAGTGGCCTGGGTAGAATGGACGACGTAACTGAGCTTGCCATTACCGTGACAGAATTGACTCAATTCTGTCACCGCCGCGGTGATATTGACCAGCGCTTCAAACCCTCGCCCACGGGTGTGCAAGGAGTAGCCGGACACCAACGCGTCTACACTCGCCGTCAGGCATCTTATCAGCGCGAGTACGCAGTTGAATATCAGCACACCGAACCGGGACTAATACTAGCGCTGCGCGGACGTGCCGATGGCTACGATCCGGAAGTGGGGCTGGTCGAAGAAATAAAAACCTGTCGTGTCCCTCCAGATACAATCAGCGAACCTGTGGCGCAGTTACATCTGGCGCAGGCACGTCTATATGCAGCCATCATTGCTGCGCAGGAATTGCCCCCGCACTTAGACGTTAGGGTGACATGGTTTAATATCGACAGCGGGGAGGAATTCAATCGTACCGAGACGTATACGAAAGAAGCGCTAGCGGAATTTCTTGATGCCACCCTGTCCCAATTTGCAGAGTGGTTGCGCAAACTGGCAGATGCACGACGCGCGAGAGATGCCAGTCTCGCCGAGCTTGCATTTCCCTATGGGGAATTTCGCGAAGGACAGCGGGACATCGCTGAGCTGAGCTACAAGTGTATTGATCAAGGTGGACATTTATTACTGGAAGCGCCCACCGGTAGCGGCAAGACCTCGGCCGTGTTATTCCCAGCTCTGAAGGCCATGGCCACCGACAAACATGACAAGGTAGTTTTCCTCACCTCAAAAACGGTGGGACGCCGCGCTGCCGAAAACACACTTGCAGACCTCTCCGCAGCCGGCTATCGCGGCACTGCCCTCAGCCTGACAGCGAAAGATAAAATATGCCTATCTCCGGGACGCGCGTGTCATGGGGATGACTGCCCCTACGCGCGTGATTACTACGAGAAACTCCCCGCAGCAATGTTCGCCGCCATCGAACAGGGTACATTGCGACGCGGCGATATCGAGTCACTTGCCCAAACGTTTGAAGTCTGCCCGTACGAGCTGACCATAGACCTGCTGCCCTGGGTCGATGTGATCGTCGCCGATCTACACTACGTTTACAGTCTAACGGCCACGTTGAGCGCTTGTATGGAATCCGACAACAAGCGCTGGACCGTATTGCTCGATGAAGCCCACAACCTCCCTGGCAGGGCACGGGATATGTACAGTGCCGGCCTCGAAAAAGCAGCACTGATGCGAGCAAAAACTCACGTGAGCGGGAACATGGCCAAAGCCCTATCGCGTCTCAACCGCCAATTGCTGGCACTGCAAAATGCATCCTGGCAGGAGGCTGAGTTTAACAGCAGCGAAAGCTTGCCTCCGGATCTGATAGCGGCCCTGCGGAATTTCGTCAGCACCGTCTCGGAAGAGCTGGCGCAGGACCCAATATTTTTGCACCGCCACCCAGAATTAATGACCTTCTATTTCGAAGTTCTGCAGTTCCTGCGAGTGGCCGATCAGTGGGGCGATGACTACCGTTTTCAATTAAGCCGGGGGCCCGGTCGCCAGAGCTTGCGCGTTACGCTGAACTGCCTGGACTCCTCGCGCCAGTTGGCCGCGCGGCAACAACGCGCTCACTCGGTGATTGCCTTCTCGGCAACACTTTCACCCCTGCCCTGGTCCAAAGCGTCACTGGGTCTGGAAAACGGAGCCGTGTGCTCTCGTGCCAACTCACCCTTTGACAGCGAACAACTACAGGTGTGGCTGGCAACTGATATCGATACCCGCTTCCGCCAGCGCGACACGACTCTGCCGCAACTGGCACGGCAATTACAGCGCTGGCTAGCAGACATTCCCGGAAACTGCATTCTCTATTTTCCTTCCTATCGCTACTTGCAGGATTGCCTGGTACAGATGAAGTACGCTGGTGCCTCACCTGAATCGCGCACCCTTTGGGTCCAACACGCCCAACAGAGTGAGGGTGAGCGCGAAGAACTGCTGCAGTTACTGGCAGAGCGCAGAGATGTAGCGGCGTTCTGCATACTTGGGGGTGTATTCGGTGAGGGGATTGACCTCCCCGGCGAGCAACTTTCCAGTGTCGTGGTAGTAGGAATCGGCATGCCACAGGTTAATCGCAATACCAGATTGCTAAAGGACTGGCACCAACAGCGCCATAACGCGGGGTTCGAATATACCTTCATGTACCCGGGGATGCAGAAGGTCGACCAGGCGCTGGGCAGAGTAGTGCGGCGACTCCAGGACACCGGCAGTGCGCTCCTGATCGATCCGCGCTATGGCGAAAAACAGTACCGAGCCCTTCTGCCCTGCTGGTGGGAGTACAAACCCTGGCCTAAATCGTAGTTTTCAGCCGCCTGGGGTGTCAGTTGGAGTCAACTTTATTGGACGTTACCGCCCTTGTTTCTGCGCGCGAATCACTTAAATTGCTCGCCCTAAGCCAGCCGGGTCAGATATCTCGCCACAACAGGGCGCAGATGCCACCTGTTTACAATGGGGAGCCAATGTTCCCGAGAAGTACCGGCTGTGCTACAGTCGGCGGCTGCTCAGCACAGTGGCCTCGGCCGGCCGGTAGTCAGTTACTCGGCCCCACGCGGCACCCTGATAACTACATCAGCCATTGGTTGCCGGCTGCTCGAATAAATACAGGTACGGGGTACATAACGCATGCGCATCGCCATTCCGAAAGAAACCCATCCAGGGGAATACCGGATACCCATCACGCCCACCCACGCCAAAAAGTTGTGCGCCATGGGCGCGGAGCTTGAAGTGGAAGCCGGTATGGGTGCAGGTTCAGGCTTCACTGATGCGGAATATTCCGCGGTAGGAGCCACCATTTCACAGGACCGCAACGCCATGTTTGGCAACGCCGACTTACTGCTGCGCCTGCGCAAGCCGGAGCCAGACGAAATCCGCCTGATGAAGCGCGGAGCCATTCATATCAGCTATCTGGACCCCTTCAATGAGCACACGCTGGTCAACGCATTCAAGGACGCGGGTGTCACTGCCATTAGTATGGAAATGATTCCACGCACCACCCGCAGCCAAAAAATGGATGCCCTGAGTTCCCAGGCCAACCTGGCCGGCTATGTGATGGTCATGCAGGCGGCAATTCACCTGCCCCGAATTTTTCCTATGATGATGACCCCGGCAGGCACGCTTAAGCCGGCCAACGTTTTCGTCATCGGCGCCGGCGTGGCAGGCCTGCAGGCAATCGCCACCGCCAAGCGCCTGGGTGCCAAGGTCACAGCCTTCGACACCCGCCCGGTTGTGGCAGAGCAGGTGCGCTCCGTCGGTGCGAAATTTCTGGAAATTGACCTCGGCGAAACCGGTGAGACTACCGATGGCTATGCCAAGCAGCTGACACCAGAACAAATAGCAATACAGCGACAGGCGCAAAAAGAAGTGATCGCTAAATCAGACGTAGTGATTACTACTGCGCAGGTGTTTGGACGCAAGCCTCCGATACTGGTCACTAAAGACATGATTGAGGGAATGGCAAGCGGATCGGTGATTGTCGATATGGCCGCTGAAACAGGCGGCAACGTGGAAGGCTCCGTCCCCAATGAGATTGTTCAAGTCGCAGGCGTTACCGTCATCGGCAAGGGCAACCTCGCGGGAGAAGTAGCTCGCGACGCCAGCCAGATGTACTCCGCCAATCTGTTCAGCCTAGTGGAAGATAACTGGAGCGAAGATGATAAAAAGTTCATGGTCGATTTCGAGCACGATATTTTACCCGGCTGCATCATCACACACGGTGGTGAAGTGACGAATACGACGATCAAGAATATTCTGGAAGGAGGCGCATAACATGATATCTGTCGAAGTTTTTATCATACCGGACGAAGTTTTCCTCACATTTATCCTCATGTTGTCCATCTTCCTGGGCTTTGAGTTAATCAATAAAGTACCCGCCACTTTGCACACACCCTTGATGTCGGGTGCCAATGCCATTTCAGGAGTGACCGTAGTAGGCGCGATAAGCCTGGCCGGCAGCGGACAACAAGATCTGGCCAACTGGCTAGGTGCAGCCGCCGTCGCGCTTGCCACTATTAACGTAGTGGGCGGTTACCTTGTTACGGATCGCATGCTCGCCATGTTCAAAAAGAAGGGGAGCTGATCGCCATGGATACTCTAACTCAATACGCCTACATCATTTCCGCCGCGCTGTTCATTTTTGGCTTAAAGCAACTGAGTTCACCCGCAACGGCTCGTCGCGGCAACGCGATTTCGTCGCTCGGTATGTTAGTCGCTATCGTCGCGACGCTGCTAGACCAAGATATTGTAGATTTTCAGTGGATTATCATCGGCATGGCTGTCGGCGGCATCATCGGTGGCTTGGCCGCGCGCTTGGTACAGATGACAAAAATGCCAGAAATGGTAGCGTTATTTAACGGTTTTGGTGGCATGGCCAGCTTACTGGTTGGCTGGGCCGCTTTTGCCTTCCGGCCAGACGCAGGCACCTTCACACTCATTACGATTATCCTATCCATTCTGATTGGTGGCGTGACCTTTACCGGCTCCATGATCGCCTATGGCAAGCTTTCGGAAAGAATCAGCAGCGCCGCGCTTACGTTCAACGGTCAACAAGTGGTGAACAGCCTTGTCGTGCTGGGCATTGTGGCTAGCTCCGCAATGTTTTGTCTAGAACCCACTAACAGCGGGTGGCTTGTTTGGGTCATTGGCCTGTCACTGCTGTTCGGTGTGATGGTGGTCATTCCCATCGGTGGGGCTGACATGCCGGTGGTAATTTCACTACTGAACTCCTACTCAGGCTTAGCCGCCTGCGCCGCAGGTTTCGCAGTAGACAACAACATCCTGATCGTGGCGGGGGCTCTGGTCGGCGCCTCCGGTATCATCCTGACCCAAGTAATGTGCAAAGCCATGAACCGTTCTCTATCCAACGTGCTGTTCTCGGGCTTTGGCAGCGGCAAGGTAGAGGCCACCAAAGTGGAGGGCGAAATCAAGCCCATTACCGCCGAAGACGCTTTCTATATATTGGAAGCCGCTTCAAGCGTTGCGATCGTCCCTGGTTATGGCATGGCGGTCGCCCAAGCCCAGCACGTGGTTAAGGAGCTGGCTGAATTGCTGGAGAAAAACGGCGCTGAAGTGAATTTCGGTATTCACCCGGTTGCCGGTCGTATGCCCGGACACATGAACGTGCTACTGGCCGAGGCGGATGTTCCCTATGACCAGTTGCTGGAGATGGACGAGATCAACCCGCGAATGGAAACGGTGGATGTGGCGATTGTTATCGGCGCAAACGACGTGGTTAACCCCGCTGCGCGCGAGAATGAGTCTTCACCTATTTACGGTATGCCCGTGATTAATGTAGACAGTGCCCGCACGGTATTTGTGCTAAAGCGCTCAATGGCATCCGGTTTTGCAGGCATCGAAAACCCGCTGTTCTACAAGGACAATACGCGAATGCTGTTTGGTGATGCCAAGGAATCCATTTCCGGGCTGGTGCGCGAATTCAGCTAAGCGATTCGAAAGAGCCTTAACATGCCGGCCCATGCGCCGGCTTTTTTTTAGCTACGCGTCCAATCAAAGGACAGTACATCCCTGATATCAGATACACCGGTTACCAGCATTAGTAACCGATCGATACCCAGAGCAACGCCGCTGCAAGCCGGCAGCCCATGAGCCAGCGCTGCCATCAGCTGTTCATCTACGGAACGCTCAGGCTGATCGCGTTGTCGCCGCACCGCGTTATCCTTCTCAAAGCGCTTGCGTTGCTCTTGCCCATCGGTAAGCTCGCAATAGCCGTTCGCCAACTCCATGCCATCTACGTACACTTCAAAGCGTTGACCCACGAAAACATCCGCGTCCCTAACGACTACTGAGAGTGCCGCCTGAGACGCTGGATAGTCATAGATAAAACAAATTTCCTTTGTTCCCAGCGTCGGCTCCAATACATGACTCATTAACAAATCCAGCCACAACTCACGATCCCCGGTCAAACCACCCGTATCAATGTGCAGTCCCGCAACGACTTTGAGTTCGTCTGCGGTCGCCACAAACGGGTCAAGCTGCAGGCGCTGCAGGAAGAGCTGACGGTAACTGTATTTCTGCACCGGGCGCTCGCCCAGGCAATAACACAGGAGTTCGCCCACTTCTGCTATCAGCTGATGGTGATCAAATCCGGGGCGATACCATTCGAGCAAACTGAATTCGGGATTGTGGCGGGAGCCAGCTTCACCATCACGGAACGCTTTGGCAATCTGAAAGATAGGTTCACCATAAGCAGCGAGCAGGCGCTTCATGGCATATTCAGGAGACGTTTGCAGGAATCGCTGTCGCTGCTCTCCAATAGAAACTCCGCCCTCCACTGTTAGCGACTCAATTGAAGGGTCGGTGATGCCAGCGCTTGCAAGCAGTGGCGTCTCTACTTCCAGAACGCCTCGTTCACTGAAAAACTGACGCAATCGAGCGAGTAATTTCGCCCGTTGGCGAAGCGATTCGAGACCTGAGCCGGGCCTCCAGTTCACTCTATGGACGTTCCGTCTCTCAGGACTTGGACGACGCGCGGCTCTGGTATTCCCCAGTCCGTGTGTCCACACGAATCACCTCACCCTGGCTGAGAAACAGCGGCACTTTTACCACTGCTCCGGTGGTCAACGTCGCTGGCTTGGTACCACCGGTGGCTGTGTCGCCCTTCAGCCCAGGATCCGTTTCTGTAATTTCCAGCTCCACAAAATTGGGTGGCGCGACCACTAACGGTGTGCCGTTAAAAAGAGTGACTTCGCACCGGTCCTGCTCCTTCAACCACAGGTGTGCGTCTGCTACCGCTGCTGCATCGGCCTGAAATTGCTCGAAAGTATCAGGCTCCATGAAGTACCAAAATTCGCCATCTGTGTAGAGATATTCCATGGTGCGGTCCATTACATCTGCACCCTCGAGACTCTCCCCAGACTTAAATGTGCGCTCCCACTGCCGTCCGGTTTTGAGATTGCGCAGCTTCACCCGGCTAAATGCCTGCCCTTTGCCGGGCTTTACAAGTTCATTGTCCAGAATAGAACATGGATCGCCGTCGAGCATGACTTTCAGGCCGGAGCGGAATTCGTTGGTGCTATAGTTCGCCATGATGTTCTCAGTAAAAGATGATATTAAACGGCGACCATAATACCTCAGCGGGCACGGCAATGGCAGATATCCATATGTGAGTGGCGGCAGGCTCCCCATTTAGGATATTCTATTTTCGTGGAATAGGGCCACGAACAGAGTTCAGGAGTGCCTACGTGGAAGATAAAACGAGAGTCAAACTACATATTCCGAGCCAGAACCTGACCACTGCGCCTCTGTTTCAGCCCAATACTGAGGCGGCCCGCAACTGGGTTGAAAGTTTCCCGGTCACCAATGCCATTTCTGTAGTTGAGCTGCTCGTCCACGCCCTCAGTGATCTCAACCGGATAAAAATCTCACCCGAGACCCGCTACGACATCATGGAAATTCTGTGCCCCAACGTCGAGGTGGCATTAACCAATCTCTCGCGGCGCTACCTTCACCAAGCCCTTATTCTGCCTGAAGGACCGCGAAAAATGGCCGAACTCAGCGACAATCTGTGCACACTGACTAGCACGGCGTACACGATTGTAGCGATCGAAGCCATTCAACAACGCGACGCCTTACGCGCAATGAACCCTGCACGTCTCACCTGTCAGGCAATACAGCGTGCCCTATTGTACGCGGGGCGCAAAGTGCTGCTCACTTTTCAATTACACCGGCCCATGGAAACCCGCGGCTGGCAAACGCTCCACCAGCTCTACGCTCTGGGAGAAAACCAACGCCTCACCAACCTCCCTGTCTCAGAGCCGCTTGCTGGCGGCAGTACCATCACTTCAACTTACCTGCGGGCCATTATATTGGGCTGCTGCAAGTCAAATCAGCTACGTCAAAGTGACCTGACAGCCATCTATCGCGAGTTGCAACAGTGGAGCGAGCTGGTGCTCCTTGACACTGAAGGTTCAGAGCAGGCGTTATTCCTGGTCGCCCTAAACAGCGACCAACCGCCTATGTATAGCTCTGTGTACGATGTGGCGCCCAAACATCCCTGTCGATATCTCGACACGACAGCGCTGGTAACGCACCTTAAGGCGCTGAAAGAAACGACCATTAATGCAGACGCCCACTTTGATCAGAACACCCGTTTCCCAGGTGCTATGTTCGATCACCTTATCGCTGCCCTGGGCAGCGTCAGCTTACGAAATTTCAAGCGTTCTCCAGCCGATAGCACCCTGCGGATTTGTGTCGGTCTAAGCAGTACGCATTTTCATGTGGCCGGCCAGCAGTCATTCGAACAATTACTGTACGGAGAGGACAACCTAACTTCCGAAGACAAGATCGTGTCGGGCAACCCGCTTTTACGAACAAGCATAAAAGCAGACACATGGCTGGATGCAAATCCAGGCCAGGACTATATGAGTTTCAACGAGGTCGACCTCTCTTCTGAAATCGACGTCGATAGCACCGGCATGGTTAAGCTAATGGATGGGGAAGAAGGGCCGCTATCACCCAGTGAGCGCTACCCCGTATTCAAGGTCCAGTTAGCCGACTTCAGTTCTGGAGGCTACTGTCTGGAGTGGAATGATGAATTACCCGGAAATATCAAGGCCGGTGACATTGTCGGCTTGAAGGAAAAGGGAAATAAGGATTGGGTAATTGCCGTAATCCGATGGTTGAGCGGGCTGAAAAATGCAAAAACTTTAGTAGGGCTGGAGCTTCTGAGTCCGCGGGCTATACCGTATGGCGCCTGCATCGATATAAAGCCGGGCGAAAAAAGTCCTCCTGTTAGGGTACTAATGCTGGCCGAAATCGCGCTCATTGGGCAGCCTCATACACTCGTCACTCCCCGCGCCGGGTTCAAGGAACGACAAAAACTGTCTTTGGGAAACAGCAAAGAGGTGCATTCGGTTGAGCTGTTACGGCATATTGCATCAACAGGAAGCTTTTCACAGTTTGAGTTCCGCTACATAGAAGAGTTGGGAGATGTGCTGGCGAAGAATCAGGATGGACAAGCCACAAAGGATTTTGACTCCGTGTGGAGCAGTATTTAGAGCGCCTTCAAACACTCAAGCCTAAATGTGCTGCTGATATTTATCAGAGATACCCAACAGGTAGAGTATTGCATCCAGACCCAGTGTAGAAATCGATTGTTCTACTGACTTCTGCACCAACGGTTTCGCTCTGAATGCAATGCCCAGCCCGGCGATACTCAGCATGGGCACATCGTTGGCGCCATCACCCACTGCAATGACCTGCTGCAAATCTATACCCTCGTCCGCTGCCAGCTGGCGCAGCAGCTCTGCCTTACGCGCTCCGTCTACAATGGTGCCCTTGATTTTGCCTGTAACCACGCCCTCAGCAATGTCCAGTTCATTGGCGTAGACGTAATCCATTCCCAGTCGAGCCTGCAGATGATTGGCAAAATAGGTGAATCCGCCTGACAGGATTGCAGTTTTGTAACCCAGAGCGCGCAGTGTGGATATCAGATGTTCTGCACCCTCTGTAATTTTTAACTGGCCAGCTACGCGCGCTAGCGCACTCTCTTCCAGCCCCTCCAGCAAAGCGACTCGAGCACGAAAACTCTCGCTGAAATCTATCTCACCACGCATGGCACGTTCGGTAATCGCACTGACCTGCTCTCCCACACCCGCCAGTTTTGCCAATTCGTCAATTACCTCCGCTTCGATCAAAGTGGAGTCCATGTCGAACGCTACAAGTCTGCGATTGCGACGATACATATTGTCCTGTTGAAATGCCAGGTCGACCTCCAACGCACCAGCTACCTCCATCAAATCCCGGCGAAAAGAAGCTGGATCGCGCAGTGAACCACGAGCCGAAAACTCTACGCACGCTTTACTTAGAGCGGGTAGTTCACCCATGGGAATACGCCCTGAAAGGCGGTTTATGCCATCGATATTCAACCCATGTTGAGCGACTACCGCCGTTACTCGGGCAAGCTGGTCTGCGGTAATTTTGCGCGCCAGCAGTGTGATAATAGAGCGTGCCCGGCCCTGAGATGCGACCCAATCACTATAACTTTCTGAAGAGACAACACTGGTTACGACGCGCAGATCGCGCTGCATTGCAAAGCTTCGCACCGCATCCTCCACCTGCGCGCATACACAGCTTTCAGGTAGCTCGACCAATAGGCCCAATGACAGGGTGGCGTGAATCACGGCTTGACCAATGTCGAGGATATTCGCAGCATGCTCCGACAATAGAGCCGCGAGTCCAGCGGTAACACCGGCCTGATCTTCGCCGGAGATGGTAATGAGCAATATCTGGTTCACACATCCGCTTCCACTTTTATTTATAGGCACCATTCTACCCGCTGGCGACAAGCACTGAAAAGCAAGGAATCTAAGTAGTATTCAGTCCGTTGGAATTATGAGTCTGTCTAACCTTGGCACAAAGAGAACAATTGCTGCCGAGTCTGGTTTATAATAGCGGACATAATAACCTGGTAAGCCACCCATACTCGCGTGAATAGCCGCTTCAGTAATACCAGCCTCGGTCAGCAACTGGCAGTCCTCACGGCGGGGTTGTGCTTGCTGGTCAGCCTCGCACTGGTCGCATTGAGCGCAATTTCCAGTCGCCATATGCAACTGCAAT
This sequence comes from Haliea sp., assembly GCA_002862985.1. Lineage (GTDB taxonomy): Bacteria > Pseudomonadota > Gammaproteobacteria > Pseudomonadales > Halieaceae > Marimicrobium. The sequence goes on from PKCY01000036.1 coordinate 10,827, forward strand.
TGCAGGAAGAATATGGCACGGCCCTGGCCATACAAGTGGCGCAGCGAGTCAGCATCGCCATGGAAAGTGGGGATCTGCTCAGTATATCGGCGTCTCTGCAGCGCTTTATAGAAACCTCTGCGGCACAGGCTATCTCCTTTACTGACGTGGAGGGAAAGGCCCTGGGGCAGGTGGGCGAGACGTTTGGGCAATCCTTGCAACAATACACCGCCCCCGTTCTGATTGAATCAGATATCGCAGGGCAAATTATGATCACCATCAACTCTAGTGACACCCGGGCAGCTCAATTACGTTTTGTATTGAGCCTGATCGGCCTCGCCGTATTACTAAGCCTGACAGCGTATGGCGCCTGCCGTCGCATTGGACAGCGCTATGGTAATCAATTATCCACCATGGCCAGGAAGATCACCCTTGAACAGGAGGGTGACAGGCCCACTACCTTTAATGAACTGGCGCAGCTCCACCAGCAGATCGAAGCTCTGCCCATGGACCTGCTGCGCACACGCAGCGACCCCCGACCACAGGATGAAAACTACCATCCCACAGCGGTTTTATACCTGCACCTGTCCAGCCTCGTAAATTATGTGGACACGCTGGACGATCAGGCACTACAGCGATATACCGCCCGCCTACACCAGATAGTGTATGCGGCCGCCGGATTCTACGCAGGTGAGTTACAGGTTGCGCGTCAATTTGGCCTGGCAGTCTACTTCAGTGGAGACAACAAAGCCGGCAGTGCCGCCTTCCGAGCCGCGTCCTGTGCATGGCTGGTGCAGGCGGTCAGTAAAGAGATAGGGCAACAGATGTCACTTTCATTATCGATAAATATGGCTATCTCACAGAGTGAGTTGGGCGCGGGCAACGGAAATGATATCTACCCCGGCCTTTATACACAGCATACGCTGGATGAACTACAGGAGGTATGCGCCAGCAAACCGCCCAACGTTCTGCTTTCACCCGTTGCCTGCCAAGACATGGACATATCCGCGCGCCTGGAGCATCGCGCTACTGACGTGAACGGATACGCAGTGATCGAAGGATTCGAAGGCCCTTATCAGGATTTACTCGAGAGGCAATTACGACTGATATTGACACGCTTGATGGATCCAGCGAGGGTTTAATGCGCTTTACTTTTACTGGGGGCTAAACAGCACTTTTACGCCAGTAGAGGGTTGCCGAATTGAGTAAAGCCCCTTCAATCTAGATTTTTCTGAAGTCAAGCCTCCACTAACATACTGTCCACTTTCTGAAAACCACGGGGCAGCTTGTTGCCGCGACGACCGCGCTCTCCGCGATAATGCTCCAAGTCTTTGAACTTGAAATTCTGGTGACGCTTACCGGAGAAAACAACCAACGTATCCTGCGCTGTTACCACCTGGATCGCTATCACAAACTCCTCCCGCGCCTGCACACGAGCTGAGGGAATGCCAATGATTTTATTGCCCTTGCCGCGCGCCATTTGTGGCAGATTCGCCAGCGGGAAAATAAGCAGTCGACCCTCGCTTGTAACCGCGGCAACCAGCGAATCGTCCACGGAACCGATCGCCGCAGGCTGCAATACCTGGCCCCCCTTGGGAAGCGTGATGGCCGCTTTTCCCGCACGATTCTTAGTCTGTAAATCGCCCAGCTTGGCAACGAAACCATAGCCGGCGTCGCTGGCCAGCAAAAATAGCGCATCTTCGGCTCCCATCATCAAGCCCTCAAAGGTCGCGCCGGAAGGCGGATTAATGCGCCCGGTTACGGGTTCGCCCTGCCCCCGTGCTGAAGGCAAGTTGTGCGAGGGCACCGTGTACGCTCTGCCCGTTGAATCGAGTATGACAACAGGTTGGTTGGTACGCCCAAAGGCACACATTTTATAGCCATCACCGGATTTATAGCTGAGGCTGGTGGCATCGATATCGTGCCCCTTGGCAGCCCGAATCCAGCCTTTTTGTGACATCACCACCGTGGTCGGGTCGGCGGTCAGCAGTTCAAGTTCACTGAATGCCTTGGCCTCCCCTCGCTCCACCAGAATTGAGCGACGCTCATCACCGTAGGTTTCCGCAACTGCCAGCAATTCCTTTTTAATCAGCGTTTTGAGGCGCGCGTCGCTGCCCAGCACTTTTTGTAGCTGATCCCGCTCCTTTTGCAAATCATCCTGTTCGGCACGGATGCTAATCTCTTCAAGCTTTGCCAGATGGCGTAATTTCAAGTCCAGGATGGCTTCAGCCTGGATATCGGATATTTTGAAGCGCTGTATAAGCGCAGGTTTGGGCTTATCCTCAGTACGAATGATATGGATTACTTCATCTATATTGAGAAAAGCCACCAAATACCCGTCAAGTATATGCAGCCGCTTCAGTACGCGATCGAGTCGGTATTCCAGACGGCGCCGAACCGTTACGGTACGGAACTTCAACCATTCCCGCAGGATCCGATCAAGGCTTTTTACGCCCGGGCGGCCATCGATTCCAATCATGTTGAGATTCACGCGGTAGCTGCGCTCCAGGTCGGTGCTGGCAAACAAATGGCTCATCAGGGACTCGAGGTCAACCCGGTTGGAGCGCGGAACAATAACCAGTCGGGTGGGGTTTTCATGATCTGACTCATCCCGCAGGTCTGCTACCATCGGCAGCTTCCGGGCCTGCATCTGCTGTGCAATCTGTTCCAGCACCTTGGAACCAGAAACTTGATGCGGCAGCGCATTGACCACAATATCACCGCCCTCTTTCTCCCATACCGCGCGCATACGCAACCCGCCACGCCCCGTTTCATAGAGCGCGAGGACTTCCTCGCGCGGGGTAATGATCTCAGCGTTAGTAGGAAAATCCGGCGCTAAGACATGCTCGCATAACTCTGCCACAGTGGACTTAGGTGACTCCAGCAGTCTCACAGTGGCCGCTACCACCTCACGCAAATTGTGCGGCGGCACATCTGTTGCCATTCCCACGGCAATGCCCGTGGTCCCGTTCAACAATATATTGGGAACCTGCGCCGGTAAAAACGCGGGCTCGTCCATTGTGCCATCAAAATTGGGCGTCCAATCGACCGTGCCCTGGCCAAGCTCACCCAGCAAGACTTCCGCATAGGCCGTGAGACGTGACTCTGTGTAACGCATGGCGGCAAAAGATTTAGGGTCGTCGGGAGAGCCCCAATTACCCTGACCGTCGACCAGGGGATAGCGATAGCTGAAGCTCTGGGCCATTAACACCATAGCCTCGTAGGCGGCGCTGTCACCGTGGGGGTGAAATTTACCAATCACATCCCCCACAGTACGCGCCGACTTTTTGAATTTCGCCGTGGCTTTCAGGCCGAGCTCACTCATAGCGTAGACGATCCGCCGCTGCACCGGCTTCAGGCCGTCGCCAACATGCGGGAGTGCCCGGTCGAGAATGACGTACATGGAATAGTCCAGGTAAGCCTTCTCCGCATAAGTTTTAAGTGACACCTGTTCGGTGCCATCGCTATCAATTTCCAAAATATCAGTCATTTGACCTACAACTATCTGTGTTTTCTTGAGTTAATACTTCGCGCCAATGTCCATACTCTGTTTCGATCAGTATTTACCTGCTCGACTCCATTCTCGCCATTTAAGTGGACAAACGAAAGAAAAATTAGACAAAGATAAGAGAGAATATCGCATTGTGTAAAAATGCTCTGGTTAAAATCCTCTGCGCTTTTTTCTGCGCTGAATTCAATGAGCGGATCATTCGCGATGAGGCAAGGAACGCACCACCGCGCAAAGCCCAATTCACCTCAGTCCCCCTACTATTGCTCACTCAGGCTTCTGGACGTAAGATCTAGGGGCAATAGGGGCAAAAGGAGGCAACACAGACTGCACAGTCAACCCGTCGAATCTAAGGCCTAGCTTACCTGCCGAGTTCCACGATCGTGCCCCTGAAAGGCAACCAGCTGCTCGTTGAGATTGACAATCGAGTTTGCCATATCGACCAACAAGCTGTGGATAGTTGCCGGGTTGCTCTTGATCAGCTCGGTGAACTGTTCTTTGGGAACTTTCACCACCGAGCAGACTGTTTTTGCCTTTACAGTCGCACTCCGGTCAGAGTCTGTTAGCACGGTCATTGCGCCAAAAATTTCACCGTCGGCAATTCGACCAACGGTAATGTCATCGACAAACACCTCCGCAACACCAGAGCTCATGTTATAAACATAATCGGCCCTGCCCCCCTGATGAATAATGATATCCCCCGGCTGAAAGACTTCAAAGCCGGGGGTAACTGGCGTTCCCTGTTGCGTATGAGCGGCCGTAATTCTCAGCATGAGACCGGCATAAGTAATTAACAGGCGCGTCCATAGCCTGATGGCTGTCGGCTCGCTGAACACGCGTTGCATAAAGTCAAGCGCCGGGTACCTCAACAATTGTGCGCCCGAATCAGAGCCGTACAAAACAGCAATGGATTGATCCAGACTCCCGGCGATATCCGGCAATAGAATGTCTCCGGCTTCGAGTGTGTATATAATTTTGCCCTGATACCGTGCCGTTAATGAGCCCTCGCGCACAACGTAGAACTGGGTGTCGTCGAAACCCCTAAAATTCCCGGCAGGAGTGACATCTACCTCCAGGGCCACCGCCGGCATACTTACTGCCTCCACCAATGAGCTGACCAGCCTACCGAATTGCTGGCTAAGTGCTGTTATATCCTGCGCGTCAATGTTCACCAGCATTAGCGACCCTTTGCTCTAGCGAAAACCTGCCCTGTCTGCATGACGAATAAATTCTCAGCCCCCGATACTACGACTTGGTCATACGATGACAACCAGCCAAGAAGAGCCTGTCACCATCGCAGTTATAGCCTATAGTAACGTAGAATGCCGCCCCCAGGTTCTATTAACTTCAACTACAGCGGTAACCACACGCTTTTTAGGGTAGCGCTATGAGCCTTGAGTGGAAAACTCTATCTTTTTCTCAAATCAGTTCTGAGGACCTGTACGACATACTGCGCCTGCGACAAGAAGTTTTTGTGGTAGAGCAGAATTGCGCCTACCTGGACCTCGACGGGCTCGACCAACAAGCCACGCATATGCTGTGTTGGCACGAAGGCACACTAGCAGCGTACCAGCGCTGCCTGCCTCCTGGATTGAACTACGTGGAAAGTTCATTGGGAAGGGTAATCGTCACCCGTCAAATGCGTGGTCGGCAGTTGGGCCGGGAGCTCGCGCAACGCGGTGTCGCACACAATCAGCTCCACTGGCCTCAATACGATATCTGCATAAGCGCCCAGGCTCATTTACAGGATTTTTATGCCTCTGTGGGATTCACAGCTGAAGGCGACGAATACAAGGAAGATGGTATTCCGCACCGCAAAATGCGACATCCGGCGCCATCTTAAACTTCTAGCAAAAAGCTAACCGGGCCCTCATTGGCCAAACTGACCTGCATATCGGCACCAAACACACCCCAAGCTACAGGCGCGTGGCGGGTCTGCAATTGCGACAACAGATAGTCGTAAAGCGGCTCCGCTTCGACCGAAGGCATCGCTGACGAAAAACTTGGTCTCAATCCCTTTCGCGTATCTGCAGACAGAGTGAACTGCGATACCAACAACACGCCCCCGTTCACATCGGCAACACTGCAATTCATGTGGCCTTCTGCATCCGCAAAAACGCGGTAAGCCAATAATTTGTCGAGCATCCGGTCTGCCACGGCGCGATCATCGCCCTTATCCAACCCAACCAACACCAAAAGACCCTGATCGATTTTGCCAACGCAATCAGCGTTAACAGCAACACTCGCGCGACTGACTCGCTGCAACAGAGCCTTCACCAATCAGGCTCAGATGCGACCGGCGCGTCGGCGCTCGTGCTCCTGCAGCAACTTTTTGCGCAGGCGAATACTGGCGGGCGTGACCTCCACCAGTTCATCATCTTCGATAAATTCCAGAGCCTGCTCCAATGTATGAAGCACAGGAGGCGTCAGTGTGAGCGCCTCATCGGTTCCAGAAGCGCGTACGTTGGTAAGCTGCTTACCCTTGGTGGGGTTTACCGTTAGGTCATTACCGCGACTGTGCAGCCCAATGATCTGACCCTCGTAAACATCGACGTTGGGATCAACAAATATTCGTCCCCGTTCCTGCAGGTTAAACAACGAAAAGCCCAGCGTCTTGCCTTTCACCATTGACACTAATACGCCATTGGATCGATGAATGATCTCTGCATTCTTCACCGGACCGTAGTGATCAAAGACGTGGGTGAGGATTCCGGCGCCCGAGGTCAGTGTGAGAAATAACGAACGGAAACCAATCAGTCCGCGAGCAGGAATAATAAACTCCAGGCGCACCCGGCCTTTACCATCGGGCACCATGTTTTCCAGTTCCGCACGACGCAGACCCAATTCCTGCATCACCGAGCCCTGATGCGCCTCCTCACAGTCGATCACCAACTGCTCGAAGGGCTCCTGAATCACGCCATCCACTTCCTTCTGAATAACTTCCGGGCGGGAGACGCCCAGCTCGAAGCCTTCCCGGCGCATGGATTCAATCAACACAGACAGGTGCAATTCGCCGCGCCCTGACACCTTGAACTTGTCAGGCGTCTCGCCAGGCTCAACGCGCAGCGCTACATTGTGAATCAATTCCCGCTCGAGGCGCTCTTTGAGGTTGCGCGAAGTAACATACTTGCCTTCCTTCCCAGCAAAAGGAGAGTTGTTCACCTGAAACGTCATACTCACAGTTGGCTCGTCCACCGACAGGGGCGGCAGTGCTTCAGGCGCTTCGGGGTCACACAAAGTGTCCGAAATATTCAGTCCCTCTATTCCGGTCACACAGACAATATCTCCCGCTTCGGCAGCTTCCACGTCTATCCTCTCCAGGCCTAGATAACCCATAACCTGCAGTACTTTGCCCTTGCGCGTTCCACCCTCATCATCGACCACAGTCACCTGAGTGTTCGGCGCAAGTGTGCCGCGCGTAATTCGACCGACACCAATTACACCAACGTAGCTGCTGTAATCGAGGGCGCTAATTTGCATTTGTAGCGGCCCCTGGGAATTCACTTCGGGCGCGGGCGCTTTATCTATGACGGTTTGCAACAAGGGCTGCATGTCTTCGCTCATGTGCTCATGCTCAAAGCCGGCAATACCATTGATGGCAGAGGTATAAATAATGGGGAAATCCAGCTGCTCTTCTGTTGCTCCCAGTCGGTCGAACAGGTCAAACACCTGGTCCACTACCCAATCCGGCCGCGCCCCTGGGCGGTCTATCTTGTTAACCACCACAATGGGGTTCAAGCCCTGCTCAAAAGCCTTGGACGTGACGAATCGAGTCTGCGGCATCGGACCATCCACGGCGTCGACCAACAGCAATACTGAATCGACCATCGACAACACCCGCTCCACCTCGCCACCAAAGTCGGCGTGTCCGGGGGTGTCGACGATGTTGATACGGTAGCCGCCCCAAACGATTGACGTGTTCTTGGCCAGGATAGTAATACCGCGCTCTCGCTCCTGATCATTGGAATCCATCACCCGTTCTGCGCCATCGGAGCGTCGATCAAGGGTGCCTGACTGTTGTAGCAGGCAGTCCACAAGAGTGGTTTTACCATGGTCAACGTGGGCAATAATGGCGATATTGCGAAGTTTCTCGATCAAGGGGCTGCCTCTGGGCACATGGGTGCCGTAAAAAAGGCGCGGATTATACCCTATCGCGGTGCTGCGAGCTGCCAGCGACTTTGTGTAAATTGTGTACTATTTGAGAGTGCGGTGAAGTCGCCTCACAGGGCATAAATCCCAATATCCGGCGGGCTACCCTGCAAACGGGCCGTGCGGGGGCGCCTCGTGACGCTCTTGCCGCAAGACAACCTCTGAGTACCGCCGCGGAAACGCGACGACACAACTCGTGAAGGGGCCGCGCAAATATCTCCCTTGCATAAGTCATCCGCCGTACATTTCGCATTGCCTCTGACATTTGTGCCCATACCGTCTCATCGAATTGTGCCGATTCCACCCCAGTTTTGTCCCGGTCACGGTGCAACAGAGCACGCAAATTCGATTCCAACTAGCGAACCAGCTGACACATGACGAGCTTGCTCTTGATAACGATACCCGAGAAACACTTGACAACGAATTGCAGAGAGGCCATAACCAATGCGCCGGAACGGCGCGCGTACTAATCGCACTTCGCTCGGGCAATTGTTCAGCCCCACATTGCTATCTGCAGGCCACATTATCGCACCAAAATAGTGCGATAACGACCTATATTGGTGCGATAGAGGCCTGTCCAACACGGTTTACGCTGTAAATCCCCTAAAATTCAGTGCGTTAGAACAAGCACTTATTTGGCACAGCTCTTGCTTTTACAAAGACTGCTGAGACTACCTGCGCTGCCCGCATTGACTGGCACCGGGAGAAACAACCCGGACCAAACAAGCCGGCCCAATTAATGCCTTATGGAGAAAAAAGATGTCAAACAAAACCCTGAAGCTGATAAAAGATAGCGAAGCACGCTGGGTAGACCTGCGCTTCACAGACACCCACGGTAAAGAGCAGCATGTCACCATCCCTGAAAAGGAAGTGAGCGAAGACTTCTTCGATGGCGGCAAAATGTTTGACGGGTCCTCCATTGCCGGCTGGAAGGGCATTAACGATTCCGACATGGTGCTGATGCCCGACGATGATTCCTCAGTGCTGGATCCTTTCACCGACGACTCGACCGTCATCCTCCGTTGTAACGTCGCCGAGCCCACTACCATGCAAGGCTACGATCGTGACCCGCGCTCCATCGCCCAGCGCGCCGAAGGCTACCTCAAGAGTACCGGTATCGGGGACACGGCCTACTTTGGCCCAGAACCTGAATTTTTCGTTTTCGACGACATCAAGTGGCATATCGACATGGGCGGCTGTGGTGTGAAGATCCACGCCGATGAAGCCGCGTGGGCGTCAAACCACAGCTTTGAAGACGGCAACACCGGCCATCGCCCGGGCGTTAAAGGCGGTTACTTCCCTGTACCGCCTGTCGATTCTCTGCACGATATTCGCGCCGCCATGTGCACGGCCATGGAACAAATGGGCCTCGATATTGAAGTGCATCACCACGAGGTTGCCACCGCCGGACAGTGTGAAATCGGTACCCGCTTCAGTACCCTGGTGAAAAAAGCCGACGAAGTGCAGATACTGAAATACTGCGTGCATAACGTCGCCCACGCCTACGGCAAAACTGCGACCTTTATGCCCAAGCCGATTGTGGGTGATAACGGTTCCGGCATGCACGTGCACCAATCTATCTCCAAAGGTGGTGACAACATCTTTGCCGGCGACGGCTACGCGGGATTGTCTGAGGCAGCCCTGTTTTACATCGGTGGCATTATCAAACATGCGCGGGCATTGAATGCCTTCACTAACTCGTCCACAAACTCCTACAAGCGCCTGGTGCCAGGCTTTGAGGCACCGGTGATGCTCGCTTACTCAGCTCGCAACCGGTCCGCTGCTATCCGTATTCCCTACGAGGCCAACCCCAAGGGCAAGCGTATCGAAGTGCGCTTTCCGGACCCAACCGCCAATCCCTATCTCGCATTCTCTGCGCTACTAATGGCTGGCCTGGACGGCATTCAAAACAAGATCCACCCTGGCGATCCGGCCGACAAGGATTTGTATGACCTGCCCCCAGAAGAAGGCAAAGCCATTCCCACGGTTTCCTCTAGCCTTGAAATGTCCCTGGCCGCACTGGATGCAGATCGTGAGTTCCTGACCCAAGGCGGTGTTTTTTCGGACGAAATGATCTCTGCGTTTATCGAGTTGAAGTCTGAGGAAGTCCAACGTCTGAACATGACTACTCACCCGGTCGAGTTCGATATGTATTACTCTGTCTAAGCTCATTTGGAGACCACTGAAAGGCTCACCCTGGTGGGCCTTTTTTTGTGGGCGATGATTCGACACCAGCAAAAATACCCCTGACGCAAGCAGAATTAAGCCTAACCGGATAACGTTAGCCGGCGCCATTTGACTGTGTCCACATGAGCTCTTCCAATCCGACGCTTTCTGATAGGGTGTAGCCTATACGGAACGCCCTGGGAATTAATCATGTTTGGAATTCTTCTGCTTGTCCTGCTGCTTACACCCCTATGCAGTGCGGCCGAATCTATCTACCGCACCACCGACGCAGAAGGCAATGTCGTGTTTACTGATGCGCCGTCCGCCAGCGACGCTAAATCTACAGAGCGGCTCGAAATCCAGCCGATCAATACAGTAGCGCCGCCAAGTCCACTGACAGCTCCCATCACAACACCCAGGGAACCAGAGGAAACGGCGATCAGCGTAACTATTACATCACCCGAGGATGAAACGTCGTTCCCCATGGGGCCCGGCAATTTTTCCGCCGCCGTTCGGGTGGAGCCTCAGATGTCGCCGCGCGCTAACCTCCAACTGTTCGTTGATGGTGCGCCCTGGGGCGCCCCGCAAAGAAGCGCAAACTGGCGGCTCACCAATGTCTTTCGCGGCGCCCACGACCTCACCGTTGGCCTCATTGATGGCTCGGGGAAAACAGTCGCGATGTCTGAGCCAATTCGCGTGTACGTGCACCGGCCCTCCGTGAACTTCAAAAACAGAGCAAATTAGACCTCGACAAGGCCTGGCGCTTGATGCACCATATTGGTGCGCGCGGAACCGAAATCGCCGCTATCGTTATGCCCTGGCTCTTTCATACGCCTTCGCAGCACAACACATCAATTGTAAGTTTGTGCTTACTTCGGTTGTATATCCAGTATTCTATGACTTTTTTCTTATTGCTACTGACAACGACATTCTGGCTCCATTATTGCTAAGACTAAGGGGCGGAGTGAATTGTGCATGACATGTCGGCTAGCTCACCCTACAGATGGGCGCCTCCATTCGCGGAGATACACGAACATGAGGCAAGAATGAAACAAGACCCAAGTATCTTAGACAGTATCAGTACCGGTATTGTGAAGTTCGACGAGAAGCTTACGGTCACGGCTATGAATGCCTCCGCCGAAGCCTTGTTAGAGACATCCCTGACCCGCTGTCTCGGGCAGCATGCTGGTAAACTGGTGCTGGACCCGACTCAGTGGCTGGCCGCGCTGGAGCATGCACTGGCAAGCAGTAACCTGCACACCAATCGTGGCATCGCCCTGACATTACATTCGGGACAAGAAATTCGAGTCGATGTCGTCGTCACACCATTGACCGACCATGACGGAGCACTCAACCTGCTGGTGGAGATGATGGCGATCGACCGTCTCCTTAGAATCAGTCGGGATGAAAGTCTGGTCCACGCCCAGGAGACCAACCGGGCGATGATTCGGGGGCTCGCTCACGAAATTAAAAACCCTCTGGGCGGCGTGCGTGGGGCGGCACAACTACTGGCTCGGGAGTTGCCGAACGAAGAGTTGGCAGAATATACGCGGATTATTATCCGCGAGGCCGACCGTTTGCGTGACCTGGTCGACCGCTTACTGGGCCCCAACCGCCAATTGGACTTACAACCACGCAATATTCACGAAGTCCTGGAGCATGTACGCAATCTCATCATTGCCGAATCGGACAACGCAGTCACCATCATCCGCGACTACGACCCGAGTTTGCCGGAGTTTGCCTGCGACAAAGCGCAGCTCATTCAGGCCGTGCTCAATATCATGCGCAATGCGCTGCAAGCGGCACCGAATGCTGATCAGTGTGAGATTACGCTGCGCAGTCGTTCCCAGCGACAGTTCACTATGGGCACACGGGTGCACCGGCTAGTGTGCCGAGTGGACATCCTCGACAACGGGCCTGGAATTCCCGCTGCAATACTGCCCGCCATATTTGCCCCAATGGTCACCGGGCGCGCCGATGGCACAGGTCTGGGGCTGTCGATTGCCCAATCTATTATTCACCGCCACAAGGGGGTAATCGGCTGCGAAAGCCGCCCCGGCAAAACCCACTTCACCTTCTTCTTACCAATGGAATTACACGATGCAAAAGCAAGCTAAGGTCTGGGTAGCGGACGACGATAGCTCCATCCGCTGGGTGCTGGAGCGCGCCCTCAAGCAGGCAGGCATAAAACACCAGAGCTTCGTCGACGCGGATCAGCTGCTAAAACAGTTTGCCTCGGAACAGCCGGATGTCATCATAAGTGATATCCGAATGCCCGGAACAGACGGGCTGGAATTACTTGCGCAAATCCACGAAACCTATCCCGACCTACCCGTAATAATTACCACCGCACACTCAGACCTTGACAGCGCAGTTGCTTCCTACCAACAGGGTGCCTTTGAGTACTTGCCCAAACCCTTCGACCTGGACGAAGTCATCGCAGTTACCGAGCGCGCCATTGCTCACGCGTATGAGAAACGCGGCACCCCAACCGTAGCGGAAGAGCTTCCCGAAACTGAGATCATTGGTGAAGCTCCCGCTATGCAGGAAGTATTTCGCGCCATCGGGCGGCTGGCACACAGCAACATTACCGTGTTGATAAACGGTGAATCGGGAACCGGCAAGGAATTGGTTGCGCGAGCCTTGCATCGGCACAGTCCCCGCACCAACTCGCCTTTTATAGCGCTCAATATGGCCGCTATTCCCAAGGAACTGATGGAGTCGGAACTGTTCGGCCATGAAAAAGGCGCCTTCACCGGCGCCAACAACAAACGCGAGGGTCGCTTCGAGCAGGCCGACGGTGGCACCCTTTTTCTGGATGAGATTGGCGATATGCCCGCCGATACACAAACCCGTTTGCTGCGTGTTCTCGCCGATGGCGAATTCTATCGTGTGGGTGGCCACGTACCGGTTAAAGTTGATGTACGTATTATCGCTGCCACGCACCAGGATTTGGAAGCACTGGTGCAGCGCGGCGATTTTAGGGAAGACCTGTTTCATCGCCTCAATGTCATTCGCATTCACATACCAAAGCTCGCCGAGAGGCGCGAGGATATTCCCAGGCTTATGCAATATTTTTTCCAGCAGGCGGCAAAGGAATTGGGCGGAGAGACTAAAATTCTACTACCTGAAGCAGAACAGTTTCTAATTAACCTCGACTGGCCCGGAAATGTCAGGCAGTTGGAAAACTGCTGCCGCTGGATCACCGTGATGGCATCGGGGCGTGAAATTCACATTAGTGATTTACCGCCGGAGCTCGGTACAAGCATTACGCACCCATCAATCAGCGAAGAATCTGATTGGCGCGAACAGTTGTATCGATGGGCACACAATGAACTGATTCACGGTAAACAGCAGATTCTGCAGGAGGCTGTGCCGGCATTTGAAAAAGTCATGATTGAGGTGGCGCTGCAGCATACGCAGGGGCGCAAGCGGGATGCTGCCGAGCTGTTGGGCTGGGGTCGCAATACGCTCACACGGAAGATCAAAGAATTGGAGTTTTAAAAAAGGGTGCCTCTTCCAGATAGAACCGACTTAAGCTGCCAAGTCATTGTAATTCCAATTGATTCGGCGTTATTCGAGTCTGATCCAGGACATAAACAATGCTAAAAATCGTCCTCTATCAACCAGAGATTCCGCCCAATACCGGCAACATCATCCGCCTGTGCGCCAACAACGGGTGCTCTTTGCACCTTATCGAGCCACTGGGGTTTGATCTGGATGACAAAAAGATGCGCCGCGCCGGCCTCGACTACCGGGAATTCGCAGACATGCAATTGTATCCTGATATGGCGAGTTTCAAGCAGGATCACGGCGGTGGCAGGCTACTTGCCGTAACTACGCGCGGTGGGACGGCCTATCATCAGGTCAGATATCAACCCGGCGATGCCATCGTCTTTGGCCCCGAAACACGCGGATTACCAAGAGATATTTTGGAAGAACTCGGACCTCATAGGACTCTGCGCATTCCGATGAAACCCCAGAGTCGTAGCCTCAACCTGAGCAATGCGGTAGCTCTGGTGGTCTATGAGGGGCTGCGCCAGCTGGACTTTCCGGGCCTACAATAAGTAAGCGCTCACATCGGTTTCGGGTCAATGAAAAGAGGGCCAAAGCCCCCTTTCCGGATCTTTCATCGCGTTCAGTGTTTAGCCGGCGCCTCAGCCGTTTGCGCCTGAGCGAGTGCTTGCTGGTACAGGGCTTCAAAATTGACGGGAGCCAGCATGAGTGCCGGAAACCCACCCTTTACACAGGTTGAATCGAGCGTCTCGCGCGCGAAAGGGAATAGAATGTTGGGCGCAGCCGTGCGCAAAATCCGTCGTAATTCTTCACCCTCAAAACCCTGGAGGAAGAAAATACCCGCCTGCTGCACCTCAACCAAAAATGCGGTCTCTTCTTCGACCTTGGCGGTGACAGTAACAGTCAACACCACATCGAAGTTGCCCTCTTCATCAATCGGCTCAGCGCGGGTATTCAACTCAACATTTATTTTAGGCTGCCATTGCTCCTTAAATACTGCGGGTGTGGCAGGAGACTCAAAAGACAAGTCCTTGGTATAGATGCGCTGCATAGCGAACTGTTGCTGCGGTTGTTCCGTGTTGGATCCTACTTGTTCATCGGCCATTACGCCGTCCTCCCATTCAGTGTCAAAACATTAAGGCGCAGGGCGAACCTGCTCCAGTAATTCATCCAGACGGCCCTGTCGTTCCAGCAAATAAAGATCATCAAAGCCGCCAATGTGCTGATCGCCTATCCATATCTGTGGAACGGTATTGCGCCCGCTTTTTGTCATCATTTCCCGGCGCAACAACGGCTCCTGATCCACCGCGATATCGCTGTAGGCTACGTCTTTGTCATCCAACAGATCTCGAGCCCGAATGCAGTAGGGGCAGAAACGCGTAGTATAAAGAGTGACACCTGGACTCATAGCTAACCGCCGTATCAGCTGACAGTAGGCAACTGCAGATTACCCCACTCGATCATGCCGCCGGTCATTTTGTAGACCTGCCCGTATTGGTCTGCCTTGAGTTGCTTACCCGCTGTACCCGACTGATGGCCCATCTTACACACCAGCACAATCGGTTTGTCCTTATACTTCGAAAGCTCAGCCGTGCGCGCAGTCAATTTGGAGAAAGGAATGTTAATTGCGCCGACAATATGGCTCTTTTTGAACTCCGCCGCATCGCGCAAATCCAGAAAAATACCGTCCTCTGTGTTGACGATATTAATCGCCTGCTGGGGCGAGAGCGAAGGACCCGACTTGCGAGATTCATGCAGAAACAACATTGCGACAAGAGCAAGGAGTCCAGCCACCAGTATCCACTGCTGCGTCAGAAATTCGAGAATTAATGCCATGATGTTGTTAATTCGGGCCTGTTAGAAATGGCGGCGGTGATCATACACCTGACAATTGTGACGGTGCACGCTCGTCACCTAAGCCGCTAGTAAAAAGGGCGCCAAGTATACAGGGTCTGTCAGGGGGCAACCAGCCCCACCATGCTTTGTAACGGCCGACGTTACTGCCTCCTTTTCCATGGGGTAGCAGCTCGCCGGCGGGAGTTTGGCAAACCCCTATCAAACTGCACCAGACCCCCAGCCGACTCAGACAATGCGCTGCCAAGCTAGACAGGTTAAAATGCCAGCTTGCATACGCTTCTAAACAACACCCTGCCTACTCGGGAAACGACATGAGTGATACGAACAGGAAGCCAACCGTCCTCATCGTGCTGGATGGCTGGGGCCACCGCAAGGAAACACAGGACAACGCTATCGCCAACGCAGACACGCCCGTCTGGGATCGCCTCTGGGCTGAGTCTCCCCATACGTTAATCTCTGCCTCGGGCGAGGATGTGGGCCTGCCCTGCGGACAAATGGGCAATTCTGAGGTGGGCCACATGAGCCTGGGGTCCGGACGCGTGATCCACCAGAACATCTCGCGCATCGACCAGGCCATAAGAGATGGCAGCTTCAATAACAACCCCGCCTTCACGGCAGGCATCGACAAAGCCATCGCAGCCAATGGCGCCGTGCACATATTTGGCCTGCTCTCTCCTGGCGGAGTGCACAGCCACGAGGAGCAACTCTTCGCGGCCATCCGTCTCGCTGCAGCGCGCGGAGCCAAAAAAGTTTATTTGCACGCCTTTCTCGATGGCCGGGATACGGCGCCCAGAAGCGCAGGGCCATCCCTGGCCAAGGCCGATGCACTGTTTGCTGAGCTCGGCTGTGGACGCACGGCGACCCTCTGTGGACGTTACTACGCGATGGACAGAGACAACCGCTGGGACCGTGTAGAACAAGCTTATCGCCTGCTCACAGAAGGCGTTGCCGAGCATCGTGCCGACAGTGCCACTAAAGGCCTGGAAGCCGCCTACGCACGCGACGAAAGCGACGAATTCGTGCTGCCTACGGTGATTTGTGCTGATCAGCAGGATGCTGCCCCCGTGGGAGACAACGACACTGTGATGTTCATGAATTTCCGCTCCGACCGCGCGCGCGAACTCACCCGCGCCTTTGTGGACCAAGACTTCAGCCATTTCAAGCGCAAGGTAGTGCCACAACTGGCCAATTTTGTAACGGCAACTGAATATGCCAAGGACATCCGGACGAACTGCGCTTTTGAGCCGGAAAAACTGGAAAACGTGTTGGGCGACTATGTGTCCAAGCGCAACATGACCCAACTGCGCATCGCCGAAACAGAGAAATACGCCCACGTAACTTTTTTCTTCAGCGGCGGGCGCGAGGCGCTCTTTGAAGGAGAAGAACGCAAGCTGATTCCTTCACCGGATGTGGCCACCTATGACCTCCAACCGCAAATGAGTGCGCCAGAATTAACCGACCAGCTGGTGGAGGCCATCGAATCAGGGGGATACGACCTGATCGTGTGCAATTACGCCAATGGCGACATGGTGGGGCACACCGGCGTCTACGCGGCGGCGGTCAAAGCGGTAGAGGCTCTGGATGAATGCCTTGGCCGCGTTGAGAAGGCATTGATGTCTGTCGGTGGTCAGGCACTGATCACTGCCGACCACGGCAACTGTGAACAAATGCTCGATTATGAATCCGGCCAACAGCACACCCAGCACACCACCGACCTAGTGCCCCTGGTGTATTTAGGGCCTAAAGCCCTCAGGCTGAATTCTACCGGCGGCATACTGGCTGACATCGCGCCAACGCTGCTCAGCCTGATGGCATTGCCACAGCCCAAAGAAATGACCGGTCGGGACCTGACTATTGAGCGCAATTGACGCTCCTTTTAACCATGCCATCGGTGGAAATTGATGCGTGAAGTGTCCGCATTGTTTTTCGCACTACCGACCTTGGGGCGACTAATACTATTGGTGTTCTGCTTTTCCTGCTTGCCCAGCCAAACCCTTGCACAATCGGATGAAGAGACTAAGCGAGCACAGCTGGAGCAGCTGGAGCGCGATATCAAGCGCATAAACCAGGAAATATCCGAAGCCAGCAGTCAGCGCAACACTCTACAAGAACAACTGCGAAAAGCCGAAGTGGAGCTGGGTTCACTGCAACCCAAAATTGCTGAGAATCAACGGTCACTCGACGCGGGCACAAATGAACTCGCAACTCTGGAGCAACGTCGCAACGAACTCACACATGCCCGCGACGAGCAGCAAGCACGTATCGCCCTGGAACTGAAAACCGCCTGGCAGATGGGGCGACAGGGGCAGGTGAAAATCTTATTGAATCAGGAGAGTCCGCATACCGTGGCTCGCTCGCTGGCTTACTACCGTTATTTCTTCAAGGCCCGCAATACGCTGCTCGATCAATACCGAGAAACGCTACGCGAGCTTGAGAGCCTAAAACAGCGAATCGACGCAACTCTCGCGCAATTGGAAACCGACCGCCAAACGCTTCAACTACAACAAACAGAACTTACCGCTGCCCAGAAAAAGCGCGAACTCGCGGTGGCAAATCTAAGCGCAAGTATCAGCAGCGGCAGTGCGCAACTCAAACAGAAAGAGCAGGACCGCGAGAAGCTGGAGGATCTTTTACAAGCCATCGAGCAGGTAGTTGTTAAACTGGAAATGCCGTCTAACTATGATGAGTTCCAAAGTGCCAAGGGTAAAATGCCCTGGCCTTTGCAGGGCAAGCCCAGCAATCACTTCGGCCGCTGGCGTACTCAGGGCAAGATGCGATGGCACGGGGTTACTATCCCGGCCAAGGAAGGTTCCACCGTCAGTGCCATTCATCACGGCCGCGTTGTTTATGCTGACTGGCTGCGCGGATCCGGCCTTTTGCTGATTATTGATCATGGCGATGGCTACATGAGCCTCTACGCTCACAACGAGAGTTTGCTGCGTGATGTGGGTGAATGGGTGACAGCGGGCGCGCCCATCAGCACGGTGGGCAACACCGGAGGTCAGGATAAAAGTGCGCTGTATTTTGAAGTGCGGCACAAGGGCAAACCCACCAACCCCGAAAACTGGTGTAAAGGCTGAAAACCCCCGGTGAGAAGGGGCTTGGCAACTACAATACACAATGGGGTAGACTGTTGACTGGAACACAACCGGTCCCCCGATAACTGTCATGCGCCTTTCTATTTTTTTCCGTCACCCGTTGACGGTGGTCTTAACCACACTGACTCTTTCACTGCCGTTGTCGGCAGCAGAGGAAAAGGGCAAGCTCCCCCTGGAGGAACTGCGCACCTTCGCCGAGGTGTATAACCAGATTCGCGAAGGCTACGTCGAAGATATCGACGACAGCACACTGCTGGAATATGCTATTCAGGGCATGCTGACGGGCCTCGACCCCCACTCCATGTACCTGACGAAGGACGCCTTCCAGAATTTGCAGACCACCACCACTGGCGAATTCACGGGGCTTGGCATCGAAGTCGGAATGGAGGATGGCTACGTAAAAATTATTTCTCCTATTGATGGTTCTCCCGCATCAAATGCCGGACTACAGAGCGGCGATATCATTCTAAAACTCGGCACTGTTTCAGTGAAGGGTATGAGCCTGAACGCGGCCATCGATATCATGCGCGGGCCCAAAGGCAGCAAAATCGAACTCTCCATCGGCCGACCCGGAGAAAGTCAGCCTTTCGACGTTACTCTGGTGCGCGACACTATTAAGGTTGCCAGTGTTCGCGAGCGCTGGCTGGAACCTGGCTATGGCTATATCCGCATCGCGCAGTTTCAACGGCGCACAGGAGCGGACGTGCGTAAGTCGCTGGAAAAACTCATGTCCGAACAAAAACTGAAAGGCCTCGTGCTGGACTTACGTAACAACCCAGGCGGTATTTTACGCGCCAGTGTTGATGTTGCGGGATTGTTTCTGGACGGAGGCAGCGTCGTCTACACCGAGGGCCGTATGGAAAGCACGGACATGCACTACGACGCAGATGCCCTGGACGCCATCGCTGGTGTGCCTCTAATTGTGTTAATCAATCAAGGGTCGGCAAGCGCTTCTGAAATTGTTGCCGGGGCGCTGCAGGATCGCGGCCGGGCGGTTGTGATGGGCACCCAGAGTTTCGGCAAGGGCTCTGTTCAAACTGTAATGCCCCTGTCTGAATCACGCGCGGTGAAGCTGACCACAGCATTGTACTTCACGCCAAACGGCCGCTCCATACAAGCTGAGGGTATTGTGCCGGACGTGACGATTGAGCGAGCGCAGGTAACTGCCTATGAAAACCCGCAGAGAATTTCCGAAGCGGATTTGTCCCGGCACCTGGACAATG
The DNA here is from genome assembly GCA_002862985.1 of Haliea sp. GTDB lineage: Bacteria > Pseudomonadota > Gammaproteobacteria > Pseudomonadales > Halieaceae > Marimicrobium. The sequence continues at coordinate 30,323 of PKCY01000036.1, forward strand.
CAAACAGCACTGCCAAGAAAAAGAAAAAAGTGGACAACGATTTGCTTGCCGATGACAACCAACTCTACGAAGCGCTGACCCTGTTAAAGGGCCTTAATATTCTGGGAATGCGCGACAGGACAATAGAGCCGGTAGTGGAGCCCAGCGGCGAGTCTTAACCGGAACAAACCCCGTTATCGACGCAGTTCTGCGACTAGCGTCGCACCTCAATCCCGTGCTCCGCCATGTAGGCCTTGGCCTGTGGTACTGAATATTCGCCGAAGTGAAAAATGCTGGCCGCCAATACCGCATCGGCACCACCGAGAATAACGCCATCAACCAGATGATCCAATGTTCCCACTCCGCCTGAGGCAATCACGGGAATCTCCACTGCATCGGTAATTGCTCGAGTGACGCCCAACTCAAATCCATTTCTGGTGCCATCTCTGTCCATACTAGTGAGCAGTATTTCGCCGGCGCCCAGATCGGCCATTTTTACCGCCCATTCCACCGCGTTAATGCCTGTGGGCTTGCGTCCGCCGTGGGTGAATATATCCCAGCGTGGCAGACCGTCTACATCATCCACACGTTTTGCATCGATAGCGACAACAATGCATTGAGAGCCAAAACGTTGGGCTGATTCTCTCACCAGTTCGGGGTTGTGAATGGCGGCTGTATTAATACTGACCTTGTCAGCGCCGGCGTTCAGCATGGTGCGGATATCTTCAATTGACCGAATGCCGCCCCCCACGGTGAGCGGAATGAATACATGCTCAGCGATCTGCTCCACCGTGTGCACCGTCGTTTCACGGCCCTCATGGCTGGCGGTGATATCCAGGAAGCAGACTTCGTCAGCGCCCTGCTCGTTGTAGCGCATGGCAATTTCAACCGGATCTCCGGCATCGCGTATATCAACAAAGTTGACGCCCTTGACCACGCGGCCATTATCCACGTCCAGGCAAGGAATTATGCGTTTGGCGAGGGCCACTTCTAGTCGACCTCGTCACACAGACGTTGCGCTTGAGCTACGTCCAATGTGCCTTCATAGATAGCACGGCCAGTGATTGCGCCGCAGATGCCCTGATCGGCCACCCCTTTAAGCGCGCGTATATCGTCAATGTTGGTTATGCCGCCGGAGGCGATAACCGGAATGCTGGAGGCCTGTGCCATTATTACAGTCGCTTCCACATTCACACCCTGCATCATACCGTCGCGCGCGATATCGGTGTACACAATGGCGGAGACACCGTCGGATTCAAACCGGCGCGCCAGATCAGTTGCACGCAACTCAGACACCTCGGCCCATCCATCGGTCGCGACCAGCCCATCCTTGGCGTCCAGGCCCACGATGACCTTGCCGGGAAAGGCAGCGCAAGCTTCTGCCACAAACGCTGGCTCTTTAACCGCCTTGGTACCAATAATCACATAGCCGACACCGGCCTTTACATAATGCTCAATAGTTTCCAGGTTGCGGATACCTCCGCCAATCTGTATTGGCAAGTTGGGGTAGGCCGCTGCGATAGCCGTTACTACCGAACCGTTCACAGGCTCACCGACAAACGCGCCGTTCAGATCAACCAGGTGCAGCCGCCGACAACCGGCATCAACCCAACGAGTAGCCATCGCCACCGGATCATCGGAAAACACCGTGCTGTCATCCATCAGGCCCTGGCGCAAGCGCACACATTGCCCGTCTTTTAAATCGATTGCGGGGATGATCAGCATTGCCCGTTCCACTCCAGAAAATTTTTCAGCAAGGTAAGCCCGGCGACGGCACTTTTCTCCGGGTGAAACTGTACAGCGAATAAATTGTCCCGCGCTAGCGCCGCATCAGCACTCACGCCATAGTCCACGCTACCAGCCAGAAGGCCGCGGTCTTGTGCATGCACGTAATAACTGTGCACGAAGTAAAAGCGGCTCATATCGGGGATACCAGCCCATAGGGGGTGGTCGGTGTGCTGGTGAACTTCGTTCCAACCCATGTGCGGTACTTTTAAACGCTGGCCCTGAGCATCTTTGAGCGGGTTGCCAAAAAAGCGTACCTCGCCCGGGATCATATTCAAACACTCCACGCCAGCGTTTTCTTGTGAGCGCGTCATCATCGCCTGCAGGCCCACGCAGATCGCGAGCACAGGAATATGTTGTTCTGTAAGCGCCTGTGCCAGAAGTTCATCACACTTCAGCCGCCGAATCTCCGACAGGCAATCGCGGATAGCGCCCACTCCAGGGAACACCACGCGATCGGCCTTGCGGATTAAATCAGCGTCATTAGTCACCAGCACTTCGTCAGCACCCACGTGCTGCAGCGCGCTGGCCACGGAATGCAGATTTCCCATGCCGTAATCAATAACGGCGACTATGCCACTCATGACTGAAGTTCCTGTTTACAACACGCCCTTGGTGGAAGGCGTGACGCCCGCCATGCGCAGATCAGGCGTGAGGGCCATGCGCAGCGCGCGGCCAAAAGCCTTGAAGACCGTTTCGACCTGGTGATGGCTGTTGTCGCCGCGGAGATTATCTATGTGCAGGGTTACCAACGCGTGGTTGACGAAGCCCTGGAAAAATTCCAGAAATAAATCCACATCAAAACCACCGACTGCCGAACGGGTATAAGGCACGTGATAAACAATTCCCGGGCGACCTGAGAAATCAATGACCACACGCGACAAAGCCTCATCGAGAGGCACATAAGCATGGCCGTAGCGAGCAATACCTTTTTTGTCTCCTGCTGCCTTGGCAACCGCCTGACCCAGGGTAATACCTATGTCCTCCACCGTGTGGTGGTTATCGATGTGCAGATCACCCTTAGCCTTGATCGTTAAATCCACCATGCCATGACGCGCTACCTGATCCAGCATGTGTTCCAAAAATGGAATGCCGGTATCAAAATCAACTTTGCCGGAGCCATCCAGATTCACTTCAACGGTGATCTGGGTCTCCAGGGTATCTCGCGTCACTGTGGCCTTGCGCGCAGCCATTGGAATCTCCACTGGTATGTCTACGGGGAATCTGCCCCCCGAAAAGCGGCTTATTATAAGGCAACGCAAGGCTGAATTCACTGGCACTATGGCAGGTGAGGTATTACCCTGAGCCGCTCTTGTCAGCCTCGAACTGCTCCAAATGCCGCATCCAAAACCTTTCCATCAACGCATCCTCATTTGGTTCGATACGCACGGCCGTAAAGACCTGCCGTGGCAGCGCGACACCACTCCCTACCGTGTTTGGGTGTCAGAAATTATGCTGCAACAGACTCAGGTAAAAACCGTTATCCCCTATTTCGAGCGCTTTATGGCGGCCTTCCCGGATGTGCAGACACTGGCGAATGCGGCCGACGACGACGTGCTACACCTGTGGACCGGTCTAGGGTACTACGCCCGTGCACGCAATCTGCACAAGGCAGCAAAGCATGTGGCGCGGGAAGGGAAATTCCCCGACACCTTAGAAGCCCTCTGCGAATTGCCGGGGGTGGGGCGCTCCACTGCCGGCGCAATATTAAGTATCGCCTTCGGCCAACGCGCCAGCATTCTCGATGGCAATGTAAAACGCGTGCTGGCACGGTATCGCCGGGTAGAGGGTTGGCCAGGACAATCTGCCGTACACCAGCGGCTATGGGATATCGCCGAACAATACACTCCCACAAGCCGCAGCGCCGATTACACCCAGGCAATGATGGACCTTGGGGCCACCCTCTGCACCCGCGCCGCACCGGCCTGCGATCAATGCCCGCTGAATGCTGACTGCGAGGCACTGGCCGCCGACGATCAGCTCGCGTATCCCGGTAAAAAACCGCGTAAAGCCATGCCGGTAAAATCCACCCACTTCCTGATAATCCGCGACCGCGACGGCGACATCTGGCTGGAAAAGCGCCCCGCCAGAGGTATCTGGGGCGGGTTATGGTGTTTTCCCGAGGCGGACTCGCCCGCATCGGGCAGCACGCGCTGCATGGATTTATGGGGCACAGAACCTACCGAATTAGAGGTCGGCACCCTTTTCCGCCACACCTTCAGCCACTATCACCTGGATATCACCCCGGTAGTGCTGCAAATGGATATTGCGTCCCATGCAGTGATGGAAGCCTCTGGGCAGCTCTGGTATAACGTGCGCCAGCCCGCACAAATCGGTTTGGCCGCGCCTGTCGCGGCCCTGCTGGAACAACTGGCAGCCTGAACCCACACAAACGGAGAAATAGACATGTCTCGCATGGTTTTCTGTAAGAAGTATAAAAAGGAAATGGAGGGCCTGGATGCAGCCCCCTATCCCGGCGCAAAAGGACAGGAAGTTTTCGAAAATGTTTCCAGGGAGGCATGGGCAGACTGGCAGAGCCACCAGACCATGCTGATCAATGAAAAACATCTGAGCCTGGTGGATGCAGAGGCAAGAAAATACCTGCAGGGTGAAATGGATAAGTACTTTTCAGGGGACGATTACGACAAGGCAGAGGGTTATGTACCGCCCTCCGGCTAGCCTCCACACCACTAGTGCACTGGCTTGACTCATGTAGCCCATACGGGTTTAATACGCGCCAAATGCGGTTCCGCGCCGTACTCAAGATTACGCCCAGATAGCTCAGTCGGTAGAGCAGGGGATTGAAAATCCCCGTGTCGGCAGTTCGATTCTGTCTCTGGGCACCATTACTCTATAAATTTATAAGATTCTTATTTTTCCAAGGGAACAACATGCTAAAAGGAAGGAACCTGACGATTTCGTGACTCGCCTTGTTGATGCTAAGCGGCACTGCAATGGCAGCAGAAAAGCCCAATATTCTTGTTCTGTGGGGCGATGATATTGGTGTCTGGAATACCAGTGTCATCTTCTCGACCGATAATGGTGCGGAGAAGTTTACCTGGCCCGATGGCGGCTCAACCCCATACCACGGTTAAAAGGGTGCGACCTGGGAAGGTGGGATGAGAGTGCCACAAATGGTCAAATGGCCCGGTACCATCAGTCCCCGCACCATCATTAACAACACTATGAGCCAGGAAGACTGGATGCCAACATTACTTGCCGCGGCCGGCGTTCCTGATGTGAAAGACAAGCTTGCGTCAAAAAGTGGTTATCAGGCTAACGGTAAGAAGTTCCGGGGGCACCTCGATGGCTATAACTTCAAACCCTATTTTGGAGGTAAGGAGTAAAAAGGGCCACGAAGAGAGATCATGTACTTTGCGGCCAGCGGTATGCTCAACGCGATATGGGTAGACGACTGAAAAGTCTCATTTGCAACCGAAAGAGGAGCTATCAATGAGGCGTATCGAGAAACACCCCAGTGGCCGGTCATCACTAATTTGAGAGCCGACCCCTTTGAAAGCGCCTCACGCAACTCTGGTGTGTATGCGCGGTGGTACGCTGACAATATGTGGTTGATGGTTCCCGCGCAGGTGTTTGTGCAGGATTTCTTTGGCACGATTGCAGACTATCCATCCCAACCTGGCGGTTCTTTGCGTGCCAGCAATATTGGCTGCGGCACAATCGATAAGCAGAAAGCGATGGGTGGCCTCAAAAAATTGATGGACATATCAGTGCAAAACTAGAGACTGAGAAAACAATCGCCCGGGTTTGATAATTCAGCCCGGGCTTTTTTTTGGTCCTGATTAGTTAACTTATGTTGGCGCGAATAGTGGAAGACCGGAGCTGCTACCTAACGCAGATGGCGCTCCAAGTACCCTTAGGTCTATTATTTTCAACCATGGAAGTCACCATCCCTTTTTGGCAGAATAATGGCGCTAGAGCACTTTTTTTCTGGAAGATTTCGCTCAAGAGGTTCAAACTCGAAGACATTCCGGAAAATAAACGGTGTCTGGCGGTCAGCCTACCGGCGTCTCATTCTGGACTAAAAAATCATCTGAAGAACGAAGGACTTACCCCATGACTCTAGATATTAATAAATACAAGCCTCTGGGTGACAAAAAGAATTCTGAGTATTTCCATGATTACCTTGGGCGTATCTACGAGCGACGCCAAAGCAGCGGCCTGGAAGATCTGCTTGGGGGTATCTGCGCGTTAGTAGTGCAAGTCGACACCGGCGACGCGGTCGCTTACATGGAAGAGCTCTACCTGATGACGCCCTATCGGTTAAGCAATGTCTATCAAAATGCAACCCACAAATTCTACTTTTTGAAAGGACATTCCGGACGTCCAAACTTTGTCATTCTGGAACCGCTGCAAGCAGCGTTTGAGGACGATCTCACCCGCCTGAATATGCTCTACCCAATGTCACGGGCAAAGCCGAATGCGCGCTATATTGGCGAAATATTTTCAACCAAAGACCTGAAAGCAACCCGCGAAATACTAGAATCGCATAGCATCAGGTTTCACTATCCGGAAGAAACGGAGAACGAATTTTTCTCCAATAAACATTTCAACTTTACCTTCCCCTCAGCCATGACAGGAAACCGTATTGGCTATACGCCGCACGACGCGTTCGATCTCGAAGCACTAGAGCACGGTAAGCGAATCCAACTTTCGGGCACGGACCAATCTACCCTGGATCAAGCTGCTGAAAACGCTGCGAGCCTGAATATCTCTAAACTGGTGTTAGGTGTCGATCACATGGCCACGCGAATACTTGCCGGCGAACGCGAAGACGCGATTCTGGAATTTTTGACGATGAGTAATTACTACTTTTGGGGCGCCTACAATATCAAAGATCAGAACTCATCAACCAACGTAAATCGCAACTACCAGGTCGATGATGACAAACAATCGCCCGCGAAAGTTTTTACCGCTAACAACATACCGTCATTTATCAATTCTTTTGAGAATGCACCGATGCCCACGGAAGACTTTGTACGCAATTATGGTCGCCGAATGCACCATATGGCCTATGAAATACAAGATGGCGATCATGCCAGTGGCGAGAAAAATATTGATTTCGTTGTCGATACTTTGAAGAAACAGGGTATCGATTTCCTGGCGCAGGTAGTCGGTGAATGTAAGGACACACCCAACCTTAAGCAGATTTTTTCCAAGCACTCCAAATATTCCCTGTTGATAACGGAATACATAGAACGTTGTCATGGTTATGAGGGCTTTTTTACAAAGTCGAATGTTGCCGCGCTGACACAAGCAGCAGGTGAAGACGAACGTTACCAACATGGTAATGTCTTTGACTAATAGATGTGTCGGCCCCTGAAGTAATTTAATTCGCAATAAATGCGGCATTAAAACCCGTTAGGGCCGCGCATATTGCTGTCCATAAAATAGCGGGGAGCCTGCGAATTAGCGCCGCTCCCACTCGGGCTGCGCCTCTCTGAACATTTTCCCCTGACCTAGGGAGCAACCACACAGTGAGAGCTAGTTGTGTCATAGGTTTTCATATCCTTGAACAAAAGATCAATAGCTAAATACTATTCGGGTGATATCTACAATTGAATAGCACTATTTTTGGCTTGGCGTTATTCTCTTTCCCTCACCAAACTAGCACTGAAAAAGGCGTTACCCATGACCGTAGTCAGCAAAGTTCCCCATGTTGTATTCAAGACCCGTGTGCACGATGAGTCCGTTGCGGGAGATAATCCTTATCGATGGGAGGACAAGACTACCGCCGATCTGTTCGCCGGCAAGAAGGTAGTAGTGTTTTCGCTGCCGGGTGCGTTCACGCCCACCTGCTCATCCAATCATCTGCCACGCTACGACGAACTTTACGCGGATTTTAAGCGCGAGGGCGTCGATGAGGTCATATGCGTTTCGGTGAACGATGCTTTCGTAATGTTCCAGTGGGGCAAACACGTTGGTAATAAGAATATCTTTTTGCTGCCCGATGGCAGTGGAGAGTTCACCCGTAAGATGGGCATGCTCGTAGACAAGTCCAACCTGGGCTTTGGCATGCGCTCCTGGCGTTACGCCATGCTGGTGGACGACGGGCGCATCGAAAAATTGTTTGTTGAACCCGAGTTTGGTGACAACTGCCCGACTGATCCCTTTGATATGTCCGATGCCGACACCATGATAGCATATCTTAGGGGTGGTGAATCCGACGGCGTGGCACAGCCCAGTAAAGCATTTGTTGGCTGAAGGGTATGGCGGCGATCGATACAGACAATAGCGGTCGCTGGCCTCTCGCACTTCATATTTCTCAGATGCAGATCGCTGGATACGAATCCAACAGACTCGCATGCGAAGCCGAACTGGAACCCACGGTAGAGGGATACTATCGGCCCCATTCGATGTCTTTATTCACTGTCATCAGAGGTTGCTAACAACCTTTGAGCGGATTTATCCCAGAGGGGATACACTCAATGCTTGCAAAAACCATTCCTTTAGCTTCGGCTGTAGCAATAGCGCTTTCATTGTCACTGCCGTCAAGCCCCACAGTTGCCCAAGGAGAGTCTATGTCTAACGAATTTTGGTGGCCCGGTACACTGAACCTGCAGCCACTGCGTCAGCACGCTGCGGAATCTAATCCACTCGGTACAGACTTCGACTACGGTGAGGCATTTAACACCATCGATCTTGAGGTCCTGAAGAAGGAAATCGAAGCGGTTATAACGACCTCCCAGGACTGGTGGCCAGCAGACTATGGCAACTATGGTCCATTTTTCATTCGCATGGCCTGGCACAGTGCCGGCACCTACCGTGTGGATGATGGCCGTGGTGGTGCAGGCGGCGGGCAGCAGCGATTTGAGCCACTCAATAGCTGGCCGGATAACGTGAACCTCGACAAGGCTCGGCGTTTGTTGTGGCCAATCAAGCAAAAATACGGCAACAAAATTTCCTGGGCCGACCTAATGGTGCTGAGCGGCAATGTCGCGATGGAATCTATGGGCTTCAAGACTTTCGGATTTGCCGGTGGTCGAGAAGACGACTGGGAGCCGGATTTGGTTTATTGGGGGCCGGAAACAGAGTGGCTTGCTGATGAGCGCTATCAGGGCGATAGGCAACTGGAGAAACCACTCGCCGCTGTGCAGATGGGTTTGATCTACGTGAATCCAGAGGGACCAAATGGCAACCCGGACCCGCTGGCAGCTGCCAAGGATATCCGCGAAACCTTCGGTCGTATGGCGATGAACGACGAAGAGACCGTGGCCCTCATAGCCGGTGGCCATACCTTTGGTAAAGCGCATGGCGCGCATAATCCAGACGAGTGTCTTGAGTCTGTGCCGGCCGCTGCGGGCCTTGAGGAACAGGGCCTGGGCTGGAAAAATAAATGTGGAAAGGGTAATGCTGAAGACACTATCAGCAGTGGTTTGGAAGGCGCATGGACCGCCACTCCGACCCTGTGGACCAACGGATACCTGACCAACCTGTTTACCTATGACTGGGTACAAACGAAAAGTCCCGCTGGTGCAACGCAGTGGATTCCTGCCGAGGGAGCCGCTTCTCAACTCGTGCCGGATGCTCACGATTCCGCCAAGCGGCATGCACCTATTATGTTTACAACGGACCTGGCCTTAAAGTTTGATCCGAGCTATCGAAAGATTTCGAAGCGGTTCTGGGAGAATCCCGAGGAGTTCCAACTCGCCTACGCCAAAGCGTGGTTCAAGCTCACACATCGCGACATGGGTCCACGCACACGCTATCTCGGTGCCGAGGTGCCTAGCGAACAATTGATTTGGCAAGACCCCGTTCCCGCTGTCGATTACGACTTGGTTGATATAGATGATATCGCCACGTTGAAGTCGGAAATCCTGGACTCCGGTTTAACCGTATCCGAACTCGTCAGCACCGCATGGGCTTCGGCCTCCACTTTTCGCGGTACCGACATGCGCGGTGGTGCAAACGGCGCTCGCATTCGCCTCGAACCGCAAAAAGATTGGGCAGTCAATGAACCGCGTAACCTGGCCAAGGTGCTGACACGACTGGAGCGCATCCAAAGTAGCTTCAACAAAGCGCATAAAGGTGGCGCCCAGATATCGCTAGCGGACCTGATTATTCTGGGCGGAGCTGCTGCCATTGAACAAGCCGCAAAGAAAGCCGGGCAAGACGTAAATGTTCCCTTCACTCCGGGACGCACGGACGCTTCGCAGGCCCAGACGGACGTGGTGTCTTTCGCTGTGCTCGAGCCAACTGCAGACGGGTTCCGCAATTACTTCAGTGAGGGCCAACGTAGATCACCAGCCGAAATGTTGGTCGACAAGGCGAATCTGCTGACCCTGGATGTGCCTGAAATGACTGTGTTGATTGGCGGGATGCGCGTTCTGAATACCAACTTCGAGCAATCCCAGAATGGAGTGCTCACAGAACGTCCAGGCACTTTGAACAATGACTTTTTCGTAAACCTTCTCGACATGTCTACGCAGTGGTCGAAATCATCCTCCTCAGAGGGTTTGTACGAGGGCAAAGATCGTACAACGGGTGAGCTTAAATGGTCTGCCACTCCTGTTGATCTTATCTTTGGATCAAACTCTGAGTTGCGCGCGGTTGCAGAAGTTTATGCGAGTGACGAAGCACAGGTAATGTTCGTACAAGACTTCGTGGATGCATGGAGCAAGGTAATGACACTGGATCGCTACGACGTGCGTTGATGCAGGCTTAACCAAAACCTGCCGATGGAATTTGTTACTTCAATCCTCCATCGGCAACTTAAACCTGTACATAGTTCAAGCAAACCTGAGGCTTTATTGTCGCCGCGTTTCTGCGGAAAAATATCGAGAAAGTTGTACTACCGTTCACCGCTGTCGCAAGCACCGAAAATGACCGTACCATTCTACAGTGCGGAACCTCGCTGCATTTTTCCCTCTTATTTGAACCGAGGCATAATTCCGCTCGTATGTCGCGGCAACCTCAGCTAATGTTTTGACTCCTTATGAGTAGATTTGGCCGCACGCACTGCACTCGTTGCTGGAGATAGATTATGAAAATGAGTTCAATGTTTTTCTTCAAGCGCATAATTGTTGGGTATTGGGCAATTTAGTGGATATCAGTGTTTCTTAACGACTTCCTCGGTGGGCTCTACTTACCAAATATCTTCACAGAAACCTGAGTACCTCATTCAAACTATCCTGGGCTGGTTACTTCGCTGGCGCAATATGGTGCGAGGACGCTTTCAGCTACTGGCCTCCATGGCTATTCATCTTCTACCAGACGATTAACATTATGAGGGGGTATTTTGTTTCCCTCCATCTGCTTTCGGCGGGCCATTGATATAACTGGCGAAACAGATAAACGGATGGGAAATATAATAGGTGCCGTCGCCGGGCTCATAACCCTCATCCAATATTGCCAACACTTTCACTGGGTAAGCATCAACATCGGAAAGCAATGCATACTCGATCACGTTTTTGTCGATAAACAACTGCTGCAGCGAAGGGTGGTCGTAGGTAAGCACTACTACTTCTATTCCGGCTTCGTGAAAAGCCGCCAGGTTCTTTTGCAATTGCATGAATTGCACAATGCAAAAAGGTCACCAGTCAGCGGAGCGGTTAGCGATAAACACCATGCCCTTGTCGTGCAAAAATCCATCTCCGCTGATTAGCTCTTGACCTTGATGAAGCGTCTTAATAGACGGGAAAGTTTCACCAACGACGAGACCCGAATCGAGGGTGTCTGTGTCTGCCGAGGCATACATATCTGCGGTAACAACCTTCTGGAATTTTCCCTACAGCTGACCTTTAACCAGGTAGCCAGTACCGCCGACGCAGACGACGGTAGATTTGAGTAGTTTGTTAAACGAAAGCGGAGCGGCGCTTACCCGCTTTGAGGGTTGAACAAGAAGGCCTGACATCTGCAGTCACAAAGTGCTTATGAGCGCACTAGCTCGAGGATCAACTGCTCCATAATTCTCTCAGCATTCGCGGCAACCGTTAGCGCCGGATTAACCGCGCCCACTGAGCCTGGCAGTAAACTACTATCGATAACAAATAGGTTCTCGTAGCCGTACAGTCGGCCGAAGTGGTCACATGCATCTCCCATCACGGCGCCGCCCAGTGGGTGCCAAACGGTTGGGCGCCCGGAAGTGCCTGATATATTTGCGCCACCGGACTGCTTCAACAAACGAGTGAAACTGTCAGTTCTAGCCTGAGCGGATGGCGTATTAGTGTCCGCTGGCCAGTGCACAGTTAGTTTGTCCGCTGCGCTGTCATAGCGAGTTTCTCCCAGACTATCGGGTACCGACATCGCCAACTGAATCTGAACATTTACAGGGACGCTCGCTGGAGAATGCATAAAGGTAACTGGATGTGAAGCACTGGAATCATCAACTGCAGCGATGCAAGCTGGACCGCCTTGCGTGCCACTGACTGTGTTTTTCGATAATTCCAGCATCAATTGATCCCCATTTGTTCCCCAGTTCTGACCTATTCGATCATTGGCCCCATGCAACTCCCCGGCGGCCTGGCTTTTCAACAGGAGTTTGCTCGTGTTTAGTGATCCTGCGGCGAGAATCAGATGACTCGCACGAAGCTCATAACGCTCTAACTCTGTCCCGTCTGGATGGATTCGCCTGCACGTTATCAAGTATCCGCCATCACTTTGCTCACTGAGCATCACAACTTCGGTAAGGCTTCGTATCTCAACATTTCCGGTTGCGAGTGCATCGCGCAGATAATTTTTATCGGTAGACAACTTAGCACCGCTGTTACAGCCGTAGATGTATTCGCTAACCGAGGCCGCTGCAACTCGCCGCCCCTGAATCTCCTCGCGAATAACGTCCCAGTCGAAACCGGTAAAGGGCATACTCACCTGAAAACCAGCAGAGGATGTATCGGCTATAAACGCGCGCTGCGCAGCGTAATTATCAGATGCGAGCACATCAGGCGGTATTCGGCCGGCTTTTATCTGCGCCAGAACGCGAGGATAATAAATCTGATCCATATCGTCGTAACTAATTTGCGGAAATACCGTATCAAATGTTTGTCTTCTCGGCTGGATGAGCGCTCCACCATAAACCAGAGAGCCGCCTCCCACCCCCGCGCCGCAAGCAGCATCCAATGTATCCCCGCTCACGCGTTCTATCATTCCAGCCCATGGCTGAGTGGTACTAAAACCGGTCAAACCATCAATCTCACCGAACCAGGTTTTTCTTCGATCGTTGTCAGACAAATTCGGAAAGGTATCAGGGCCCTTCTGCGTCCAATCCTGTCCTCGCTCTAAAACCATCGTCGGTATTCCCGCCAGACCCAAGCGTAACGCAGCAACAGACCCCGCAAACCCTGAACCGATTACGACCGCCTGTCTGAACGC
>PKCY01000016.1 GCA_002862985.1 Haliea sp.
AAAGTACGCGGCTATGTGGCAGGTGTTGAAGAAGGCATTGCCGTGACCGTAGTCGCGGCAGACGGCGGCTTCACTATTGCCCACTCACCGGTAAGACGACTGGCGAGCAAGGCCATTTTTGGCGATGCCATTTCACCGATAACTGGCGGTGTCAGCCGCTATAAACCCAGTAACTATGCACGCTTGGCACGAGAGGCAAGTTGCGCCGCTGCTGCCATTATGAAGCGACAATCAACGCAGCAAAACTCGCCCGGATATGACAAAGCGGCGCAGCAGTGGGACAACAAACAGGTCCAGGCATTAATGACGCAGGCCGCGGCAGCGGTATCCCACAGTGACGTTCAAGTGCCGCCGATACCAACGCCACAGCGGTGGTGCGACCAACTTGGCGCGCTAAAGGATTCAAAACAGACGCGCTAGCATAATCTGACCGAAGAGAGTTTGCGATCACAGTGGTTGGCGCCGAGGTTACCGGCATCGGTTCAGCCATTAACTTACGCGAAGCAGGTTTTGGTTTTATGATGTTAGAGCAGGCCTAACCTTTATGCGGCTCAGCAATGGCACGGAAGCCCGCAGGTTTATCTCGGGACAGTTACCGAGGGTTGCACCAACTGCCTTTTGACTTTCGGCCCCGGCCTCTATACCTTTCACATCGGCATTCGTTATTATCCACATCCAGTTAACGTATGATTTCCATAAAATTAAAAAATAGCGGCCTCAGAACATCGCCACCTTGGCTGTCGATCCGCGCAAAAGCCGCCCTTACTCTAAAAAGCTCCAGATATAGTTGCAGCAGACACTTTGGAATAGCGGTGGTTATACCCCTTACTTGATCGACAAAAATGCGCGCAACTGGACGGGGCATATTTCTAGCTGCGCATGCGCCTGACCAGGCTCAAACCAAGCGACTACATTCTGGAACAATAAGGAATACCACCATGAAAACTCTATTACGCATTCTAATTGCATTACCCGCGATCCTTTTTCTCGTAACGGGTCTACGCTGGTCTTTAGACCCCTCTAGCGCGGCGGCGGCCCTGGGAATGAGCTTGATGGACGGCGTTGGGCGCAGCTCCCAGATCGGCGACGTAGGCGCTTTGTTTCTCTCCATGGGAATAATGATGCTGGTTGCGTTAATCACATCACGACGCAGCTGGTTTCACGCACCAGCATTAATGCTGGTGCTGGTTGCTATCCTGCGTGTTATCGCCTGGTTGGCGCATGACGCAGCACTGGCCCTTGACATGATTATGGTGGAACTCGTGGTTGCCGGATTACTACTTTTGGCATCATCACGATTGTCGCAGGCAGACTGACCAATGACTGTTTCGCGAGGACGTCTTCCGTTGCGACTTACAGCCACCGCCTTGGCACTGGCAAGTCTATGCGGCATGGCTCTGGCCCACGCAGCACGACCCAATGTGGTGCTAATACTCGCCGATGATCTCGGGTTCAGTGATATCGCACCCTATGGGGGCGAGATCAATACTCCCACTTTAAGCGCCTTCGCCCAAAGCGGTGTACGTTTTACTAATTATCATACTACCGCCAGTTGCGCCCCAACCCGGGGTATGTTGCTGACCAGTGTCGACAGCCACCGTAATGGCGTTCCCAATATTCCGGAGACCATTCCACCAGAGCAATCTGTGTTCCCCAACTACCAGGGCTTCCTGGGCACCAATGTCGTGACCGTAGCCAGCCTGTTGCAAGATGCGGGATATCACACCTACATGGCAGGCAAGTGGCACCTGGGCAAAGAGCGTGATCAACTGCCCTTTCGCCGCGGCTTCGAGCGTACCGTGACTATGGCTGATAGCGGCGCCGATAACTGGGAGCAAAAGCCGTACCTTGCAATCTACAAAAAGGCCAACTGGTTTGCTGATGGGGAGGTATTCGAGTTGCCAAAGGATTTTTACTCTTCGCGTTTCCTCATCGACAAGACCATTGAATTCATCTCATCCAATGCGGATGATGGCCAACCGTTCTTCGCCTACGTCCCTTTTCAGGCCGTACACATTCCCGTGCAGGCTCCCCAGGCATTTACGCAAAAATATATGGGTGTTTACGATAGTGGCTGGAGTGAGTTGCGAAAGCAGCGGCAGCATCGGGCAGAGCAGTTAGGTATCACGCCTGTTGGCACGCCCATGGTTGATATGTCGAGCACCTCCGACTGGAACGCCTACACAGAGGACGAACGACGCTACCACGCCAAGCGAATGGCAGTGTACGCCGGCATGATTGAAGCAATGGACCATCACATCGGTCGTCTCGTCGACTACCTGAAGAAGACAGGACAGTATGAAAATACAGTATTTATTTTCACATCTGACAACGGCAGTGAGGCCTCCGGTGGGGATGACCCTCGCTCTCCACTTTTGCGCTTCGCCCTGAAGATGCAGGGGTACAACACCGATTATGAGACCCTGGGACTAAAAGGCAGTTTCAACACCATTGGACCCAGTTTTGCCAGTGCAGCGGCGTCACCACTGGCCTACTACAAGTTTTACGCGGGTGAAGGAGGATTGCGCGTACCCCTGGTAATTGCGGGCGCTTCGGTACCGGCGATGGAGAAACCCAACAATGCCTTCACGTGGGTAACTGATATCGCGCCAACCATTCTCGAACTCGCCGGGGTAAAGCCTCCCTCAGGCCGTTACGGCGGTCATCCAGTGGAGCCGATGATTGGGCGAAGCTTGTTGCCCGTGGCTCGCGGCGAATCTGATCGCGTCTATTCACCCACAGAGACTATCGGTTACGAACTGGGCGGCAACGCAGCCCTGTTTCAGGGCGACTACAAAGTCGTTATCAATATCCCTCCGATGGGCGACAACCAGTGGCATCTTTATAATATTGTGACGGATCCGGGAGAAACGCAGGACCTCAGCACGCAAATGCCTCAGCGCTTTCAGGAAATGCTGGGACACTATCAAAATTATGTAGCCAAAAATGGTGTGCTACCGATGCCCGCCAATTATGATGCGGCCCGTCAGGGCGTAATCAACGGCATACTCGATCGCTTTGGCGGGCAAATTTTGCTGGCAGTGCTGACAATTATTTTGCTGGTACCGTTTTACATCGTATATCGCACCCGTCGACGGTAGCTACCGCGAGCGACATTTTTATACAGCATAAACCGGTTACCCTGTGCAGAACTCCATGGCCAAGATAAGGCTTGCAACTATTTCACAGCACCAACAGATAAAGAGCACTTGGCCTGAGCTCTCGTCTTCTACTAATATTGCTTCGTTCGCAGCAGAGATGATGTAATAACCATTGTAAAAATACGGGGGCTGGCTATGTTGAATCTACACTCAGCACTAATACTGACAGCTCCGGTTATGCTATCCGCCTGTGGCTCTGGCCCGGCCCTCATCGAAGCGATGCAACTGACGGCAGTCGATATGTCGGAACGCAATTAAAGGTTCCCAACCAGCGCTATCTTTTTTAAAGCTAATGGCTGATTTTTTCGACTGGCGAACCATACTGCGCGTACACTATCAGGTCCTAAATTCATCAACTATTTTGAAGAGAACATACTATGCCAGTGATTATTGGAACGCCTCTTAGCCAAAGTGCGAAAAAAGTCCTGTTGTGCGGTGCGGGCGAACTTGGCAAAGAAGTAGCTATTGAACTGCAGCGGCTGGGCGTAGAAGTTATTGCCGTAGACCGCTACGCAAATGCACCGGCCATGCAAGTCGCCCACCGCTGTCATGTCATCAATATGCTGGATGGGACAGCATTGCGCGCGATCATTGAACAGGAAAAACCTGATCTGATCGTCCCGGAAATAGAAGCTATTGCGACCGCCACGCTGGCCGAACTTGAAAACGAAGGTTTCACCGTTATCCCCAGCGCCAAGGCTACACAGCTCACCATGAACAGGGAGGGCATTCGTCGTCTGGCGGCAGAAGAGCTGGGACTGAAAACTGGTCGCTATCAATTCGCACAGACAAAAGAAGAGTATGTAAGCGCGCTACAGGACATTGGCTTGCCCTGCGTAATCAAACCCATCATGAGCTCATCCGGGAAAGGCCAGTCACTGTTAAAAGACCCAAGCGACATTGATGCCGCTTGGGAGTATGCACAGGCAGGAGGTCGTGCGGGCAAAGGTAAAGTCATTGTCGAGGGCTTTGTGGATTTCGATTTTGAGATCACGTTGCTCACTATTCGTCATCGCGATGGCACCTCTTATTGCGCACCGATCGGCCATCGACAGGAAGGCGGTGACTACCAGGAATCCTGGCAGCCACAAGCGATGTCTGAACAGGCGTTATCTGCTGCACAGGCGATGGCAAAAACGGTGACCGCAGCGCTGGGTGGTAAAGGACTGTTCGGCGTCGAGCTTTTTATCAAGGATGATGAGGTGATTTTCAGCGAGGTATCCCCACGCCCCCACGATACGGGACTGGTGACGTTGGTCTCCCAGGACTTATCGGAGTTTGCATTGCATGCGCGGGCAATACTGGATTTACCGATTCCAGTTATACGCCAGAACAGACCAAGCGCTTCGAGCGTTATTCTGGTCAAAGGTGATAGCCAAAGCGTACAATTCGGCAATCTGGAGCAGGCACTGTCACAAGCCGATACTCAGTTGCGACTATTCGGTAAACCGGAAGTCGCCGGTTCACGCCGCATGGGTGTGGCACTGGCGGTGGCCGATTCCGTTGAGCAGGCGCGCACGATGGCTAATACTTGTGCCGCTTCCGTAACAGTGGAACTCTAGTAGCCCGCTACTTTTTTCTCCTCGGCTTTCTGCCCGTTTGCCTACCGCCTGTATTCCTTCGGCATACTGAGCCTGCGTAACGGCGGTCAAGCCCATATTCGCCAGCACCCCAGAGATCAAAAACTACGCCCATTTCGTGCCGATAAAGCCGGTTTCGCCCAGACCGCTTGTGTCATCGGTTTAGTATTCAAACTACAGCCTACTCATCGGCCCACTGCGCTACCGGCGAAGACAAAATAGTGGAATACTGCCCGCCATGGAATAAACGCAAACCGGACCAATAATGAAGATAAATATAGGACAATTTCTCACCAAGCGAGCGGAAATCTGTCCCCATCGCGAAGCCATCGTTGAATTCGAGCGAGATCGACGGTTCAGTTTTATCCAGCTCAATGCGCGTGCAAACCGCATTGCCAATGGGTTACTCGACCAGGGTATTCGTCCCGGCGATCGAGTGGCGACGCTGTTAAAGAACAGCGTCGAGTTTGTGGAAACCTATTTCGCAGTAGCCAAGATCGGCGCGGTGATGGTGCCGGTCAATTGGCGTCTTGTGGCGGAGGAGATCGCCTATATTTTTCAGGACTCCGGTACACAGGCGCTAGTATATGACTCGGATTTCGACGATGCCGTGGACGCCCTGCATCAGGGCAAGTCGGACGTGACGCTATGGCTGCGGCGCGAAAATAGCGACGGTGGCACGCCACAATGGGCACTTGACTACGACCAATTCGCTGCGGCGTCCAGCCCTGAGGAACCCCCAATCGGCGCGTGGGACCACGACAACCTGTTCATCATGTACACCTCGGGCACCACCGGTCGCCCCAAAGGTGTCGTGCACAGCCACGATGGTATGCTCTGGTCCCAACTAACCAGCATGAGCACCTCCGACATGCGCGACGGCGACCGCTGGTTGCTGGCCTTACCGATGTTTCATGTGGGCTGCCTGAGTCCGACCTCGCTACTGGTGCACCGCGGCGGAACAGGCGTCATTATGCGTGAACTGGATGTGGGGGCCATGTTTCGTTGCATAGATCAGGAAAAGGTCACCATATTTATGGCCGTGCCTGCGCTGCTTCAGTTTATGCTAGTGACACCCGAACGGGAACAATGCGACATCTCTTCTGTCCGCTGGATTGCAACAGGGGCCGCCCCGGTACCGGTATCTTTGTTACACGAGTACGAGGCGTTGGGCATTAGCATCTTCCAAGCCTATGGACTGACTGAATCCTGCGGTCCCGGCACCCTACTGCTACCAGAAGATGGCGAAGCCAAGGTCGGTTCGTGCGGGCGCCCCCAGATGCATACCAATATTAAAATTATTGATGACCAGGGCAACACCATTGAGATGGGATCAGAGCAACCCGGTGAATTACTTGTCGGGGGTCGACATCTGATGAAAGAATACTGGAACAACCCCGAGGCAACCGCAGAAGCTCTGCGCGATGGCTGGCTGCACACGGGCGATATCTGCACCTGGGATAGCGAGGGCTTTGTCACGGTCTGTGATCGAATGAAAGATATGATTATTTCCGGTGGAGAAAATATTTATCCCGCTGAGGTGGAGAATGCACTTGCAGCAAGTCCTGAGGTTCAGGAAGCGGCAGTGATTGGCGTCGCCTCAAAAAAATGGGGTGAGACACCGCTAGCGCTTATTGTTTCCGCGCCAGGAGCATCACCCACTGCAGAGTCCCTGAAGGCTTACTGCCAGGAACACCTCGCAGGCTATAAAGTGCCGCAACTTTATGAAATTGTAGAAGCACTGCCCAGGAACCCCTCGGGCAAATTACTCAAGCCGGAGCTACGCAAACAGTTCCCGGGGCCCGCTCCCTTCTAGGGCGGCGTTGCGCTCGGTCAGGATAACAACGCAAGCAACCCGGCTTTGATTACTTTCCGGTCAGGGCCATCAGGTAATTGCTCTTTTCGCTAGTTCTTGCTTTATGCGCACTAGGTTTTCACGTGTCATATGAATACGGTGAAAAAACCATGCCGCAATGATCGCCATACCGACAGTCGGAATAATGCTAAACCAACCTAGCGACTGCAGCACAGACGGCTCGATCGTTCCTGGCTCCGCACCCGGCGTAAGCCCGACTACATCAATGACGATACCAGCCAACATAGCGCCCAGGCCAGTGGTTGCTTTCATTACAAAGGCAGAAGCGGCAAAGAATACACCCTCTTGCCGACGCCGTGTGTGCAATTCCTGTTCATCCAAAAGATCGGCCAGTATTGAAACGGTCACCACTTGTAACGTGACGATGGTTAAAACGGCGATGCCCGTACTTAACAGGACCAGTATGTAGACGGCCGGTTGGCCATTGGCTGGCATAAAACCAAGCAGCCGCGCGCCAATCAAAGAAAAGGCATTAATGGCCATGACTATACAGGCCGCCGTCAACATAGTCGGCTTGTCGTAGCGCTGCCCGATACGGCCTAACACTATAAAAGCAAGCAAGGTCGCCAACGCAGTCGGCACCACCATCCCCGCCAACTGATCGCTGCTCAATTCCCAGAAGTAGGTGCCCATATAAAGAGAGAGCGTTGTGTAAACACCCGCTGCGATTCCAAAGGCCAGACCGGCACCCGTACTGAGCCTGAAATTACGATTGCTAAAAGCAATCTGCAGATCTTTGAATGGCTGCTTCACGCTAAAGCGTACCCCGGTCGCATCGCCCTGCGGAAGCCTGGGGATAACGGAGCGCGTCCCCCATACACAAAATACTGCGGTAACACCGGCAAGAACAGCCGATAGAATTCCGTAGTCTATATAGTTGCTTTGCAGTAAGCGCCCGTCAACGCCGTCTTTACTCTGGAAAATCAGTGCAAAACCAATCGCAGGCATGGCCATGCCCGCCAACCAGCCCATGGTAACGCGCGCCTTGGCGATTACCGTACGCTCATCGTAATCCGTCGACAATTCCGCGCCCATGGCGGAATAGGGAATAAAATAAATGGTAAGAAAGGTACGCAGTAAGACTGAAACTCCAAGCAGCCAGAAAAAAAGCCCTATCTCTGAAAGATTATCCGGTGGCTGAAAGAGCGCCAGAAATAGTAGGGCCGTGGGAATACCGCCGGCAACTAGTAAGGGATGGCGACGGCCCCAGCGTGTGCGCAAGGTGTCCGACCAGCTGCCCACGAGAGGATCCGAAACCGCATCCCAACTGAGTGCGATAAACATCGCCAAACCCGCTAGAGTGCCGCTTACTCCCTGCACCTGGGTGTAATAAAATACGACAAAATTAACAAACGCCGCATCCTTTACCGAGAACGGCATATTGCCGATGGCATAGGACCACTTTTCCAGGGTGTTTACTGAACGCATGAGATAGGCTATCCGGACGCGTCGCGTCTATCCCCGGTATTTGGAATAGCGGCGCATTCTTTATCTCTCCAGTGCATCACATGCTGGCGACTGAGTCAAAGTTAGTTGGCGTCCAACCCTCACTCACCGGCCAAATTAGCATTGTGGCGCATGGCATCAGATTCCGCCAGCGAGACACATTGAACACGAAATCGATCACGGTGCTGCCAATCACACTCACGCAGAGCAGCATAGAATTAGGCCGGTATAGGGATTACAACAAGGATCGTAGTGGCTTCTTGGCCGTTGCACAAATAGAGCTTAGGCTTGGAAGAACCTACAGTTATTTCTGCAATTTCATCATCACTCTACCCAGTAGTCTTCTTGTCAGATAGTGCTTTGGCAGTAATTGGTATCAGTGGGGCGCCTGCTGACCGTTTCCAAAGCTCTGCATGCGATTGCTTGGCTAGCACAATTTTCCCGGACGATAGTTTCAAGCTTGAAGCAAACGTCTCAACAGGGATAATACTCCGCCAATTACGCGCCCGGTCCGAATTTTGCAACCGCTCGATAGGTGGCGTCCCGCAAAGCCTTCTCGCGCGGATCATTCACCAGGTAGCCGCCCATCTGGTTCATTATGTAAGCCATGCCCAGATGCGCGTCAGGGTCTGCAAAACAAAACGAACCGCCAGCACCGGGAGTTCCGTATGCGCGCCCACTTGAACCGTAGTCGAAATCGTCATCTGGCTTGGTGAAGCCAAGCGCATAAATTTGCTCTGCACGCAGGATCAGATCGTGTACGCCGTCAGTAGGCGCAACAGGATCGGCCGCCAGATCATCGAGCGTCTGCTGTGAGATTCCAAGTTCACGACCACCCATAGCGAATATGCTGTAAAGCTTTGCCATACTTCGAGCATCTCCCAATCCATTTACCGACGGGATCTCCACCGCTCGCAACGCGGGATTTCGACTGTAGGCAGCAGGCCCCTTGATACGCGGATTACCAAAGGCACGCATGGTCAATGAGTTAGGACGCAACATCGACAGAATCATGCGCGCCGATAAGGCGAACCGCGTTCCCCTAAGCGCAAGAATGGTGAACAGTGAGAGCGGATGGATAAGCGCAATTCGAGAGACAGGAAAGGTATCCGGGAGACCGATATAGATATCCAGCCCCAGCGGGTGAGCAATTTCGTCGCGAAAGTAAACACCGAGACTTCGTCGCTCTGGGTCCACTCGCCGCAGCAACTCGCTTTGAAACCAACCCAGCGTAACCGCGTGGTAGCCGTGGCGCGTCCCGGGCATCCACGCTGGAGCTTGCCGCGCTAGAATCACTGCCAGTTTATCCAAGTTGGCAAGCGTCGCGGTATCGAGTGGCTCATCAACGCCAGAAAGTCCAGCCTGATGAGCAAGCATTGTGCGCACGGTAATGTCCTGCTTGCCCGCTTGCGCAAACTCAGGCCAGTAGGTCGCCACCTTCTCATCCCATTCTAAAAGTCCGCGCGAATGAGCGTGCGCCAGCGTCAGAGCGGCGACACCCTTGGTGCTTGAAAAAAGCGTGGTAACCGTGTCCTCCTGCCAGGGCCTCACGTGCCGCTTGTCGAGATGTCCGCCCCACAAGTCCACCACTTTCTGGCCCCGGTGATACACCGCAAAGGCAGCGCCGAGTTCCTTGCGGTGGGTAAAATTGTGCTCAAACTCCCGGCGAACAGCCTCGAAGCCGGGAGCCACGCTGCCAAAAACGATCGAAGAACCTATATTTTTTTCTGTCATACTGCGCCTCCAGTGACGAGCAGAGTAGCAGCTGAACAAGACATTTGGTACACGCCGCAAACCCCTGAGTTGACACCAAAATAGCAGCCACCATTTATCGACTAGTGTACACTTTGCAACATGAAATCATTCGACAATAAAATCGCTGTAGTTACCGGCGGCGGCAACGGCATAGGCCGCGCGCTCGTTATGCAGTTGACCGCGGCCGGATGCCACGTCGCCCTGTGCGATCTATCGGAACGGGACACGGCCGAGACGCTGCGCTTGTGCCAGCAGGCAATTGATAGCGGAATCCGCGTGACGGCGCATAAGTGCGATGTGTCCAGCGAAGCGCAATTGAGTGCGTTCCAGCAACAGGTCACTGAACAGCACCACACCGAACATATCAACCTGCTGTTCAACAACGCGGGGATCTCCGGCGGTCAGAGTTTCGTGCGCGATGATCGCGAACATTGGGACAAGGTGTTCTCCATCTGCTGGGGCGGCGTCTATCTGGGATGTCGCGTTTTCATGCCGATGCTACTCGCGAGCGATGAGGCACACATTATCAACACAAGTAGCGTCAACGGCTTCTGGGCCTGCCTCGGCGACACCGTTGAGCACTCCGCCTACAGCACGGCCAAATTTGCCGTGAAGGGTTTTTCCGAGTCTCTGGTGATAGATCTCCGAAAGAACGCGCCACACATCGGTGTATCTGTGGTGATGCCTGGGCATATTGGCACGTCTATCGCGCTGAACTCGCAAAAAATGTGGCTCGGGGAATCTGCCAACATGAGTGTGCAGGATATTGCAGAGCTGCGCGCGCGCTGGGCGAGCATCAACCCCGATGCAGACCAATTGACGGATGACATGGTACGTGACCTCATCCAGAGCAATGGGGAAAAGTTTCGCGATGAGGCGCCAACGACTGCAGATCAGGCAGCGCAGTGCATTCTTCAGGGCGTACAGCACAAGCAGTGGAGAATCCTGGTCGGTGACGATGCGATCGCCCTGGACAAGGCGGTGCGCGATAATCCAGAGGAAGCTTATTCAACAGGATTTTTTGGCCTCGCCAATACCCCTTCGAGGCAGGTTCAATAACACATTAAAAAGAGTGGTGTTGTGTCCGTAATGAAGACCCCAGGAAAACTGCAGCTAGCCAGCCTTCTGGCACTAGCATGCCTGGTGGCCTGTCAGTCGAAGGTGATCGATTCTCGCCCAAAGGGAGTACCCAGCGACTGGCCAGCCTATGGCGCTACTCCCGGCGGTACCCACTTCTCGCGCGCCGATCAAATCACACCGGCCAACGTCGGACAACTGGAAGTGGCTTGGCATCATCGCTCCGGCGACTACCGCGAAGCGCGCAAAACACCGAACTACAATAATTCGCAGAGCTCGCTGCAGGTAACGCCCATTCTGGTCGGAGAGCGGCTTTACTACTGCACCGCCGCCAACCGAGTGATCGCCCTCAATGCTGAATCTGGAGGACAGGTCTGGGCCTTCGATCCCCAGGTCAATATGGACGAGCATCCTGTCCTTCCCAACTGTCGCGGTGTAAGCAGTTGGCAATCTGGCAAATCCGGGTTCTGCGAGCACCGCATCATTATGGGAACACTCGATGCACGCATCATCGCACTGGATGCTGAAACTGGAAAACCCTGCCCCGACTTCGGGGGCGCGGGAGAGATTGATACCAGCGACGGCCTGTCGAAGCACAGCCCGGCAGAGTACGGCATCACATCACCACCGGCCATCCTCGGCGACCGGTTGATTACCGGCTCCATGGTGCTGGACAATCAGCGCACCGATTCACCCAGCGGTATCGTGCGCGCCTACAATATTCGCAGTGGAGCCTTGGAATGGGTATTCAACCCGGTACCGCCAGGATCCAAAGGACGCAACGAAGACGGCAGCTGGCGCAGTGGCACGACCAATGTATGGTCTATTATCTCCGTTGATGCAGAGCGTGATCTGGTTTTTTTACCCACCGGGAATACCACACCGGACTACTTCGGCGGGCATCGCAAAGGGCTTGACCATTACTCCAGTTCAGTGGTGGCCTTAAACGGGGAAACCGGCGAGGTAGCCTGGCACTATCAGATGGTTCACCACGACCTGTGGGATTACGATACACCAGCCCAGCCCACCCTGGTTGACCTTGAAGTAAACGGCCAGCGCGTGCCCGTCATCGTGCAGGTCACCAAAATGGGGATGACCTTTGCTCTGAATCGTGAAACCGGCGAACCACTGTGGCCAGTAGAAGAGCGTCCCGTGCCGCAGGAAGGGAAGGTACCCGGAGAGTATCTCTCGCCAACACAGCCCTTTCCCACGCATATTCCGCAACTAATCGATGAGCCATTTACCTCAGACGACGCATGGGGGCTGACATTTCTGGATAGAATGCAATGTGAAAGACGAATCGAAGGGCTAAGAAATGAAGGGTTCTATACACCACCTTCACTGCAGGGCAGTATCAACTATCCCAGTAACGCCGGTGGCAACAACTGGGGGTCCCCCGCAATCAACCCCGATACCGGGCTAATGGTTGTATTTACCACCAGGCTGGCGACCTTCACTCGACTGTTACCGCGTTCAGAATGCGAAGACTCGCTGCAACCGCAGACAGGCACGCCTTACTGCGCGCAGGTGGCCTGGATAACATCCTCCCTGGGCCTCCCCTGCAGCGAACCGCCCTGGGGCACTCTGGACGCGATCGATTTAGTAACCGGTAAACACCTGTGGAGCGTGCCGCTGGGCACAACGCGCAATCTGGCGCCGTTTCCATTCTGGTGGATTGAGGGACTCCCCGGACTGGCGGCACCGATGATGACAGCCAGCGGCCTGGTGTTTTCCGGAATTTCAAATGAGCATATACTGTACGCCTTCGATGTTAGGACTGGCGAGGAACTGTGGCAGGGTGAATTGCCCACCGCGGGGAATGCTCTTCCTATGACTTATCAGCTCAAGCCCGGCGGCAAACAGTATGTAGTGATTGCAGCCGGCGGACACTGGAGTGGCGGAAGCCCGCCGGGAGATCATATTATAGCCTTTGCATTACCCGATGCCATTTCCACACATTAATCATCAGGAGACATTAAAGATATGAACGCTGCTAGTTACCTGGCCGGCATGGCCCTCATCAGCCTTATTGCGATTCCTGCACTGGCGGCGTTTGAACCATCGCGCACCGCCGATGGCAAACCAGACTTCACCGGAGTATGGCAGGTACTGAATACCGCCAACGATTCCCTTGAAGCGCACGCCGGACGCGCAGCGCAGGTACTTCGCCCGGGTCCCATTGTGCCAGTACCGGTCAAGGAACTCGTGTCCCTGGGCGCTGTTGGTGCCATTCCCCCTAGCCTGGGGGTCGTGGAAGGAGGCAGCATTCCATACAAGGAATCGGCCTTACCGCAACGCGAAAAGAACCAAAAAGACTGGATAACCGCCGACCCGGAGGTTAGCTGCTACCTGCCGGGAATACCCCGCGCGACCTATATGCCCTACCCCTTTAAAATTGTGCATAACAAAGATGCACTGCTGTTCTCCTATACGTATGCGGGCGCAGTGCGCAATGTCGCCCTTGCCGATCCAGGGCCAGCACCTATCGATTCCTGGATGGGGCAATCCTGGAGCCGCTGGGAAGGAGATACCATGGTGATTGAAACGACCGGTCAGAACGGCCGCACCTGGTTCGACCGTGCTGGCAATTATCACAGCGACAAACTCACAGTGACTGAGCGCTTTACACTCACCAGTGAACACACCATCGATTACTCCGCTACCCTCGATGACGCGGACATTTTTACTCGGCCCTGGACAATTAGCATGCCGCTGTACAAACGTGTAGGGGCCGATAAGAACATGCTGATATTTAACTGCGTAGAGTACGTCGAAGAAATGATGTATGGCCATCTGCGCAAAGAGCCGGTCCAATAGTGCGAGGTAAGAGCATGAAAACAACGCTATTCACCACGTTTGCTCTGCTGCTAAGCACCGTGGCATCAGCCGCCGACTGGAAGCTGCAACGCATGCCATGGGGTGATCCGGACCTGCAGGGTATCTGGACCAGCGCGACCATCACTACACTGCAACGTCCCGATGAATTGGAACAGCTCGTCATTACAGAAGCCCAGGCGACGGCACTGGAAAAGTACGGCGAAGAGATCCTGAAAGATATCGATACCCTGCCTGAGGGCGACCTAAAAGCCGGTGAAAATGTGGGCGGCTATAACAGCGCCTGGCTGGATCCCGGTACCCGTGTTCTGCGCGTCAATGGCGAGCCGCGCAGCTCTATTATTGTTGAGCCTGCCGATGGCGAAGTGCCTTATACCTATTTGGGTCGGGGCCGTTTTTACTGGCAAGGCTATAAGTGGATGCAACGGCACGACAATCCGGAGGAGCGTCCCGAAGGTGAACGCTGCATAGTGGGCTTCGGCTCTACGGGTGGTCCGCCCATGCTGCCGGTGCTCTACAACAACAACTACCAGTTTGTGCAGTCTCCAGAGGAGGTACTCATTCTGGTGGAAATGAACCACAATATCCGCACCATTCGAATGGAAGGCCAACCGCTCCCAGAGGCTATAAGACCCTGGCTGGGAGACTCTACCGGACGCTGGGAAGGGGACACACTAGTAGTGCGCACCACGCAGTTTCATCCCCAGCAGAATATGCGGGCGGCCATCAAGCACCAGCTCTATATGACCGAAGACAGTGTCGTGGAAGAGCGTTTCACCCGCACTTCCGAGCATGAACTGCTGTATCAGTTCACCATTACGGATGACAGTATTTACACACAACCCTGGCGCGGAGAACTGACGCTGCGCGCATCCGAGGGGCCGATTTACGAGTACGCCTGTCACGAGGGTAATTACGCCCTACCCAATATTCTGGCCGGCGCCCGGCAGGAAGAGAAGGAATAATTCATGCGCATGTTAAAACGATCTTTGTTGCTAAGCCTACCGCTGCTGGCAATCTACTCCTGGCAAGCCTGGGGACATCACGCATTTTCGGCAGAATTTGATAAGGAAGCGCCCGTCACTCTGGAGGGTAGCGTCACCAAAATCGAATGGATCAATCCCCACGCCTGGATTCACCTGGCGGTAGTGAATGCCCAAGGCGAGACGATCGACTGGATGGTGGAAGGCGGAACGCCCAATACTTTACTGCGCTCAGGCATCCACAAAAACTCGATTCCCATTGGTAGCGAAATTGTCGTGCGCGGTTACCAGGCCAAGGACAAGCGCTGCCAACCCGCCTGCAAGGCAAACGGCAGGGATCTTACCTTTGCTGATGGCCGCAAAGTCTTTATGGGATCATCCGGAACAGGCGCGCCCAAGGATGGCTCAGACCCGCGCGAATCGCGCTGATCGTTGGCTGATAAGTTGCGCTGCATGCCAAACAATAAATAGCGCCGTCACTAACGAGGTTCCCCCGCCCATTGAATCAACTGATATACGCGTTCGCCACCTGGCTTGATACTCACTCGTGGAGCACTCAGCTGCACGAGTCGTTCTATATGTACAACTGGGTGGAATCCACTCATGTACTGGCCCTGATGGTAAGCCTCGGTCTGTTATTCCTGATCGACTTACGCATGTTGGGCTTGGCGTTTGTGGATATTCCAGCCACGGCCATTGCCCACCGCCTGTTCCTGCCAATGCTGATCGGTTTCAGTGTGATGATCGTTACTGGCTTGTTGCTGTTCTACGCCATTCCGGTGCGCACATCACAGAGCCTGTGGTTCCGTATTAAAGTCGTACTGCTCATTGCTGCAGCGGTGAACGCCTGGCTGTTTCACCGCCGCATGCAAGACGCGGGCTCCAGCGCGGCCGGGAGCTGGGACCTTGCCGTCAAAGCACCGCGCCGATTGCAAATAGGTGCCGCACTGTCATTGATTTTTTGGGGTTTTATTGTGATCTGTGGCCGCCTTATCGCCTACGACTGGTTTGACTGTCGCGGTGAACCTTCCCCCTTCGTTTCCACCATTACCGGCTGTATCGCCGATCAAACACAATTTTGATGCGTAAACCCACAGGAAAGTATTATGAGTAGGAGTATGCTGCCCTCCTATACTCGCTCCGTTGCAGTGATCGCCGCGATAGGTCTATGCCTTGGATTTGCCTTCAGCAATGCTCGGCTCGATACCTACTCCGCCCTGCTACCGCTATTTGAATGGATGGAAACCACCTCCCTCGGCGTCATCGGCAAAACCTGGGGAGCCGTCTTTGCCACCGTGGAAGCTGTTCACTTGCTGGCCATGGCGGTGCTGGGGGGCTCGGTACTGGTGAGCGACGGTCGCCTGCTCTGCCTGATATTCAACGATGTTCCACAGCGCCAGGTGCAGGATGCCTGTCATCGCTTATTTGTGTGGAGCCTGCTGCTAAGCATCAGCACCGGCGTGTTTATGGCCTGCGGTGTGGCGATTAAGGTCTATTATCTGAATGTATTCTGGTACAAGATGCTGGCACTGATGGTCGGCGTCGTATTCGTATTCTTCGTACGACAGCCCCTGCTACGTCACGATATCGACCGCCTTAATCCCTGGGTACTGCGGATGGTAGCGGTGGCCTCATTGATGATCTGGTTTTCGGTGGCCGCCACCGGGCGCTGGATCGGATTCTCTGGATAGCACGGGCAGAGGCGATTATGAAAGAGACAACAGAACCTCAAAACACCAGCGACAATGCCAGTAAGGACGTGCAGCTTGCAGCAGTGATTGCATCTTCAGTTATTGCGGTCGGCTTCGTCATTTACTGGACGATCCAGATTCAGGACATGCTCGAAATGCTCGCATTAGCCTACGGCTAATCCGCATTTCGTGGTTGCGCTTCAATTTCATAACGAAATTCACGACCGTCGCGCATTTCTAGCGCCTCTGCATAGAACCCTGATGTTTCCAGTGTGAGTGTAACGTCCTGCCGGCTACGATTGTGCCAATACCAACCATGGATGCCATCGAAGGGCGCTGTATAACTGCCGCTCGCGTGCTCCGCGCGTGCCTTGGAGAAGCTCTCCGCGTACCCCGGCGCGGCACCGTCCGGTTCCGCGTGCATATCGTAGAGTACTTCTGCGTTGGCAGCCCAGTGATACAAGACGGTCGTACCGGCTTTCAAACGATACTTGTACTCCACCGCTTCAAAAGGGGCGAGTTGGAACTCGATACGATCGGTGCGCCAGGGCTCACTGTGTACATTCAAGGGTGAAGACTCTTCCCCTGTCATGCCCAACAGACCGAATTTAGTTCCAGTGCCGAGTGGGTCCCAGCCGTATTCCGCCGGAAGAATAACTGCGAGCAGCAACGCCGCCGCCAACAACAGCGCGCCGCCACTCGCCAGCAGCACAGTGCGCCTCTGGACCGGATCATTCATGAGAACAAATACCCCGCAAATTGATTCCCGGCAAGAACAAATCCGGCGCACATGACAACCGCATTCAACACGAAAGCTTGCGAACGGAAACGCGGCTGTCGCCGCCATTGTAAAAGTACCAGTAGCATCAAACACAGAGCCAGCAACTGCCCCAGTTCAACACCGACATTGAAACTCAGCAGATTGGTAATCAAACCGTCGCCACTGTTGATGGAGGCCTGCAATTTTGTCGCCAGCCCCAATCCGTGACATAACCCGAACACCAACACAGCGATTCGAGGATCGGGGTTTATTTTCAGTACTGTTTGGAATCCACCCATGTTCTCAAAAGCCTTGTACACAATTGACAGTCCGATAATCGCGTCGACTAAATGTTCGTTCACCTGCCAGTGTGCCCAAACGCCCAGCATCAGGGTCAGGCTGTGGCCGAGGGTAAACAAGGTAACGTACAGCAGGATATCCCGCGGACGATAAAGGAAGAAAATAACGCCCAACAGGAACAGCAAATGATCGTAACCAGTAAACATGTGCTTCGCACCCAGATAGAGAAAGGGACCAATGGCTGGCCCGCTGAGTCCCTGCACGAACGCACTGTTATCCGCCGATAGATCGTGGCCGATGACGACACTGCTCAGCAACGCGATACAAAGCGCAACGAAACAGCGCACCGGCCACAGCAACATTATTCGAATTCGTCCGTCTCGTCCGACTTCACCCAGTACTGGGCATGGCAAGCCTTGCACACCTGAAAGATACGACCCCCGGCATCAAATAACGCATCGCTGTCCTGCGCCTGGGCCGCTTTCAAAGCCAACTGCCCGGCGTCCACTAAACCGCGAGAATATTCGATCCAGTCGTCACCGGCGGCACGACCGGGCATCATTAGCAAATTCCCCGCCTCGCTCAACACGGCAGCGGCATTCACCACTTTGGCCCAGCCCTCCGCCGTGGTCGGTGCCAGTTCCTCGCTACCCTGGGCAGTAATAATGGTCCCCGCTGAGTCCCAGATAACATCGGCAGCGGGGTCTAATATCCATGCCATAGTCTCGTGAATATTGGTAACCACCTGATAGGGTTGTTGCACTTCTGGTGCCGACGATTGCGTCGAATTCGCGGGTGGAGTTTGATCAACACAGGCAGACAATAGCACCCCCATAATGACCAGCATAAACTGTGTACAACCGTTTCGCGTGAGTTTCACTGTGACTTTGGGCGGCGTATTTTGAAACCTTATCTGCCATAGCTTTTTTTGCTGTTGGTACATCGTATCTCCCTGAACAGTCACTAATGTGGGGCCAGAACGGGTGACCCCAAACTACCATCATCCTCTATTATGCCGCAGCCTTGGCACCCAGGGAATTTATACACGCTGATCCAGTTTTGCCAGATGTGCATAGCTTTCTCGCAACTCACGCTTAAGCACTTTTCCGATAGAGCTCTTGGGCAAGTCATCGATAAACACCAGCTGACTTATACGCTGGACTTTGCCCAGCTTGGCATTGGCCCACTGCCGTAGCGATTCTTCATCACACTTAGCACTGGACTCAAGCACTACCAATGCGAGGGGCGTCTCCCCCCACTCACGACTGGGCAGGGCGACCACTGCCGCCTCATGAATATCAGGGTGTTCCAACAGTACCAGCTCCAAATCTGTCGCATAGATATTGAAGCCGCCTGAGATAATCATGTCTTTGCGACGGTCAGAGAGAAACAACCAACCGTCCTCATCAAGGTAACCGACATCGCCACTTTTGTAATACAGCAGACCTTCACTGTCATACCAGTGCATATCGTTATTCGCTTCGGTACGGTTGTGGTAGCCGTCACTCATACTGCCCGAACGGCCGACGATTTCGCCGGTTTTCCCATTGGGTAGTTCCCCACCCTGCTCGTCAATAATTCTGAGTGATGCACCCGGTAACGCGGGTCCCACTGAACCCAGCTTATCCTGTTCCCGCGCGATACTGCCGATAAACAGTGTGCCGACACCACCCTCAGTCAGGCCATAAAACTCGATCAACTCGCCTTGAAAATGATCTATCACTGCAGCCTTTAGCGCTGGACGCAGTGGCGCACTGGTACTGAACTTAAGCTGTAGACTGCTGAGATCATAGTTCGAAAAATTCTCCAGGCTCATAATGCGATCGTATTGCACCGGCACCAGCATTGCATGGCTAACGCAATGTTGCTGTATCAGTTGCAATGCGTTCTCGGCATTGAACTTTGGCATGATCACCAGTGTGCCCCCGGCACAAACCGTGGGCCACCAGGTAGTAATTGTAGTATTTGAGTAAAGCGGCGTGGCAATCAGGGTAATCGCTTCTGCAGTAACCCCCAAATTCATGAGTCCCGTCGCCAGTGCCTGCCGCGTACGCTGGCTGTGCACGATACCCTTGGGAATGCCGGTAGTACCGGAACTATAAATAATATTGAATTCGTCATCCCCATTCAATTCAATGCCAGGGGCAGTATCGGACTGTCCGGACAGCCAGTCTTCCAGCGCGCAAAAATGTGCGTCGCTGAAGTCAATCCCGATTAGTCCACCGGAAACAATCTGAGAGTGGTCAGCCAGAAAACTCTGTGTCATCGCTGCCATATCACTGGCTACAATAAATACTTTGGCATTAGAATCCCGGAGCATTAGGTCCAGACTCTGATCAGTGATCATGGACTGCAATGGCACCGCACAGGCACCGATCACCAGTGTGGCCGTAAACATTTCAGAATAACTCATGCTGTTGCGTGACAACATCGCCACACGATCACCCGGCGCAATCCCCAACGCAATCAGCCCATTGGCCATACGATATATACGCGAAATTGATTCCCCCCAGGTGCGGCTCTCATCGCCCTCTATCAGCGCCACTTTGTCCGACTGCTGCAGCCGAAACACCTCCAGTAGCACCGGCAGGGTGAGCGCCGGGTCAAAGCCGACTTCCACTTTTTTACTAACAGCGGAGGATTCTTTCATACAGTTTGAATCTCGATTGATTGCGGAGACATTTTTTCCGATACTGTACGGGTTTGCGGCTCGCATTCAAAGGGTTACTGACGAAGCCTGTAGTGTCTGCACCAATGACTTCAATATCAGAGTCGGACCCGCCAACAAGGAAGCTGTTATGCGTCATGCACTATCGACTCTCACAATGCTGTTTTTTTCGACGGTGATTTTAGCGGGCAAGCAGGCCATTGCCGGCGAGCCCCTCAAAGCCCTAATCCTGACCAGTCCTGGTGTCTATCACAATTACGAATACCAGACGCACGCCCTGGCACAGGGCATTGTCAAGCACGCCCATGTCAAATTCGACGTCTCCCTGGCGGAACTGGGGCGCTGGAAAACCGCCGACTATTCTGAGGGCTACGACGTCCTTATCTACAATATCTGCATGGCAGACAACACCGATGCAGCACTGATTGCCAATATGCGGCGTCAAACTGAGCAACTCGGCGTCCCTGCCTTATTTATTCACTGCACCATGCATTCGTTTCGCGAAACACAATGGTGGTGGCCGCTGTTTGGACTAAAGACCAACGCACACGAATCAATGCGTCCGTTACCACAGGATCAAGAGCAGGTGCACCCTATTCTTAGCGGAATCCCCGCCCAGTGGACGGTTGGAGACGACGAGTTGTATCTCAATCTTAAATTTGACGCCGAGCCACTCCTCAGCTCAGTGGGAGAGGATGGCGAATCCCACGTCACCGCCTGGTTGGCTTATCAGGGCAACGTCCCCGTGTTTGGGACAACGCTAGGGCACAGTAACGAGACGATCAAAGACCCCCTGTTTCAGCGACTCATTGCCAATGCCTTGTTATTTGTCACCGGCAGCCTATCCGCCGCTGACAAGCCGCCGACCAATCTGGAGCCGGATGGCCAGGGGCTCGATATCTTTGACAAGTTTTCCGCTCCCCAGAAGACAAAGTTTCTTGGGGCAGAAGGTCAGGAATGCGCGTTTCGCCGCCTTGCGGTTGCAGCAGCGCCCTGTTTCCTGGGCTGTATTTTCAACCCCGTCGAGTGGGGTGATGACACTCGCGCCTGCAAAAAGGCCTGCGAAACGGGCTTACCCACGCCAGACGAACTCATCGCAGACTGCACCCCACGGACCTGAACCCGACTCAAGTCAACAATAAAATCAGGATTGACTGTTTTATTTTTAACCTTCATACTTCCCAGCCTCACATGAGGACTACCTCATGATATCGACAACTCTCACTCTACGAGCACGGATGTGCAGGCCGTTGAAACTATCCTGGCACAGGCAACAACCATTGCACAGGGGAGCGTACGGACAGCCGGGCACTCCGGGCGTTTAACCCCTGCCGAAAGCTGTCCTCTTTCGCCAGAGATGCGCCTGCGCACTAACGGTGTGGACACTTTGTCATAATCTTGCATTCCATACATTTTATTTACTTTGAGAAATAGGAAAAAACCGTGACTGCACCGACCACCAATGATGA
This sequence comes from Haliea sp., assembly GCA_002862985.1. Lineage (GTDB taxonomy): Bacteria > Pseudomonadota > Gammaproteobacteria > Pseudomonadales > Halieaceae > Marimicrobium. The sequence goes on from PKCY01000016.1 coordinate 21,602, forward strand.
CCGCGCCCTCGCCGATATGCCGCTGTTTGATACTGACACACTCAAATGCCCCTACCACTTCGACAAAACACTGCGCACCGAAGCGCCTGTTTATCAGGATCCCGATTCAGGCGTCTTTGTGGTCTCCACCTACGAGCTGGTCAGGGAAGCGCACAAGAACGATGCGGTGTTCTCTAATGAGTTCACACTGGCACTGGGATCGGCCGCTAAGCTGGACCCAGACATAAAAGCGGCAATGGCAAAAACATACAACCTGGGCAAAGGCACTCTGCTCACGGTGGATGATCCTGACCACAAAATGTACCGCGATACGGTAAGGGACTTCTTTCTGGCCAAGAATATTGAACAGTACCGCCCTTGGATTAATGATCTGGCCGACCGCCTGGTTAGCGAGATACCCCACGGACAGCCTTACAGTTTTATCGACGGTTTTTCTCGTCCGCTCCCGTTGTCAGTGATCATGCATGTGTTGGGTATTCCGCTTGATTTGTTCGACGAGGCATTTAAGTGGACGGTAGCAAACGTCAATGTCCTGTCGCAAGTCTCGGACAAGCAAGCGCTGCTGGCCGCCCATGCTGCCGTCAAAGAAGAATACGACTGGTTCGTCACCGCACTCGACGAACGCCGGGCTAGCCCTCGGGACGACCTTCTGAACCTGGTGGCGCACGCAACAGTTGAGGGTCGTCAGCTGACGATCGAAGAACAATTGGGTCACTGCACACAGTTTCTGGTTGCGGGCAACGAAACCACTACCGCGACATTGGCGGAGGGTATTCGGCAACTGTGCCTGAACCCCGAACAGGAAGCTGCGGTGCGTAATGACCGCACACTGATCCCCAACCTGGTCGAGGAGACACTGCGCCTGGCAACACCCACATCCAACATGTGGCGCATGACGAAAGCCGATTACACGCTTGGCGATACGGCTATTCCCAAGGGCAGCATGGTATTGCTCAAGTACTTTTCTTCCAACCACGACGAGTCTATGTTCGAAGAACCCATGGCATTTGACGTAACGCGATCCAATGCCAAACGCCACATTGCGTTTGGGTTCGGCAGTCACGTGTGTATCGGCCAGCACCTCTCACGACTGGAGATGACGGTCGCCTGGGAAAAATTATTCGCCGGTACTACGGGTATGCGCCTGGATTGCGCACCCGAAGAGCTTGAGTACATGCCCAATATTCTGTTACGCGGTCTGGAAGAACTTCCGGTAATTTTCGAAAGATAGCCTGGCAGACCGACGTGGTGGCGCAACAATAGCCGCTCAATTAGTGCGTAACGCACACACAAAAAGCCCGCTTGTGCGGGCTTTTTCATGCCTGATACCAATTACTTCACATTCAGATAGCGGTCAGTCAGCTTATCGATAGACCATGAATCAGGTTTTTGGCTAGGCGGATACTCATTGAATGTGGACAGGAACTGCGACATTACCGCTACCCCCCTGTAACCTTGTGGCGCTTTATCGATTAGCCAGTCCCAATAGGTATTGGAATTGTGATCAGCCAGCTCGAAAGGGTCTCGACGCAGGTGGAAGATCTTGAACATGCGCAGCGTGACAAAGGGTTCTGCCCATAACGCCATTGTTTTTGCCCGGTTCTCGGCAAAAACCAGCTTCCAGTCACCTACCCTGATACCCACTGGCATGCCGCTGTCTTCCAAATAGATATACTCAAGACGTGGCGCTTTCTCTACCTCACCGGTCAGGTAGGGTAAGAAGTTGTATCCATCCAGGTGGAGTTTTGAGTTCTTGCTGCCAATCTTTCTGCCTTTGAGCAAGTCCTCCTTCAGGCTGGTATCGCCCGCCATCGCGGCAAACGTGGGCATCCAGTCGAGATGCGCCATGACCTCATTAGAGATTTGTCCCGGCTCGATCTTCGCCGGCCAGCGCACCATAGCGGGCACTCGGTAAGCGCCCTCCCAATTGGTGTTCTTCTCACTGCGAAAGGGTGTTACTCCGGAATCCGGCCAGGTGTTGAAGTGCACACCGTTGTCGGTGGAATAGAACACTAACGTGTTATCTGCGATCTTTAGTTGGTCCAGCTGATCGAGCATCTGGCCGACCAGCTTATCGTGAGCCACCATGACATCATTATAAAAGCCCTGGCCGGAGAGCCCGACATTCTTGGCGGCGATATGCGTACGGAAGTGCATGCCTGTCGTGTTAAGCCACACGAAAAAAGGTTTGTCGGCCTTGACGGCCTTGTCGATGAATTTCTTCGCGCTCGCTACGAATTCCTCGTCGGCTGTTTCCATTCGCTTGCGTGTCAGCGCGCCAGTATCCTCGATGCGGCCATCTGCATAGGAGTGGATCACACCACGAGGGCCAAACATTTTTCGAAAGCCCGGGTCGGTTGGGTAATCGGGGTCCTCAGGCTCTTCTTCCGCATTTAGGTGATAAAGATTGCCGAAGAACTCATCGAATCCATGGTTGGTGGGAAGGAAGATGTCCTGGTCACCCAGATGGTTCTTGCCGAACTGACCTGTCGTATAACCCTGTGTTTTAAGCACTTCAGCGATCGTAATATCCCGGTCGAGCAGGCCAAGTTCGGAACCGGGCAGACCTACCTTGGTTAACCCGGTGCGCAATCCAGATTGGCCGGTGATAAAGGTCGACCGACCGGCGGTGCAACTCTGATCGCCGTAATAATCGGTAAAGCGAATTCCCTCGTCGGCAATCCGATCAATATTAGGCGTGTGATAGCCCATGATACCGTCACTGTAGGCGCTGATATTGGTGATACCAATATCGTCTCCCCAGATCACCAGGATATTCGGTTTGTCAGCGGCTTGGGCTGCCAGGGTAATGCCAGCAGTTAGAATCAGTAGCAATGCCGCGCGTGCAGATTGATGGGTCATAGTATCTCCGTTATTGAAAGTATTACTAGCTTTCTGGCTGTTGAAGCTGCTCATGCCTCTATCAAATGGAGACATTGTGCTGAGACAGTATGGTACAGATACAACAGGATTCAAAAATTTCTGAAAATAACCGTGCTTGCGCTAATCGAACAGCGCCAACTTTCACCCCGAGCTATGGCCCTGCTGCTCCCAACCCATGCAAAACTAAAACGCCCGTATACGAATGTTGCGGAACCAGACCTTGTCCCAGTGGTCCTGTAAACCAATGTGCCCCTTAAACAAACTACCGTAGGCCGGACGACCAGCGAACTTACTGTTGAGATAGAGCGTACGCCACGCGTCACTACCCTGCTCAAAGCTCACTGTTTTGCGACCATTCAACCAAAATTCAACGTGGGAGCCGTGGGCGATTATATGCACATGATTCCAGTCGCCAACGGGTGCACTGGTGTCGTGGTCCGGGGCGATCATATCGTAATAGGCGCCGGCTCTATGGCTGGGATCTTTAGCATCGGAATGACCGATGTTATCCAGCACCTGCATTTCATAACCCGTGTGGTGGATGCTGCTGGCGGATTCATCCCCGCGAATAAATATTCCACTGTTACCGGAATCACTGATGCGCCAGTCGAGTTTTAGCTCAAAGTCTGCGAATTGGCTGCGCGTAATGAGATCACCACCCATCCCTACCCGTGTCAGGCAGCCCTGTTCCACCGCCCATCCAGAATTGACGTCCTCTTCCTGGTAACTGCGCCATTGCGATAGGGTGGAGCCATCGAATAACAGGCGCCAGCCGGCCGCCTGTTCCTGCTGCGTCAGCGCATTGACACATTCACCCGGGGGGATCATTTCTTCGCTGCAGCCAGCCAGTAATAGAGCCGCCATTAGAGACGTGAATTGCGTGGCATGTCGATTAAAAGCCCTCATCTCTCGCCCCCTAAAAATTTTTTGACAATCCATTTTTATAATCTAAGTACCGCGTTAGATTGGCATTTCCTTGATTATGCTCACAATACACACCCAGCCTCGTAAGCTGCTCCAGCTCGCTATTGCTTACCGGAAGACTTGCAGTTTCGAGCAGAATCAAACCCCGAGCGGGACATTCAAAAACCGGTTCGGTTCGATGCGGTTCCTCCTTATTATCGGCAATGCCCGGTACAATGCCAGTAGCTGCCTAGCGCATTGCAAACTAAAGACCAATAAACCATGCTCTTTAAATTCCTGAATCTGGCTTTTTTCTCCGCTTTTGCACTTTCTGCAGTGGTCCAGTACAACGACCCGGATGCCCTGATGTGGGTTGCAGTCTACCTCGCGGCAGCCTTGATGTGCCTGCTGCAGTATCGAAACATAAGGCTCCCTTGGCTATGCTCTGCGCTATTCGTGATTGCCCTTGTCTGGATCGCAACATTACTAACCGGCATTGTCGGATCGGTCTCGATCGAGGAAGTCTTCAAGTCAATCAGCATGCAAAGCGAGGCAGTAGAACAAGTCCGCGAAATCGGCGGCCTCGCGCTTGTGGCGCTCTGGGCTGGCGTCCTCATCCACCACCAGCGCCCCAACTGACTAGTACCTACTAGTGCCTGACCTGCCTATTGCTTTCGACTAACCGAAATTTTTTCGTCATCGCGATAAAGCAATAGCGAGTTGACGGTGCCGTCCTTCGCAATGACAAATTCAAGCTCAATGCTCTCACCCCCCGCTGCCGCGCTAAAACGATTGGCGCTCAACTGCTCCATCAGACCGGAGCCGTATAGCGGCACGGAAAGGTGCAGACCGTCGGGTTTTTCAGTGACCGTGAACGTAACAAAACTAACCGCGTACTCACCTTCGAATCGCTTGTAACCACGCTCATAGGGGACCCTCTGCAGCTCCGCTGCGGTCCAGGGTTGACTCCGATTTGAGCTCACCGCACGTATCGCAGCCACTTTCTCAACACTCACCGGGTCAGCCGTATTGCCCCAACTCCGCCGCAGGTAAGTCATCAATCCAGCGAGGGTGTCATCATCCAGCGCCGCCAGATCTCCATGCGGTGGCATGACACCGTTCCAGCTCTCACCTGCCAATGCGACGGGTCCATTTAATCCCTGCAAGATAATGCGCGCCAACCACTCCGGTGGCCCGGTAACCCACTCTGCCCCTGCCAACGGTGGCGCCAGTCCCGCGATACCCGCTCCCTCTGCACCATGGCAAGCACCACACTGGGGATAAAATATCTCACCTAGCGCCGCCACCCGCATTTGCTCAGAACTCAACGGGGCAATACCCAGCGCAATTTCATCGCCCGGCCAGGTGAATGCCGCGCGGCCGGCACGCCGCGCTTTCCACAGGGGGTCTTGTTCGCCAATAGAGGTATCAGTAAAAATCCGGGGCGGCTCCTCCAGTTGCACCGCCACAAAGTCTTTGCTAGTCGCCACGCTCGCCAACCCCTTCAGCGCAGCAACCTGCTGCCACTTGACCTTCGCCTGCCGTGATTCAATCAGTGCCAGCAACTCAAGCAAGGCAATATTCGGCTCTCCGGGAGACCTTAGATCACCGCGCAGGCTGGCATAGGCCTGGCCTGTTAGCCTTGTCAGCAAGGCTCGCCCCCCTGGGGTTGCGGTAGAGAATCGACCGTCTGCAACGTACTGCTGCAGGAGTAACATCTCCTGTCCATGCACCGCCCGCACAACCGCCCGCCGCACAAATGGGCTATCAGAATTCTCGCTCAGTATGTCCAACAGCGCATTGCGCACACTGGCGTCGTCAGCGCAGTCCCCCATGGCAAAGGCCAACTGCAGGATCAGCGCCTCAGGAGCTTCCTGCAGTACTTGCTGCAGAGCAACAAAATCATCCGCCAGCAGCAAAGTACGGCCCGCGCGCAACACCTGGATTTGCCGCTGCAAGTCACCGGAGGTTGCTATTTTCATAACCAGTTCACGCCGCAGTTCACCCCTGCCCTGCAATGCCCAGATCGCGTGCAATGCAGCGAGGGTGTTGTTGCCAGTTGCAATGGCAGCGAGTGGCTCCGTTTGATCTCCACCGCGGATCAACAGCAGACGCTGGGCGGTGTCACGCACCCAGCCGTTGACGCTTTCTAATGCCGCAACGAGTTGCTCGTTGCTCGCCGCTGCAAGATTGGGGAACTCGTGCGAGGGCTTACCTTCGGTGTGCCGCACGCGCCAAATACGGCCCATACCCAGAGGGGCCTCTAACTCACGCTCGAATATCTGTGCGCGTAGTTCGTCAGTTAGAAAGTGAGTGTCCTGAACGATGCCACGGTACATATCGATAATGTACAGCGCCCCATCCGGGCCATTCATAGCGTCTACCGGCCGGAAGCGTTCGTCGGTGGAGCCCAGGAAATCCCGCTGACCCCAGGTCGGATCTTCGTAGAGACGCTGCTCGGCCACGAGCGCCATACCCTCTTCACTCATGTCAAATTGGGCCACCACGTTGCCTGCAACTTCCGGCACAAACACATCGCCACGATAGCGGTCGGGAAACTGGTCGCCACGATAGGAGACCAGACCACTCACGCCAGTCGCATTGTTGAGACGCCCATCTTCTCTCAGTGTATTGGGAAGGTAGGCGCGATTGACTCCCGGGTTAACGCGTATGGAGTGTACTTTTGCCGGGGCTGTCAGATTAACGCCCAGACCTTTATGACGACCGCCCTGCCCTGGAAGCACCAGATCTTCGCCGGCAAAAAAATCTGCCTGTATCCAGGTGGAGTTATGGTTGTACAGCAGACGGCCAAAGTCGTCCTTGGTAATACCCCATTGACCGCGAAACGGTCCCTCGCGTTCCTGCAGCGTGCCGTCATCAATGCGCAGGCTGCGATTCGACTTGGAATTATAAAGCCAGTTGTCCAGACCCTGGAGCAAACCATTTTCCATGTGTTCGACATTTTCGATGGTCATGTCTATGGCATAACCACCTATTTTATGTTTATCCGTGCATACGGATGTGGGAGTGGGCAATTTGCACAGCCACAGGTTAGGCGGCTCTCCAATCAACACCCCTTCGTTAACTACCGCTACAGCGCGAGGATTCACCAGGGTTCCCAGAAAGACCTCACTGGTATCCATACGCCCATCCCCATTGGTGTCTTGTAACCGGACAACCTGCCCCACCGGCTCGTCACTGCCGTTACCGTAGGCATCGGGCATATAGCCGCGCAATTCCACCACATAGAGGCGGCCGTATTCATCCCAGGCCATCGCAACCGGATCTTCAATCAACGGTTCAGCGGCAACCAGTTCAATCTCGAACCCAGGCGCAATACTGAATGCCTGAAGTGCTTCTTCTGGCGACAGTACAGGCGCGGGAGCATTATCGAGCGTTTCGTAAAACAGAGGCCCGTCGCTGTCTTTCTTGAGCGCTGCCTGCGGGGAGGGTGGTTTTTTTAAGACGTGGTAAACCCCGCCGGCTAGTACCAGCAGCAGTAACAAAGGAAGGCGTTTTTTCATCGATCCCACCGGATGCTCACAGCGATGTTCCTTTCAGCTTTTCAGGAACAGTTCGTCGAGACCAACCAGCAACATTGGCTAACCGCCGATCACACCGGAGGCCGGAAAATCTCTTAGAAGCCCTCTACCTGATGCACCTGCTTCCAGATCAGTCCCGGGAACAGGCGACGCATGAATGCGCCGATCTTGGCATCACGGGTAGGATAGACGAAGAACTTCCCCTTCGCGAGGCATGCCTCAATAGCATCAATGACGACTTGGGGTTCAATGGGTGGGCCGGCGCTGTCCAACATCTTTGGCCAGGCTGTGTCCCTGCCCTGTTGCAAAAGGGGCGTGCTAACCGCCGGAGGGCAAACGCAGGCAAAGCGAATTCCGGAATTCAAGTGCTCATGGTACAAGGTCTCCGTGAAGGCCCTAACGGCAAACTTGGTCGCTGTGTAGGCGCCCGTCATGAGCATCGGAATGATGCCCGCCATGGAGGCAAAGCTTACGAAATCACCCTTACCGCGCTTAAGCATGCCCGGAAGTACCGCCTGGGTGATATTTACCAGGCCACCATAATTTATCGCCATCTGCTTATGGATTATGCCATTGTCCTGCTCGACCAGCTTGCCAAAGGGCATAATCGCAGCACAGTTGTATAGCCGGTCGATGGGACCCATTTTTGCTTCTACCGCCTGCACCGCGTTGCGCACCGCGTCAAAATCAGTGATGTCTACTGTCCAGCCGTGAACGCTGTCAAACCCTTCACCGGTTTCCGCCATGCCCGCAGCATTGACATCAAACAGAGCCACCCTGGAACCGGCCTCAGCAAAACGCCTTGCGGCCTCGCGCCCCATACCGCTGCCACCCCCGGTTATCAGTACAACTTTTCCTGAATCAGACATCTGTGGTTTCTCCGTGGGCGTCACTTGGAGTTGGAGTATAGCTCCACCATCGGCAGCAGGCCGCACCCCTTAAAGATTGCCAATGAATGGTTCAATAAGCCGTCCTACTAGTGGCGGATAATGGCAACACTGTATCCCGTTACTACAGCCACTCATTGCGACGCGGGTCCCGCGGTGACAATAGCAGCAGGGCTATACCAGACCGGAGAAGTCCACGCCCGCTCCTGTACGATCGGCCGATGCTCGGCCGCACAGCAGCCCTCATAACCGTGTGTAATAGTCTTGGCGTCAGCACAATCCACGCCCGCGGCAACGCACAACCGCTGACTCCAACGACAACTGGGATTTTCCACCGCGCGTGAGTAATAGTAGGCGGTCTCGGCGGGATCAAAATCATCATCCACCCACACGGCACACAGATCGGCGAACCCGGCGCCGCCAGTTGCGCAGCTTTGGGGATTAGCAAAGGCACCATTGCGTGCGTCCCCGGCAACATCCACAACACGTTCCTGCGTCTGTCCACTTGCGTCGACCCAGCCCTTAACCACCTGTAATCTCTGCAATGGCATTCCCGGATGATCAGGCGTACCCATATCCTGGCTGGCCGCGATCAAGAAAGTCGGCTTCATCTCTTGCTGCGGCTGCTCTGGCAGCAACGACCCCATGGGCACACCCTGAGCATAAGCGCTTTCTATACGCCGTGGCGATTCACACAGGTTTTCGGGGAAGTCCCAGCCGCCAAATAAACGGCTGACGATACGCGGGCCACTGGTGGCATAGGCCTCCCGGCTGCGCATGGCATCAAAAAGGGCGTCGCGGGTGTTTTGAGTGGCCCACAGCACTGCCAGGCCACCGGGGTTATATTGCAACTCATCAGGCAGACCAGGGGGCACATCGTCTTTCGCCGGCACACCCGCACCGCCGTGCCCCAGAAATATAGATTCCTGGGCAGCACCGGGCGTGCCCAGGTGAGTGTCGGTGCTGGCAATCAGACCGAACTGATAGGGATTTACACCCAGTTTATTTTCCAGCACCAGACCATCGGCCAACACCTTGCGCACAAAACCGGTAGTGGGCGTCGGTGGATTGTTAAAACCCGCAATGTTGTCGTCAGGCAATTGTTCAAAGGCGCACAATTCGTCTTCGGTCACCCCCGCTTCGAAGTAACATTCCGAGGCACCCTTGTGCTGCATCACCTCCACTAACGGCTCAAAGCGTAAACGCATGTCCGCGTAATCCTTGCTCATTGGCTCCCCATCATCTCCCAGACCGCTGAACATAAAACCTGCACTGAGGTTTGAATTGTGAGGAATGACCAGAGAGTCGCAGCCGCTGTCACTCCGATTGCAGTTCTCATCCAGGGACTCCCAGAGCAAATGAGCTGCAGGTCCATCGATAAAGCTGGCCGGCAGTGCAGGAACCTGCGCATTGCGAAAAACAACATTACGATGCAGGTTACCGCCACTGGGCGGCTCCATGCCGGTCCACTCGTAACCCACAAAAGTAGTGAAGTTGCAGTCTGGGCTGCGATCATAATAACGCTCCGCGGCCTCTTGCATTTCCTGCCACGGCTGCAACGCTGCTCGCTTGCACAACTCACCCTCCTCCCCGCACATAGCGAGGTGGGTATGGCGCATGGTGGCCATAAAATTGAAAAGATAATATGCGCCGCGCGACCAGTTCCGGTACAAGCTGCACTGCCATGAGTTGTAGCCCTCAACAGCGGGAGAATTGCACATATGAACCTCACCGATCAGTTCGGCGTGATCCGACACCATGGCAAAATCCAGTGGCCGGGACAACTGCATAGAACGTTGCGCCACTCCCTCCTTCGACCAGGGTTGAATGCCGATGCGCTTGCCCAGAGCGAATTCGTAAGCCTGCGCTGGCGTGGTGCGGGTACCCTGCGTGCTGGCGTCCAGAGAATAGCGCGTGTGTACATGCAGGTCTCCGAAAAAGGGCCGCTTCAAGGGCGCAATTGTGTTGCAGGGTTCTCGTGCTTCCAACTTGAGTTTTGGATTTACAACGGCCTGTTCCGACACCACCGGTGCTGATAGTAGTGCCAGAGCACTCATCATTAAGACGGCAAAGGAATGTACCCTGTTTTTTCTCTCCCATTTACGGACCACTGACGACCTCACTCTCTTCCCATCCATAGCGCACTGCTCTGCCCTGAAGTGTATCTGTTGTGGCAACCCTGACCGGACCGGAATAGAGCTGCCAATGCCCGCCGTTCTGGCGGTACTCCACCGAATGACCCACCGCACGTGGTGTAATAACCAACCTGCCATCAGATATTGATAGCGTGGGTGCGGGCGTAACCTGCCGCTCGCCACCGGGTTCAAACCGCACCACCATATCGTCTTCAGACTCTTCGCTCCAGTCACCGACTCGATCTAACCAGGCATTCATCTCGTCGCGCATGCGTTGCAACTGACCGCGGTACTGCGGATCACTGCTCACATCATTGAGTTCGAACAGGTCCTGCTCCAGATCAAACAATCGCTCCTCCCCGGGGGCCTCATACCAGGCAGATTGCGCAGCGTTGAGTTCGCCTGCCTCATAGAGTGCACGCATTTCACGCACCATGTCGATATTATCTCTAAACTTTAATGCGTGACCACCCGCCTGCTGCGGATACCAGCTGCGAATATATTTGTAGCGCTGGTCTCGCACGGCCCGCTGTCGATCCAACACCTCATCTATCCTGTCTCGAGAAGCGTAAATGAATTCACGGGGTACGCCTTCCGTCGAAGAAAAGTTTCTGCCCTGCTGGTAAGCCGGCACCGGCACACCGGCAAGCGACAAAATTGTTGGCCCAAGATCAACAAAACTTATCAGCTGTTCGTCCAGGGCTCCGGGCTCAACACCTTTGGGCCTAAAAGCCTCCGGCCAGCGAATGACCATTGGCACCTTGATACCCGCATCGTACAGTTCGCGCTTGGACCGCGGCAAACCATCGCCGTGATCGGTCGTCCAAATAACGATGGTCGAGTCGGCCAGTCCGTCTGCTTCTAGCTGCCGGAGAATGTCGCCGATCTCGCCATCCATGTACGCGATATTGTCGTAGTGTCGAGCCAGGTCTGCGCGCACTGTGGGTGTGTCTGCATAATAGGGAGGAACTAGCACATCTGCAGGGCTCGTAATCTTGGGAACCGCCTTGTCGAGGCGCCACCAGCGCAGTAACTGCATGACAAAGTGAGTAGCGCTCTGCGGCATACTCCCCAGAGGCGTAAAGACCCCGCTTTCATGAGTGACTAGAAAATTGATAAATCCAAAAAATGGCTGACCGTCTGCACGTTTCCCCCAGTCGGGTGCTGCAGCGCCTTCCATGTCCCAGATGGTCGATGGTCCGCTGCGAGGCAGTGCACTGCTGAACTGATAATCGAGTTTATTATCCGTGTAGGTGAAATAGCCGGCTGCCCGCAACAGTTCGGGATAAGCCTTCACACCCTCGGGCGGCACGGAATAGTAGCTCCCTCCAGGATGTGTACTACTGCGCATGTGTTGTGTGCCGGTAGAAATCTGATGCATCCCCAGGACATGCGCCGCTCTACTCGGCGCACAGACACCCGCGGTGGTAAAGACATTGGCATAGCGTACGCCCTGTGCGGCCAGAGCATCCAGATTTGGCGTGCGCGCCACACTATCACCGAAGACTCCTACCCGTGAACTCATATCTTCCGCCATGAGCAGAAGAATATTTGGCCGGCCAGCATTTTCAGCGCTGGCAAGGTGCGAAATAAATACACAGGTTAAACAAAGAACCTGCCTGAATATTAGCGTCACGGATACTCCAGAAAAATAGGTGAGGTCCATGCACGGGGCTCGGCCTCGGCCAGACAGTTGTTGTCCGGCTTTGCGTTGGCGCCCACACAATAGCTGCGCCGAACACACTGGCCGCGCTCATCGTATTCACAGTCAAAGGGGTCACCGATTATCAGCGGCTCAGGCTCCTGAATCACTCGAGCGTAATACAGGGCACTGCGTGCGCTGAGGCCGTACTCCGGATCATCAAACTCCACAGTGCAACCTGCGCCATCCGCCGGACACGCGAATACCCGCCACTGGTCCTCTATCAATGGCGTAATGCTCTCGTCGGGACGCACCTGTGGTCTGATACGCACAATTTCAATACGGGTAATGGCTTTGCGTCGCTCGCCACCAGGGCGATAGCACTCACCGCCGCACAGGGACTGCACTCGCTCGGCGCCCAACGCGGCAATGGTGTAATCCGGACAACCCGGCACTTGTTCGAACGCGCCCAATGCGCGGACGCGAAAACGCGGAGTATCACTTTGCATCACTTCACTACCCATTGGCACGTCTCCGGTCGGCCCATTGAGTAAATCAAACCAGACCAACATGCGATCACCGGAAGTGGCATAGACATTGCGGCTGCTAAGCGCCTCCCAGATGGCGTTGCGATGTCTACCCTGGGCGTGCGCTGCCACCAGACCACCGGTGTAATAGAAGCCACCCGACTCCTTGTCAGCTTTGTAGAAGTCCGTTGAAATAATCTCGCGACCCATGTCTTTGCTGTCGGTGTATAGCAAGCGGTTGGACTCCTTATAACTACTACCGGGGCGTCCCTGGTGCCCATCGCTGGACCCGATCAAACCAAAGCGCGCACGCTTCGGCTCTCCCTGTTCGTCAAAACCCAGGGCGAGGTTGTACTGTGCGGACAATCGCGGCACATACATAGACGCTGGCTGAAAGCTATTCTGCAACTGGCCACAGCCTGCCCAGTCATTGAGTGTTGCATCAGGAAACAGCTTACGTCCCTGTGGATCACCTTCTGCCACAAATGCAGAGACGGCCTCCACTATAGCCTGTTCACACGCTGAAGATGTCGGTTCGGCACAGGATAACCGGGTGATCACTGCCGCCTGTCGACAGCAGGGTGTAAAATTATCGGTCGCCGCAGGACAGTAGACTTCCCCATCCCCCGACTGGCCGATGCGCAGGAAATCTTCAAACAACTCGGAATTGCCATGGCCCGAATACAGTTCCAGCAGGTTCTGGTAACGCTGATCGTAATGGTCCAACTGATCGCGAAAATCTCCGGTCAAAGGATTGGTCGTACCCCAGGAAAGACCGTGGGGAATCACCATACTGTCAAAGCCCCATTCATCCAGTTTGCGATACAGATCCTGAGGCGTAAGCGCCACTTCGCGGCAATCTGCGGGCAATTTGTCAGCGGGCACACCATCGGGGCAGGTAGGGATAGCCTTTGATTCCTGCAAGTACCAGCCAAAATCTGATGCATCTTTTACACTGTCGGTCAGGCTCAACAGACCCGTCAAGACAGGCGGCAAGTTGCTGAGCATTTGTTGCGGCTGGGCGGCGATGGGCCGGGTAGGTGTCTGGCCCTCCTCCCAGGTACGGAAAATCACATTCTTGTGGCCGTAGTGACTGGGCGTGTCATCTTTCGCACTGTTGGACCACTCCCAGCCGACAAAGGACACCATATCGGGATTGCCGGGATCCCCGGCAGACGCATTACAGTTTCGAATGGCATCCACAGAATCAGCCCATACACGCGGCGTCAGCCCCTCTGCATGATCGTTGATACTCCAGAAATCGAGCGCAGAACAGTAGCGCGCAAAATCACAGGCGTCCGCTGGTGTCACTACACCACTACCCTTCACCAGTTGCGTGTTGAAAATGTAAGCATCAATAGAGTAGTTGGTATGACTGTGCAGGTCGCCAAAGAGAATGTGCGCTGTGTCATCGTAGCTGAAGGACTGCGTTGGCCCGGCAGCTCGCGGGCCCGCGGCTACGGCAGCCGACTCCCAGCCAGCCCCCAACCATCCTTTGCCGACGCTGTAGAGCCAGGCATAAGCAAACATCATCAGAAGTACGAGGAGCGCTAGACTCAGAAGGGTCTTTTTTAACACCAAAACGCCTTCATATTATGGTCTCTGCCTGCTTGCTAAGCGCAACAATAGCCAGATAATACACACCAATATTAGTCGTTTCGCCCTTGGCAACACGTATCGGCCTACCATGCCGAACACTGAGGATATCGCGGCCCGCAACACTATCCGCGACACATAACAGTCGTGTTCGCTGCGCCAGAGCAAACTCTTGCAGCTTATCGACGACCTTGCCCACCAGTTTCTTCATGTACGCCATCATCGCAAGGTCTTGAACCGATTATCAAACACTGCCACTTGCCGACAACAGCCGCGCTGCAGACATCGGCGTTTGGCCGCTGTGCAAACGTCACTTTCTATAGCGTCCCAATAGACGACCTGCAGGTCGTCACGGAAATGGTACTGCCCGGGCCGGTTGTTCGTTGCTCACAACCACAACATCAATTTTTCCACCATCCGCACAAGCGGCCCGTGGTACCAGGCCACGTCCGGATCGGTCTCTGGCACCTGGTACTGAACTTGTAATTTTTGCAGGCGCTTTTTCAGGTCTTGGGTGATTTTGGTATAACCGGGCTTACCGTATAAATTAACCTGGTCTGCCGGATCCGTCACCAGATCGAACAGCTCCCACTCGTCGTTCTGGTAGTAGTACAGCAGTTTGTAGCGCTGAGTGCGCACACCGTAGTGGCGCGCCACACCATGAAAGCCTGGGTTTTCATAGAAGTGATAGTACAGGTCGCGATCCCAGGGCGGCGGATCAGCCTTGAACAATGGCAGCAGGCTGACGCCATGCATGGGTTCCTTAGGTGTGACTCCCGCCGCGTCTAAAAGCGTGGGGGCAAAGTCGATATTCTGTACGAGGGCATCTGACGTTGTACCAGGCTGGATGTGTCCGCGCCATTCCATCAGAAAAGGCACTTGTGATGAAACCTCATCCATCCAGCGCTTGTCGAACCAACCGTTTTCGCCGAGGAAAAAACCCTGGTCAGAACTGTAAAGCACAAGGGTATTCTCCATAAGGTTCTGAGCTTCGAGGTAGTCCAGCAGGCGACCGATTTGACGGTCCATGCTCTGCACCGAGGCAATATAAGTTTTCACATAGCGCTGAAATTTCCAGCGCAGTTCCTCCTCTTCGCTCATAGAGGCTTCTTCAAATTGGCGGTTGCCCTCTGCAAATGCTTGTTTCCATAGCGCCGCCTGCTCTGGCGTCAGCGTGTTTCCCATCTTCAATTTGACGTCATTATCAGTGATGTAATCAGCAATGTGCATGCGGGCGTCACGGCGCGCCGCAGTAAGGCCGCTCAGGTCGCGAAACAAGGACTCGGGCTCGTCAACCAACGCACTTTCGTCCCAAGTGCGCAGTTCCTGGGGACCAGGCAGCCAGTCCCGATGAGGTGTTTTGTGGTTATAGAGTAAAAAGAAGGGCCTGCCCTCGTTTTTTGCATGCTCCAGCCAGGCGATGGATTTCTCGGTTACGAGATCGGCCACGTAGCCTGTTGTTTCCTCGACTCCGGCGGGACTTCTAAAGGCAGGGTTGTAGTAGGTGCCCTGCTCGAACACGTTATCGATAACGTCCCAATGGTCAAAGCCAACCGGATCACTGTAAAGGTGCCACTTACCAATCACTGCAGTCTGGTAGCCCGCACCCTGCAGCAAGCTCGACAAGGTCTGCTGCTCGCCATTGAAAGGGCCTGACCATTCATTGCTGTAAAATCCATTGGCATGACTGTGCAATCCGGTGAGAAGCGTCGCCCGGCTGGGACCGCAGATTGCATTGCCGACATAGGCGCGGTCAAAGCGAACCCCGCCCGCCGCAATACGGTCAATGCTGGGCGTCTCGACGAGGCTACTTCCGTAAGCACTTACCGCGCTCACAGCATGGTCATCTGAAAATATGAAAACGATATTAGGTCGCTCTGCGGCGTTGGCAGAAAGCGTCAAGAAACTCAGGAATACGCCTACCGCTGTGCCAAAAATCTGCGGCTTTCTTCGATTCAACATACACCTTTTCCATTCACCTGCAGTGAAAATCCAACGGCTGCCTAACCATTTGTATAAAGTGTATCGCTTATACTGGCTCTAAACACCACTTACTCTGAGGAGAATTCAGTGAACGACCCACTCAACGCCCTACTTGATCGATGTGCTGTCCAGGATGTGCTCAATATCTACGCCCGCGCGTGTGATGAACGCCAGTGGGGGGAGTTCGACAATGTGTTCTGTGAAGAGGTCGCGGTGAACTACGGCGGAGAGTTCAAACTTCAGGGTCGTGCGGCGGTGGTGAGCATGATTCAAAACATGCTGGGGGGATGTGGGCCTACCCAGCATCTACTGGGAAATTTCGACATTAGTATTGAGGGAGATACGGCTCACAGTCGATGCTATGTCCGTGCGGCTCACGCCGGAGCAGGAGAAGAAGAACAGTTATTTTACGAAGTCTGGGCTCAGTACCACGATACGCTGATAAAACGGCCAGCCGGATGGCGAATTCTGCAGCGCAGTATGATTGTAAACAAGGAGCTTGGCTCTCGCGCCATCCTCAAACCGGCGTCATCTCCCCAACGCTGAATGAACCGAGTTGATCATTAAAGCCTGCGAGCAGATGCGCCAGCGCCCGAGTTCCGCCATCCGAAAAACTTACCCTGCAATGTGTCTTTAGACCCTATCTCGCGCTACATCGTTGCCTGGGGGCACAATACTTGATACTAATTGGAAAGAGTCCACGTAAACTCTGGAGTGCGACATTACTGAACTCGCGATGAGACGTGGTTGCTACGGCGACCACTGGTCGCAGCGCACCCGTGAAGGTAGCGGCCGCTGATACCCAGGACGATACCTGCAAACGCCAATTGGGCGTATCACCGACAATAGATTGGTAACGACTGACTGATGACAAAAGAATTCTGGTTCATACTAATCAGTATAACGCTGCACCTGGCCTTATTGTTGCTGGTAGCCGCTAAAAAGTGGCATCTCCTGGAGACTCGCCCTGACCAGAAAATAGTTTACAAACTACTCGCTGAGAAGGATCTCAGCCTGCACGTCTTTAAAGCGAAAAATGCAGCCGATAGCAGCCCCAGCCCCGCAGTATTGTTCTTTCATGGTGGTGGCTGGGCGTTCGGCGGCGCGGAACAGTTCTATCCACAATGTGAGTATCTGTCTCATCACGGCTTTACCTGCCTATCCGCGCAATACCGCCTTGGCCCAAGCCAGCAGCCCGATATTCGCGGTGCCATCGAGGATGCCCGATCCGCTCTGGAATATATAACAGAGCACGCGGAGGAACTTCATATCGATCCACAACGCATCGCGGTAGGTGGAGGCTCCTCGGGTGGACATCTGGCCGCCGCACTTGGGACAGCGCTATTACATCCACTCTCCGATACTGCTTCAGATAAGTTTCTACGACCTGCCGCGCTGGTGCTGTACAACCCCATTCTTGATTTCGCGCCCGGTACTTTGAGCTATCCACTCGCGGCACCCTACTGGAAAAAAGTATCACCTGTTGAGCATGTTGACGGCGCAATTCCTCCAACCCTCATTCTGGTAGGCTCACACGATGCAGAAGTGCCTATATCTTCGGTGGAGAACTTTTGTGACAAGGTGCAGAGCAAGGGAGGCCACTGCGAGATCGAGGTGTATCAAGGGCAGGGTCACGGTTTTTTCAATCAGGCAGGATACCTGGAAAAAACCAATCAGCGAGTTCTTCAGTTTCTTGCAGCTTTATAAGCGGCCTGGCTATTTCACTCGCGGCGGCAAGCAGCGCAATAATCTCCAAGATTAAAGCTGAATACCGGTATCAATCCAGCGCCCAATGGTTTGGCATTCCTGGGGCGTAGCGCCGGAGTCGTGCGCCGGGCCAAAATCGATGTCATCACCGTACTGCCCGTCTGTGCGCCCATCCTGTCTGGACCCTACACACTTCCAGTAGAAGAGGGAATCTCGGCCAAATTTGGCAACCCATTTGCTGGTATACGGACGCTGCAATTCGAATTTTCGGGACATCGCAGCGAGTTTTGCCCCTGTTCCAGAAACACTTTCTACCGTGACAGGGGTAAACGGCGCGTATTCGGAGCCGCCCGACGTTAGGCGGATTTCCCGTATGCCGCCCATGCCGCCCACAGCAGCGACCGTGCCCTGGGCACCACCGGGCTTGAATATCAGCTTATCCCCGACGACATAACCACTGCCTCGTTTCTGAATGACAACATTGCCGACAGACGTATGCGAACGCGGCCCGGGGTGTTTTTTCGCCCATGGCCAGTCATACTGTTCATAGTCCAGAGCCACCTTGGAATATAACAATCCATCTCTATTGTTCATGTCTTTATGACAACCCTGACAACGATTAGCGAGAATGGGCTGTACATCCTTCGAAAACGTAATGGGTGCCGTTTTCTTAGGGAGCTGGGGGCTGGTGAGGTAGGCGTCGGTACGCTCGAATCTCGCTAGAGCCGGCTCGGAAAACTGTGCGGCCCGCTCCTCTGAATGACCATCGTGGCAACCGTGGCAGGTTCTGGTCTCGCCCTTTCGCAGGGAATGCAGCGTGGAGTCGTGAGCGATGGCCATGCCGTCCTTGTCCGTGCCCGCCATGATAATAGGGGTTTCGCAGGGGACCCGCATTTTTACTGATCCATCCGCCTCCAGCGGCTGAGCGCCCAATATGCCAATAGACTTATAGCCAAAAGTATTCATTGTGTTGGCGTACTCCTCCTGACGCCCTCCGCTGTAAGTGTAATCCCACATCTCAGGCAACAGTACCGACAGATTGGCGACATTCCGGGCGTAAAAACCACGGTCTTCCGTATTCACCGCGCAGCCCTGAAATGCACACTGTTCGTATAAATTGTGTAACCAACTGTACTTTTCGGCGCTGGGATAAAGCTCGGCCTGGCGGGCATCCACGACCTGCAGGTAGCACCCATAGTTGGGATTGAGCGGCTCAGGTTGATCTGGCATCGGCTGTCCGAACAAGCTCTGATAGGTGGCTATAGCTCTGCCATCATACACTTGCCATTTTTCACTGCCCGCCATCAACTCCATCTGATTTTTATCGAACGGGTTAGTAACAATGGGGACCTTAACCCTGTAAAGGGCTTTCTGACAGGTGGGCTCTCCGCCCATTGCCGCCCTGTTAGCGTTATGAATCCGAGTGCCTTCATAACACGACCCTCTCCCATGCGTTATCAGGAATTCACTATTGGTATTAGGTAAGGGAGCCGCATACCCCGCCTTGCCCAAGGCCCGGCCCTGCCCATCCCGGCGGACATCAATATCCTGATCCGTTCCATAGGGGGTGGCGGCATAAATGGAACTGGGTAAATAACGCCCGCTTCCAGGCGAGTTGCTGAGATTGCCACTACCGGAGTAGCAACGCGCAGTGGAACAGCCTTCAATATGCGGATCGTTATAATCCCAGACGTAGATGATACCCATACTGCCGACGTGGTTGGAGCGGTAGTAGTTCGATATCGCCAGCTTGCCTTTGAAAATCTCAGCGACTGAACGAATGGCACGCAGTTGCGATATACCTTCCCCACCAGTAACACTTGGAGGCAGCCAGCCCTTGGTCTTAAGGTAAGTCGATTTGTGGCCGTTCAGGAGTACCGTACCGTCGGCGCCATTGCCATCGGTACGACATAACCACCACTTGTTTTTCAACGTGCCGGGGCTACTGGCGTTACTATCAAAGCCTTTATTCTCCTGCACATTCCAACATGAGTACAGGATATCGCCAGTGCTGGTAACTGCCGGTGCCAATGCATTCTGTTCATGTGGAGTAATGTTACGAGCATCTGTGCCATCGATATTCATCGTCCATAGCTGCATGGACTTTCCGGCGGGACTATAGCCGTATTCCTGAGAAACACAGTACGGGGGGTTGAAACACCGGCCCCCGCCGAACTGATTGACACCCTGATGCATAACGAACTGCTGCCTGATCGGGTAGGTGTTCCCCCGATTACTGACAAACACGATTTTGTTATTTGAGAGCCACTCAGGCTGACGCTCGATAGCGCCGGCAGGATGATGCGGGATGGGGGCGTTCGCGCCCGTTTTGAGGTCATAAACCCAGAGTCGTGCGTGTGTCAGACCGGGGATTTCATAGATCCCCATTTTGATCCCCTCACCCACGACCTCATTAAGTTCAGCGCCAGTTCCCACCGAGTACACGATTTTGGTTCCGTCTGGACTGACGCGCGCTTCCTGCGCAACACATATCTCCTTTGATGTAGTGCAATTATATATAACCTTTACTCGCCCATTGCGATCATCAATCACGACATCAGCCTCGGCCAGGCCGCCATTTATCCTGCCCACATCGGAGGCGTGCTGCCAGTTAGCGGCTTCCTGCACCGGCGTCCCGGGTACCGGGGTGTTCGCCCGGGGTTGCCGGGTATAAACGAGCTTCCACTGTGGCGCAGCCGGGGCCGTTTCCCCAGCTCTGCCGGCACCGGACGCAACCGTGCCTACACCTTTATCGACAGCAAAGGCATGCTGCGCAATGGCAGTCATCGACAGGAGCACCAGCGCCAGCATTGCCTGACGCTTAATCACGTACTCTTTGCCTTTTTTGTTAGTCTTGTATCTCAACGATTGAACAACTTCTTTTGGATAAGCCTTGTATTATAGCCCGATGGGCGCGACTTGGGTATATTCTCTGCGGCCTAAAAGTGCTTTCCCCGAAGGGCGCTGTTATCCTTCTGGTTGTAACTTTCAAGGGGAGTTCTGCATGTCATATCGCTCGGTATATTTCCTCACCTGTATGCTGACTCTTGCCGGCTCTGCAATGGCCGAAACAAGCTCATCAACCAGCCCGGCAGCCATCAATCCCCAAAAACCCTACAGCATCACTGAAGAACGCGAACCGTGCAGCGACTATGACCCACTGCGCAGACCCCATTATGGCGACTTTCATGTCCACACGGCCTGGTCTTTCGACGCCAATAGCCAAGACACGCGCAATAAACCTGCCGATGCCTATCGTTTTGCTCAGGGCAATCCACTGGGAATTCAGCCATACGATGAAAACGACAAGCCCACTCGCACCATAAAACTCGATCGGCCGCTGGATTTCACGGCAGTCACCGACCACTCTGAGTTTATGGGTGAGATGCGCATGTGCACCACCAAGGGACTGCCCGGTTACTGGCACCCGGCCTGTGTAGCCCACCGTTACATTCCTCAGATGTCTTTTTTCACCTTCGCCGCATTGGGCATGAGCTATAAAACACGCTGGGGGTTCTGCGGTGACGATAATGAAATTTGCTTCGCTCAGGCGGCGGACACCTGGCAGGACATTCAGCGGGATACGGAAGATGCTTATGACCGCAGCAGTGACTGCAGCTTTACCAGCTTCGTCGGTTACGAGTGGACTGCCAGCGCCGAGACGGGTCAGAACCTGCATCACAATGTCATTTTTCGCAATGAAAACGTGCCCGATCGCGCGCTGAGCTGGATAGAAACGCCTTCGCAGGTTC
>PKCY01000038.1 GCA_002862985.1 Haliea sp.
GAAGCAAGCGAGTACAATATGCCGCAGAGCGTTACGGCTGTCGGTCAGCAAGTCTATGACCTGCACATGATTATCTTGGGTATTTGTGTCGTTATCGGCGTACTGGTTTTTGGTGTGATGTTTTACTCCATAATCTATCACCGCAAATCGCGCGGCGTTACGCCGGCGACTTTTCATGAGAGCACCAAGGTAGAGATCGCATGGACCGTTGTGCCCTTTTTTATTCTGATCATCATGGCCATTCCCGCCACCACTACACTACTGGAAATTTATGACACCGATAATGCGGAGCTGGATATCGTTGTTACCGGCTATCAGTGGAAGTGGAAATACGAATATCTGAACGAAGAAGGCGAGAATGTCAGCTTCTTCAGCAATCTCGCCACACCACAGGCAGAAATACACAACTCAGAGGCTAAAGGTCAGCACTACTTACTGGAAGTAGATGAGCCGCTGGTTCTGCCGGTCGATACAAAAGTGCGTTTTTTGGTGACAGCCAATGATGTGCTCCACTCCTGGTGGGTGCCCATGCTGGCCGTCAAGCGCGACGCCATTCCGGGTTTTATTAATGAGAGCTGGACCAAGGCGACTGAAATAGGCGTCTATCGCGGACAGTGCGCAGAGCTTTGCGGACGAAGCCATGGGTTTATGCCGATCGTGGTCAACGTAGTCAGCAAAGAAGACTATGCGCAGTGGTTTACTGCCAAGCAGGCCGAGGCGGCAGAAACCAAGGGGCTGATGGCTAAGACATTTACGCTTGACCAGACGATGGAGCGCGGCGAAATCGTCTATGACAATAATTGTCAAGTATGTCATGGCGCCAATGGTGAGGGCGGGGTCGGCAACGCAATCGCCGGAAGTGTAGTGGCGACCGGGGACATTGGTCATCACCTGGACATAGGTATTGATGGCGTGCCTGGAACGGCAATGCAGGCCTTCGGCGCGCAGCTTAACGATGTCGACATGGCCGCGGTAATTACTTACCAGCGCAACGCATTTGGTAACAACATGGGCGACATCATTCAGCCCATTGACGTTTACAACCACAAAAAAGACTAATTGGAGCAATTAAAGATGGGCGATCATCATCACGGTCCCGCCAAGGGTCTAAGTCGGTGGCTGTTTACCACTAACCACAAAGACATCGGAACCATGTACCTCTGGTTTTCGTTTTCTATGTTTATTCTGGGCGGCGCATTCGCCATGATCATTCGCGCCGAACTGTTTCAGCCCGGCTTGCAGCTGGTTGAGCCCGGCTTTTTCAACCAAATGACTACGCTGCACGGACTGATAATGGTGTTCGGGGCGATCATGCCCTCCTTCGTCGGATTGGCTAATTGGCTGATCCCGATGATGATCGGGGCGCCCGATATGGCACTGCCGCGCATGAACAACTGGAGTTTTTGGATACTCCCGCCAGCGTTTTTGTTATTGGCGTCAACGCTCTTTATGGAAGGCGGCGCGCCGGCGGCAGGCTGGACGTTCTACGCGCCACTGTCGACAACCTATGCCGGCCCATCAGTAACGTACTTCATTTTCTGCATTCACGTTCTTGGTCTGTCGTCCATCATGGGCTCCATCAATATTATTGCAACTGTGATGAATATGCGGGCACCCGGCATGACCTACATGAAGATGCCATTGTTTGTCTGGACCTGGTTGATAACTGCCTTCCTGCTAGTGGCGGTGATGCCGGTATTGGCTGGTGCGGTGACCATGATGTTGATGGATGTGCACTTTAACACCAGCTTTTTCTCTGCTGCTGGTGGTGGTGATCCGGTATTGTTCCAACACGTGTTCTGGTTCTTTGGGCACCCCGAGGTTTACATCATTATTCTGCCGGCATTTGGTGTGGTTTCGCAGATTATTCCCGCGTTTTCTCGCAAGCCACTGTTTGGTTATGACTCCATGGTTTACGCCACTGCTTCTATCGCCTTCCTGTCCTTTATTGTTTGGGCGCACCACATGTATACCGTAGGTATGCCGGTAGCCGGTGAGTTGTTCTTTATGTATGCCACTATGCTGATCGCGGTGCCGACTGGCGTAAAAGTGTTCAACTGGATATCCACCATGTGGCGCGGCGCCCTCTCTTTTGAGACGCCGATGCTGTTTTCGATCGGATTCCTTATCCTGTTTACTATTGGCGGGTTTACCGGCCTGATGTTGTCGATCGCACCGGCTGACTTCCAGTATCACGATTCCTACTTCGTGGTCGCGCACTTCCATTATGTCATGGTGGCGGGAGCGGTATTCAGTATGACCGCGGCCATTTATTTCTGGCTGCCAAAGTGGTGTGGCCGTATGTACAACGAGACCATGGGTAAAACCCATTTCTGGATCTCGTTCATAGGCTTCAACCTGACCTTCTTCCCGCAGCATTTTGTGGGTTTGGCCGGCATGCCGCGGCGGATACCAGATTACGCCCTGCAGTTTGCTGATTTCAATATGATGTCCAGCATCGGGGCATTTATCTACGGTGCTTCGCAAATCCTGTTCCTGTACAACGTGATTGCTACCATCCGTGCTGGGGATATAGTGACCGATGAGAAAGTTTGGGACGGAGCCGAAGGCCTGGAGTGGACTGTTCCCACGCCGGCGCCCTACCACACCTTTGAGACACCGCCTGCGGTGAAGGGATAGGAATCTAAGTGCTGAAGATGAGCAAAAATCCGGCTATTAACACCTCGATCAAATTGGTCGCGCTGGCGGTGTTTATGTTTGCTTTTGTTTTCGTTGTAATGGTGCCCCTTTATAACGTGCTGTGTGATGTCCTTGGGATTAATGGCAAAACCAGCGGACAGGCATACACTGCAGTAGAGGTGCAGGTCGACGAGAGCCGTAAAGTGTCGATTCAGTTTATTGCCATGAATAACGATGGCATGCCCTGGGACTTTGCGCCCACTAGAACGATGATGAAGGTTCACCCGGGCGCAGTGAATGACACAGTATTTTTCGCGCGCAATCCGATGCCTAATGCAATGGTCGGTCAGGCGATCCCAAGCATTTCGCCTGCCCGTGCGGCGGAGTATTTCCACAAAACAGAGTGCTTTTGTTTTAATCAGCAACCACTCGATGGTGGTGCCGAGGCGGAGTTGCCGCTTCGGTTTATAGTCGACCAGGATTTACCACGCGACATCGGTACCATCACGCTGTCGTATACGATTTTTGATGTAACGGATATGGTGAGCGGTTCAGTCGCTGCTCGCTGAAGCGCAGGTCGGCGGATCTTCATCCTTTAATCGGAGAAACAACATGACAAGTCAGACCTCCACAGAGTACGAAAAGTATTACGTACCAGAGAAGAGCCGTCTGGCTATCTGCGCGACTATCGGCCTGATGTTAAGTATCTTTGGTGCCGCCAGCGTCATGAACGACATGACGTTTGGTGATCCAAATGAAGCGAGCAGCTCCTGGACCATTTTTTACTGTGGCATGTTTTTCTTTGCAGCAACGCTGTTTAGCTGGTTTCGCACCGCTATCAGAGAAAACATCGCGGGGATGAATAGCGCTCAGCTCAAGAAGTCCTATGTGTTGGGAATGTTCTGGTTCATCTTCTCTGAGGTGATGTTTTTCCTGGCGTTCTTTGGCGCGCTATTTTATGTCCGCAATCTCGTCGGTCCCTGGCTGGCGGGAGAAGGTGATGGTGGTCGCATGAACGGAATGCTGTGGCCCGGGTTTGAATACGCATGGCCGATGATGCAGACACCGCAGGAAGCAGTCGGTGGTGCGGCTTCACAATTGGTAGCCAATAGCGGCACGTATATCAGCCCCCATACCAGCATGGCCTTCGCTGACGCGCACGTTTGGTGGCACTGGTTGCCGCTTTGGAACACGCTCATTTTGTTGTCCTCGAGCTTTACCTGCCACGTCGCACACCTGGGTATTCTTGCCGGCGACAAAAAGAAGTTCAATCTGTGGCTGGGCATCACGGTGCTACTGGGGATAATCTTCCTGTGTCTCCAAGCGCTGGAGTATTACGAGGCCTATGTCGAATTCGGTTTAACGCTGAACGCGGGTATTTATGGCTCTACCTTCTTTATGTTGACGGGTTTTCATGGCTTTCATGTTTTTATGGGGATGACCATGCTGCTAATTCAGTTGCTGCGTTCAGTGATTGGCAAGCAGTTCACAGCGGAGGACCACTTCGGTTTTGAAGCGTCCAGCTGGTACTGGCACTTTGTAGATGTGGTGTGGGTGTTCCTGTTCCTGTTCGTCTATATTCTATAGAGGGCGTCCGGCCCTCAATTTGGGGGTGCCGTTAGCTACGGCGCCGCATCCCAGGGATTTAAATGACCCAATTGGCCGGTGGCGACACCGTAGATGATCAGAGCCATAAGCGCGGCGGCGATACACAGCCGGATACCCAGAGAATGGAATGTTCGCCGTTTCTGTTTGTTCCCCTGGTCCAGCATCAAAAAGTAAAACCCGCTTCCCAGGCTGGCGACCAGCGCCAGCATCAATAGTACAATTGCAGCTTTTAACAATGGGTGTCTCCTTTAACAGTCCGGTGCATTATAAACCAGACACAGTTTTTTGCGCCGGAGTGGGATAATGTCAGGCTCTTCGCCAGGATTACGTTTTGAGTCAGAGTGGCGAATCACGCTTTTTACTGTGGTGATGGTCCCGCTGATGATTGGTCTGGGTTTTTGGCAGCTGCAGCGGGGGGATGAGAAGGCAGCATTAGCAGCGCTGTTTGAAGCGCGTCAGCAACAGCATCCGGCCTCAATAGACGCACTTTGGAATTTGCCGGACGAGTCGCTGGCGTACTTACGCGTGCTATTGAGCGGTAGTTTTTTGCCCGATGCATATTTTCTGCTGGACAACCAGGTGCGCGCCGGCAAGGTTGGATACCAAGTCTTGGGAATCCTGCAGTTGAGTGATCAGACAGGGAGCGTGCTGGTGAATCGTGGCTGGATTGCTGGCGATGCGGACCGGGAGGCGTTGCCGGAGGTGCCGGACGTTGCGGGTAGAGTGGAAATCACGGGTCATGTCTATGTGGCGCCAGGCGCGCCCTATTTGTTGGCAGAGCAACGATTATCAACTGACTGGCCAAAACGAATACAAGCGGTAGAGATGGACAAAATCGCCCCCACGATGACCGGGCTTGCTCCGGGGGAAGTGTTCCCGTTCCCTGTCCGTATTGATGATGATCAACCCGGCGCTCTGGTAGTGGAGTGGCAGGTGGTGAACAGCAGTCCGCAGAAACATCAGGCCTACGCGGTGCAGTGGTTCGCCATGGCGGCGGTACTTTTTGTGTTTTACTTGTTGCGCAGCAGCAACCTACGGCAACTTATATCTGGCTCAGGCAGAGAAGGCGAGTAAATGACAGGCGCAAACACTAACTCCGGTAACCGCATGGTATTGTTGTTGATTGGCGGTATTCCGCTGATCATGATTTTGGTGGCAACCTGGTTGTGGTTCTTTGTTGCCAACGGTGAGTTTGACCTGGTCGGCCTGCTGGGCACAGCGAACAGAGGGAGTCTGGTGCAGCCTCCCCGGCAACTCGATGAGCATACTTTGCAAGGCGAGTCGGGATTATCGGTAAAATTTGCCGATATGGAGGCGCGCTGGGCCATGGTTGTGCCCGTCGCCAGCGGAGGCTGCGATGGAGCCTGTGAGAAAAGCCTGTACGTGACGCGTCAGATTCATGTCGCTATGGGCAAAGGGTTTACCCGTTTGCGCCGGTTATATGTGAGCCCGGAACGTGCGCAGGATACGCAGTTGACGGCAGCAGAGCTCAGCGATGGGCGCCCTGCCCCGACGGGAGAATTTACGGGCTTCCTGGCGACTGAACATGCCGGCTTGAAGGTACTTACTGTGCCCACAGGAGCCTATGAAGTAATGTTCCCAGAACATGCCACAGATACCAGTACCTGGTATCTGGTGGATCCTGCGGGCTGGATTATGATGTCCTACAACGAAGAGATATCGTATAAAGACGTGATTAAAGATCTAAAATTTCTTCTCAAGAACTCCGGCGGCTAAGAGCCAGATGACAGAGCTACAACAAACAAAGACGGCCAGCTGGCGTGATTATAAAGAGCTGACCAAACCGAATGTCGTACTGCTGATGATTCTGACTTCAGCAATAGGCATGTTTATGGCCGTGCCGGGGATGGTGCCGCTGCATATTCTGGTGCTGGGCAATCTGGGGATCGCGCTGTGCGCCGGTTCGGCTGCAGCGGTCAATCATCTGGTAGATCAGCGTGTAGACCAGAAAATGGCCCGCACCCACAACCGGCCTCTGGCACAGGGGCGAGTTAGCAGCCGCCACGCTACTCTGTTTGCCGCGATACTGGGCGGCCTGGGTATGTATATTCTGCTGACGTGGATTAATCCGCTCACTGCCTGGCTGACACTTGCTTCATTGGTAGGCTATGCATTTGTTTACACCATGTTCCTCAAGCGTGCCACACCGCAAAACATTGTGATCGGTGGGCTGGCCGGTGCGGCCCCTCCCCTGCTCGGCTGGACCGCAGTAACGGGTCAAATTGACGGTCATGCGTTGTTGCTGGTGCTAATTATATTCGCCTGGACGCCGCCCCACTTCTGGGCCCTGGCGATTCA
Organism: Haliea sp.; assembly: GCA_002862985.1. Taxonomy (GTDB): domain Bacteria; phylum Pseudomonadota; class Gammaproteobacteria; order Pseudomonadales; family Halieaceae; genus Marimicrobium. The sequence continues at coordinate 6,568 of PKCY01000038.1, forward strand.
CCGACGTGAGGAATACGCCGCTGCGGCCATACCCATGCTGCCGGTTACCCACGGCGTGGCGTTTACGAAGTTGCACATTCTGCTGTATACGATCCTGATGTTTCTGGTCACGTTACTACCCTATGCAACCCACATGAGCGGGCCACTGTACCTGCTGGGTGCGGTCGTTTTGGGGGGTGGTTTTTTGTATTGGGCGATTGAGTTGATGCGCGATAAGAACCCCAACGCGCCTATGGAGACATTCAAGTATTCCATCATTTACCTGATGTCCCTGTTTGTGATTATGCTGGTTGATCACTATGTCTTTCCCATGAGTGACGCATGAGCCAGTCCCGCAATATCAAATTGACGGTAGTGGGCCTGCTGGTGCTGATTGGGATCATCGTCGCAGGATTTGTGCATCGAGTTTCTTTGCCTCGGGCGATGACCGAACCGGAAATGAAAATAAACGGGCTTTATCTGTTGGAAACCCCGCGGGATATCGGCGCGTTCAAGCTGACGGATCATCATGGTGAAGCGTTCGACCCGGCCCGTTTTGAGGGTAGGTGGAGCCTGGTGTTTTTTGGGTTTACCTACTGCCCGGATATCTGCCCCACGACGATGGCGTTTCTCAACGACTTTATGTCGAGTCTGGAAGGAACCGAGGTTGAAGATACGCAGGTGGTCATGGTGTCTGTTGATCCGGCAAGAGACACGGTCGAGCAACTGGCGAGCTATGTGCCCTATTTCAACCCGGACTTTATTGGCGTAACCGGTGAATTCCTGGATATTCACCGCTTTGCTACAGCGCTCAACGCGCCCTTTCGCAAGGTTGTCGGCGAGGGTGAAGATTATCAGGTCGACCATGGTTCCAATATAGTACTTATTAATCCGAGAGGGGATTATCACGGCTTCTTCAAGGCCCCTCTGGATCAGGCGAAAATGAAGACTACCTATCGTTCGGCCAGGCTGCTGTGGGATCAATAAATCTTTGGGAATTTGCGCTTTAAGTAAGCACACACTAGCTTCCGCCAAGTGCTGGTCATCGACGTGGGGCGCTAATAACTGAGTGAGTTCCATTATGGATTCTAAAGCTGGTCCCCTTGTTCTTGTTGATGGTTCATCCTACATCTATCGGGCGTTTCACGCCCTTCCTATGCTCACCACCTCAAGCGGCCAGAATACGGGAGCGGTGCGCGGTGTCATCAGTATGCTGCGGCGCCTGGTGGCAGATTACCCCCACAGCCCTGTGGCGGTTGTGTTCGATGCCAAGGGCAAGACCTTCCGCGACGAACTGTATTCGGAGTACAAGGCGAATCGCCCGCCTATGCCCGATGAGTTGCGCGAACAAATTGAGCCTATCCACGAAATCGTGAAGGCAATGGGGCTGCCTTTTGTTTGTGAACCCGGTGTGGAGGCTGATGATGTCATCGGCACCCTGGCTCGCCATGCGAGCGAACAGGGGCAGCATGTGGTGATCTCAACGGGTGACAAAGATATGGCGCAGTTGGTGAACCCCTGCACCACCTTAGTGAATACCATGACTGACACCCGCATGGATGAGGCCGGCGTGGAAGACAAATTCGGCATCCCACCCTCTTTGATTATCGACTTTCTGGCACTCATGGGCGACAAGGTGGATAACATCCCCGGAGTACCCGGCGTGGGAGAGAAGACAGCGCTGGGGTTACTTCAGGGCTTAGGCGGCCTCGATGATATCTACGCCAATCTGGAGAAGGTGAGCGGGCTGTCCTTTCGCGGCGCCAAAACCATGGCGGCAAAACTTGAAGCGGAAAAGGACAGCGCTTATCTGTCCTACACGCTCGCGACTATCAAGCTCGATGTGGAACTGCCGCTGCGGCCGGAGCAACTCCACAATGCCAGCCCCGACCGTGAGGCCCTGGTCGATTGGTTTACGCGCATGGAGTTTCGTTCCTGGCTGGATGACTTGTTGGAGGTAGGCGAGGCTCCGGTGCAGGTGGTTGAAGGGCCGGCGGCGGAATACGAGGTCATTACTGAGCAGGCCCGGTTCGATGCCTGGATGGACGTGCTGGCAAGCGCTGAGCTGTTTGCCTTCGATACCGAAACTACGAGTCTGAAATATATGGAGGCGCGCATCGTCGGGGTCTCCTTCGCGGTGGAGGCGGGTAAGGCTGCGTATGTGCCGGTGGCGCACGACTACCTGGGTGCTCCGGCCCAGTTGCAGCTGGATGACGTATTAGCGGTACTAAAACCCTTGCTGGAAGATGCAAGGAAGGCCAAAGTCGGGCAAAACCTTAAATATGACGCCAGCGTGCTGGCCAACTATGACATCACTTTGCGGGGCATTCGTTTCGACACCATGCTCGAGTCCTACGTGTTGGACTCAACCGCTACACGTCATGATATGGACAGCCTGGCGCTGAAATATCTCGGTCAGAAAACCATCCACTTTGATGACGTAGCAGGCAAAGGCGCCAAACAATTGCGCTTCAACCAGATCAAGCTGGAGGAGGCGGGTCCTTACGCTGCTGAGGATGCAGATATCACTCTGCGCTTGCATCATACCTTGTGGCCCCGGCTGGAAGAGCACGCCAGCCTGAGCCGGGTACTGACAGAAATTGAAGTGCCGCTGGTACCGGTTTTGTCGCGCATTGAACGCAGGGGTGCGTTGATTTCGGCGGAGTTGCTGACTGTCCAGAGTGCGGAGTTGGGAGGGCGTTTACAGGCGCTCGAAAGCCAGGCGTATGCAATGGCGGGCAAGGAATTCAATCTGGGTTCTCCCAAGCAACTGGGAGAGATCCTGTTTAATCAATTGGAATTGCCCGTCATCAAGAAAACCCCGAAAGGGGCGCCCTCTACAGCGGAAGAGGTGTTGGTGGAGCTCGCCCTAGATTATCCGCTACCCAAGCTGCTGCTGGAGTATCGCAGTTTGAGCAAATTGAAATCCACGTACACGGATAAGCTGCCGCTGATGGTAAATGCAGCAACGGGCCGCGTTCACACTTCCTATCATCAGGCGGTTACTGCCACCGGCAGGTTGTCGTCTTCGGACCCTAATCTGCAGAATATTCCGATCCGCACGGAGGAGGGCAGGCGTATACGACAGGCGTTTATCGCACCTGCCGGATACAAAATACTGGCGGCGGATTATTCTCAGATTGAGCTGCGCATCATGGCACACCTGTCATCAGATCTGGGTCTGCTCGAGGCTTTTCAGGAGGGACGAGATGTGCATACGGCCACGGCCTCTGAGGTATTTGAGGTAGATTTAGCGTCGGTTTCGACGGAGCAGCGTCGCAAGGCAAAGGCGATTAATTTCGGTTTAATCTACGGCATGTCGGCCTTTGGTTTGGCGAAACAGTTGCACCTGGGTCGCAAGGAGGCCCAGCAGTACATTGATCGTTACTTTGAAAGATACCCCGGTGTTGCTGATTACATGGATCGCACACGGGCATTGGCAAAAGAGCAGGGCTACGTGGAAACGCTGTTCGGACGCCGTCTTTATCTTCCAGAAATCAATGCCCGCAATAAAATGCGGGTACAAGCAGCGGAGCGCACGGCCATTAATGCGCCTATGCAGGGTACGGCAGCGGATATCATCAAGCGGGCGATGCTGGCAGTGGATGATTGGCTGTGCGAAGGCGCGGACGACGCTTGTATGATAATGCAGGTGCACGATGAGCTGGTGTTTGAGGTGGCCGAAGGCGAAGTCGAGCCGTTACGCGAACGGATCTGTGCTTTGATGTCTGGGGCTGCTGAGCTGGCTGTTCCGCTGTTGGTTGAGGCCGGTGTGGGTGATAACTGGGATGAGGCGCATTAGTAGATTTTGCACTTGGAGGCCGCCCCTCCCGCCGGGCCCGGACAACATTGTTACGACTGGGCGGGAATCTATCGAGGAAGAATCCGAGTTTTTGCTGAACTTTTCCGCTGCCCGCCAGTCGTAATTGATGTAGCGAAAGCTACTTCCCTAAGTGGCTTGTTTGATTGAGCATCAGCAAGCTAGTCTCTTGCACTAAGAGACGTTTTATCCCCGGCAACTTTCCCCTAAAAGTGCCGGGGCTTTTTCTGTGGGTGCCTTTAAGTAAACTGCCGACGCGTATCCGCGAGTCTATTCGATCTCGTCAGCTTCAAGAATACTCGTATCGGTGAGCCAAGCGTTTAGCACAGCAATTAATTCCTCGTGTCCATCGTGTTTGAGCGCTGAAAACAGTTGCGCACTGGCAAGTTCACTGTGCGGCTGTAGATGAGAGCGAACCTGCAACAGGGTGGCGCTGGCGGGCCCCCGTTTCAATTTATCTGCCTTGGTCAGAAGAATGTGCACGGGCATTGATGCAGAGAGCGCCCAGTCGAGCATTTGCCGGTCAAAGGGTTGCAGGGGGTGACGGACATCCATGAGCAAAATGAGTCCGCGCAGAGACTGGCGCTTCTGCAAGTAGTTTTCTAATTGTTTGGTCCATTCCTGTTTTACTGCCAGTGGGACTTTGGCAAACCCGTAGCCTGGGAGGTCGACCAGACGTTGTTTTGCAGACAGTTCGAAGAAGTTGATGAGTTGAGTGCGCCCGGGAGTCTTGGAGGTCTTCGCGAGCTTTTTGTTTTGCGTTAAGCTATTGATCGCACTCGATTTTCCCGCGTTGGAGCGGCCTGCAAAGGCCACTTCCCAACCGGTGTCAGGAGGGCACTGGGGTAGTTTCGCGGCGCTGGTAAGGTACTGCGCTGCTCGATAATTGGGTGCGGCAGGCGCGATCACTGGCTCGGGGTCGTTCATTGGGAGGTATTGCCTTTTTTGGTGTGATTATCTCGTATATAATGCCACAGCTTTTTTGTCAGTTATCAAATGCTTGTGCGGTTTGTTCGCTTCCTGGTCATTAAGAGGTTTTAACATGAGAAAACTGTTTGCTGCTGCGTTTATGTGTTCTGCTTTGGGTGCTATGGCTGATGCCCCGCCAGCAAAATACCAAGCCACCTGTGGTGTTTGCCACTCATCCGGTGCGGCCGGCGCTCCCAAAACCCACGATCAGGCTGCCTGGGAGCCTCGCATGGCCAAAGGTATGGACGTTTTGGTGGCCGAAGTTAAAAACGGTTATAACGCGATGCCGCCTACCGGCCTGTGCGCTGATTGCACAGACGAAGAGTACAAGGAGATGATCGTATTTATGGCCTCTCCGGCGCCTGCTAAATAAGCATATATCCATAGACGTTTTATCTGGAATAGACATGAAGAGAGTAGCAATTGCGTTTAGCCTGACATTGGGCTGGGCCGTGAGCGGTTTCGCGGCGGATGCTAGTCCCGTGGGTGATGCCGCAGCAGGGAAAAGCAAGAGCGTCGTTTGCGGTGCATGCCACGGCGCCGACGGCAACGCTGCTACACCTTTTCCCAAGCTCGCCGGGCAAGGTGAGAAATACCTCTACAAGCAATTGGTGGCCATTCAGGATGGAGCGCGCTCGGTGCCCAGTATGGTTGGGCAACTGGATGATAAGAGCGACCAGGATCTTGCCGATATGGCTGCGTACTATGCATCCCAGTCGCGCTCCGGTGGTCAAACGAGTCCGGCACTGATGGCGTTGGGAGAAAAGGTGTACCGAAGTGGTGTGGCGGCGCGCAGCGTGATGGCCTGTGCGGCGTGCCATTCCCCCAAAGGTAACGGCAATGGGCCAGCGGGTTATCCGGCACTTGCGGGGCAGAATGCGCAATACGTCGTTGATCAGCTGCGCGCGTATCGAAAGGGATACGAAGATGTTACCGGTCGAACAACCGATGGTGATGCGAAGATTATGCGCACCACAGCATTTGGCTTGAGTGATAATGAGATAGAAGCAGTCGCCAGTTATATAGCGGGCCTGCACTAGAATAGCGGTATAAAAAGGCGGCATAAATGGCACCTTTTTATTATGCGGGAGAACGTCATGCGCATTTCGTTGTCTCAGATACGTAAGAACACGGTGGGGAGAAAATTATGATCAAACGTTTATTGTTAAGCGTATCTTTAATGCTATTTGGCCTCTCATGCGCAGCGGCAGAAGATGGAACAAATACCTATGAGGCAGGCACTCACTACGCCTTGATTTCACCACCGGTGCGCACCCTTGATTCGGATACGATAGAGGTGGCGGAGTTTTTTTGGTACGGCTGCAGCCACTGCTATTCCTTTGAACCGGTCATCAGGCAATGGGAAAAGACAATGCCTGAAGGGGTTAGCTTTCGGGGAATCCCGGCAGTTTGGCGTGCAAATATGCAGTTACATGCCAGGGCATACTTTACGGCCGAAGTGCTAGGCGTGCTGGACACTATGAACCCGGTTATTTTTCAGGCGATGAATGTCGATCGTAAGCCGCTTGCTTCTGAAGGCGATATTGCCAAGCTCTTCGTCGCCAACGGAGTGTCTGAAGAGGACTTTAGCAAGACCTTTGGTTCCTTTGGCGTAACCAGCCAGGTCAATCAGGCGATTTCCACAGGAAAGGGGGCAAAACTTACAGGCACACCCGCATTGATGGTAGACGGTAAATATCTTATCACTGGGCGCATGGCAGGTGGTCAGGCGGATATGCTGAAAGTGGCTGACTTCTTGGTCGAGAAAGAGCGCGCTGCCAAGGGGAGCTAATCCGCAGAACGCATTTTCCGACGGGGCTGGGTGTTTCTCCGGCCCTGGCGACAGGGAAAGAGCACTCACATCCCGCTCGTATAAACCTCGAGCGACGCCTTGCCACTATTCCGTATCTGTCGAAAGGCCAACGCATACTCTTTCAACATTTCAAGACAATACGCCAAGCGGCTCTCGAAATATTCCTGAGCTTCCGGCTTATTTTTCGCCGGATCATCGTTGAACACCGTGTCGACGTAGCGAATGATGAGGTGTTCCGGGAGGTAACAAATACGACTGTTCTTGTAGCTGCTCATGCGCAACTCTGCGATAGGGAAAGAGCCGCCATCGGCAACCGATACCGTGACGATAAGCGCGGGCTTGTGCGCCACTTCCCCACCGGCAGTCCACATCAGGAAAAAGTTCTTCAGTCCCGCTGGTGCCATGCCGTGCCACTCAGGTGATACGACTACAAAGCCGTCGCAAGACTTCAGCTCATCACTCAGCGGCGTCAGAATTTTTTGCCATTCGGCGTCGCCCTCCCAAATACTCTCATCCCACAGCGGCAGCGGGTTGCCGCCCAAATCGTAGAGCCAGGTTTCATCACACAGGCCCCTGCCGATAAGTTCGCGTTCTATGTGACGCGCAATCTTGCCGCTCTGGGAGTCGGACCGATGGCTGCCGCAAATAATTCCAATCTTCATCGTGAGTCCTTAGTGTTGAACTGGAGGATCTAGATAACAAGCCAATGGGGAACTGGAAGCCCCCTGTTTTCCAAAAAAACCGGGTTAAATAGCTTACTCTGGTAGCGGTTGCCGTAATCACACAGGATGGTGACAATGGTGTGGCCAGGACCGAGGTTTTCGGCGAGGCGTACGGCGCCGGCAATATTAATACCAGCTGAGCCGCCCAAACATAGGCCTTCGTACTTCAGCAGATCAAAAATGTAGGGCAGGGCTTCTTCGTCCTGAATACAAAAAGAAACATCTACCTGAGCCTGTGCAATATTATCGGTAACGTGGTTGATGCCAATACCCTCAATAATAGAGCCGCCCTCGCTGATTTTTAGTTCACCATTTTTAAAATACTCATAGAGCGACGCTCCTGCCGGGTCGGCGAGCCCGATGGTTACGCCAGGATTTTTCCCCTTGAGCGCCGCGGACACGCCTGCGAGTGTGCCCCCTGTGCCCACCGCACAGATAAATCCGTCCACCTTGCCGTCGGTCTGTTCCCAGATCTCCGCGCCTGTGGTGCGGCAGTGGATATCCATATTTGCCAGGTTATCGAACTGGCGCGCCCAAATAGCGCCTTGCTCTTCCTTGCCAGCAAACTTCTTTGCCAGTCGTTCAGCCGTGTGAACGTAGTGATTGGGGTCACTGTAGGAGGCGGCGCCAACTAGATGCAAGTCTGCCCCCAGCAATTCCAAAGTGTCGATTTTTTCTTTACTCTGGGTAATCGGCATCACCACAGTACTCTTATATCCCATGGCATTTGCGAGCAGTGTTAATCCAATTCCGGTATTGCCCGCCGTACCCTCTACAATCCGCCCGCCGGGCTGCAGCTTACCCGATTCCTGCGCAGCGCGAATAATTCCCAGGGCAGTTCGATCTTTTACCGAGCCACCGGGGTTCATGAACTCGGCTTTGCCGAGAATGGTGCAACCTGTTTTCTCCGACACCTGTTTGAGGTGCAGCAAAGGGGTGTTGCCAATTAGTTGGGTAACATCTGTGGCGGTATGCACGTTGTAATCTCCGCAAAATTCCACGCAGATTATGCCACACCGCGGCGATCGGGTCAGTGCTTTGTAGTGGCGCGACCGAGGTACAGGGCCATGCTCAATATGAGGGCAAGCAATGTAATCAACAACATAAAATTTAGCATGGGTGCCGGCGTATCTGCGAGATAGATGCCGACCAGCGCTGTTGCCGAAGCAGACAGTGACATTTGGATAAAACCGAGCAGTGCTGATGCGGTCCCAGCAATATGTGGGAAGTTGCGAAGTGCAATGGCCATGGCGTTGGGCAGTACGAATCCTATGCCGGTGGAATAGAACATCATGGGCAGGACGAGCACAAGTATGCTGTGCGGCAGCCAATGTGATCCGAGCCACATTGAGCCTGTTGCAGATGCCGCTAATAGTGCGCCGAGTAAAACAATATGCTCGGAGTCATACGACCGGCTCAGCCTTGCGCTTAGAGCGCTGCCGAGCATATAACCGGCTACAGAAGTGAGAAAGATAAAGCCGAAATACGGTAACGGTACGCCCAGCATATCGATATACACAAAGCTGGAAGATGATAGATAAGCCAACAACCCGGCGTAAACAAACCCGCTGGCAAATGTTGCCGTCATAAAAGTCCGGTTCCAAAATAGCTGCGCATAGTTGCGGGCGATAGATACAGGATGCAAGCTCTGAGGCAGCGGTAAAGATTCAGCCAGGAATATCTGGATCAGCACAATCATGGTGGCACCGTAGATTGCGAGGAAAATAAAGACTATCTGCCAGGGCAGCCATAGCAGCAAAATACTGCCCATTGTGGGTGCCACAGCAGGGGCCAAGGCCATTAACATAGCGATCAAAGATAGCGCTCGCGCCGCGCGTGTAGGTCCAAAAACATCGCGGGCCACCGCGCGGGCAAGGGTGGGACCAACGCAGGCGCCAATACCTTGGATAAACCTATAAACCAGAAGTTCATCCACGGTGGTGGAAAGACTACAGCCGATGGAAGCTGCGACAAATAAAAGGGTGCCGCCGATCAAAATAGGTTTGCGTCCGAAGCGATCAGCCAGTGGCCCGCAGGCCAAATGAAAAATTGCAAAGCCGGTCAGGTAGGTACTGAGTGTCAGGTGCATGTGCCAGATGTCTGTATTCAGTGCCGTCAGCATGTGCGGCATGGCCGGCAGATACATATCTACGCTGAGCGGGCCGAGGGCAACCATAGCTGCTAGCAAAGCCAGCAGCCAGGGAGAGTCGGGATGCAACTGTAGGCGGGTCATGGAGCGGCGATGCTAGATCATGCGCACTTTGAAAGCAAAGCCATCCGAGATGGCGTTGTGCAATTTCAATGCGTACTTTAAGTTAGAAAGTCTGGCTGAAAAGCTTATTTCGAACGGCGCATCATTCTGCGGGGTAAAATTTTTTTTCAAAAAATAAATAACCAATTGCGGAAATTGTTAGCGAACCCGTTAAGTGGTCTAGTTGTTGAGTGCATTCGCGGACGGTTCAAGAACCATATCAAGCTGAGATAATATTTGGACGAATGGGCTTTATGAACCGAGGCAGTTGCCCCGTTTACTTCTCAAAGTTCATTACCACCTTCCACCACAGCTTTGGCAACAGGGCTCGCCATAGATATAGCAGCTTGGCCTCCTTGGGATAGATGATGTCCTTGTCTTTTCTGACACCTTTTTCGATTGCATCGATCATTTTTTCGGGGTCACCGAGGCGGCCACTCTTCTTCGCTTCAATGATGCTTCCGGGCGTGTCTGTAGAGATGGTCTGATCGACCAAAGGTGTGTTCACTGCCGGAGGACAGACCAGATGGACACGCACACCGGTGTTGCGAATCTCATTTTGTAAAACTTCTATGTAGGCGTTTACTGCCGCCTTGGTCGCGCAGTAGGCACCCATTTTCGGTACTAGAGCGATACCGGCGATAGAACCGAAGACGATGATGCGGCCCTCGCCGCGTTCGATCATGGCAGGCAGTACGCTTCTGACCATGTAGGTTGTGCCGAAGTAGTTGATGCGGAATAGTCGTTCCATATCTTCATGGGTATGATCGATCAGCTGGTGACCGGGCATCAGCGCGGCGGCATGTACCAGCAGCTCGATAGGCCCCAATTCTGACGCCACTGTTGCGACGCGGGTCTCTACATCGCGCAGATCGGAGATGTCACAGCGATAGGCGGTGATATTATCTGACTCAGCAGCGGTGTCTTGAAGCGCTTGCTCGTTGACGTCGAAGATCGCAACTTTTGCGCCCTGTTTCGCCAGGCGCCGGGCGGTTATCTGCCCCATTCCACTGGCACCGCCAGTGACGATGGCGACCTTGCTGGACATGTCTATCATAGTGACCCCAAATGCTTATTGCGCTGTTTCAAAGGTGACTATACTGCGATCAAGCGGGGTTTTGAGCAAGCCTCTATCCGGCCATGGAAAGTGACGGTTTTTTCACAGTACTGATGTGTCCGAAATATGTTCCAGTGGCAGCATCGTATTGTGTACTACGCGTCGCAATTCGAAACTTGAATGTACGCCGGTGACGCCTTCGATACGAGTCAGTTTCCCCAGCAGGAAGCGCTCGTAGTATTCCATGTCCGGTACGACGGCTTTGAGCAAATAATCAGATGCTTGGCCCGTCACCACGGAACACTCCATGACCTCGGGGTACTGAGCGACCTCCTGTTCAAATGTCTCAAAGCGATCCGGCGTGTGGCGGTCCATGCTGATACCAATATAGGCGGTGAGTTTGAGCCCCAGCATCGTCTGGTTGAGCAGCGTGACGTGCGCCCGGATGATGCCCGACCCTTCCAGTCGCTTGACCCGGCGGGAACACGGCGTGGGAGAAAGGCCCACGACTTCTGCCAGTTCCAGGTTGCTGATACGGGCGTTCCTTTGCATAGCCTGTAGAATTCTGCGATCGGTGCGATCAAGTTTCATTGTGTTACCCCCTTCAGAGGTTGGTCTGCTATCCCAGTAAGATGAAGCATATCACCAACAACTGACTATTATGTAGCTAGGCATTGCACAAATTGCGACCTATACCGCAATATTTGCAATCTCTCTCTCCTCACTCACTTCTATACTGTGCACCAGGCTGATACATCACTCGCCGCGGTTGGTGCGGGCAGGGTTACCTCCCCCCAGCGTCAGGTACAACGCTCCACAAGGGCCGGTACGCCAGAAAAGCCGCGCGGGTGATCGGCCATTTAATCAACAATTACAGGTAGGACCTCATGAGCAGCTTCGATCATCGTAAATACAAGTCTTTCGCTTCAATAGCGCTGCCCAACCGGCGCTGGCCCGACCGGGTTATCGAGAAGGCACCACGCTGGTGTAGCGTTGACCTGCGTGATGGCAATCAGGCTCTGATCGAGCCGATGACCGCACGCCAAAAATCACTGCTGTGGGACCAGTTGGTCAAAATTGGGTTTAAGGAGATCGAGGTGGGTTTCCCGTCCGCATCCAGCCACGATTACGAATTTGTGCGAGAGCTCATCGAGAATGACCGAATCCCGGACGATGTGACGATTCAGGTGCTTACCCAGGCGCGCCCCGATCTGATTGAAAAAACATTCAAAGCCCTTGCCGGTGCCCGCCGCGTGATTGTTCATGTGTATAACTCCACTTCCACGGTGCAGCGCGAGCAGGTGTTTGGCCTGGATCGAAAGGGCATCGTCGATATCGCCGTAAAAGGCGCTGAGCTGGTCCGCGATTGTGCCGCTAGGCACCCCAAGACTGAATGGATGTTTGAGTATTCACCGGAGAGTTTTACCGGTACTGAACTCGATTTTGCCGTCGAGATTTGTGACGCCGTAACCGCTGTTTGGCAGCCGACGCCCCAGCGCCCGGTGATCATTAATCTGCCCGCTACCGTTGAGGCGAGTACGCCCAATGTTTATGCGGACCAGATCGAATGGTTCTGCGACCACGTGGCTAACCGAGAGAGTCTGCTGATTTCATTGCACACGCATAACGACCGCGGTTGTGCGGTTGCCGCAAGTGAGCTGGGCGTGTTGGCGGGGGCCGACCGAGTGGAAGGTACGCTGATGGGCAACGGTGAGCGCACCGGCAATATGGACATCATCACGATGGCGATGAATCTCTACAGCCAGGGCGTTGACCCCGAACTGAATCTGGGTGACATGGATGAAATTCTACACACGACTCGGGAGTGCACGCACCTGCCAGTCCATCCACGGCACCCCTATGCAGGTGAGTTAGTGTTCACTGCGTTTTCCGGGAGCCACCAGGACGCGATCAAGAAATGCCTGGCGAAACGGGATGACAGCGCGCCCTGGGAGGTGGCGTATTTGCCCATCGATCCACAGGACATTGGCCGCTCCTATCAGGAGGTGATTCGCATCAACAGTCAGTCGGGCAAGGGCGGTATCGCGTTTGTGTTGCAGCGTGATTACGGCCTGGAATTGCCCCGCTGGTTGCAGATTGATTTCAGTGGTTTGGTTCAAGCCTACGCCGAAGAGCAGGAGACGGAGGTCGGCTCTGAAGCCGTTTACCAGCTGTTTCACGATACCTATCTTGCAGCCAGCGGTCGTTGGGAGTTGGGTAACTATCAGGTGAGTCGCGAGGATGGTGTCGACCAGCTGCAGGCCACATTGCAGGAAGGATCGACGAAGCACACATTGTCAGGGACAGGAAGCGGTGTGGTGGCCTCCTTCGTTGATGCCATGCAGGTCTTCACGGGTAAACACATCGTGCTGGTGGAATATAGCGAACACGCTCTCAGTCACAGTGCAGACGCCGAAGCGGTATGCTATATACAGTTAAATATCGACGGTGAACGCTTCTGTGGGGTTGGTCGCAGTTCCGATATTGTCCAGGCTTCCCTCGATGGCATCCTTGGAGCCATCAACCGAGCTGCCGGGCGGGCGCAAATTGCCGCCGCATAATTCGGCTGCGAATTTGTCTGGATGAGCCCTCCTTTAATGGAACCGTTTCCGACTGACGTCATACGTAGGAAAAATTATGTTTCGTTGGTGCAAGCTCAGTCTATTTCTATCGCTCTTAATGTTGGGTGCGTGCAGTGGTACGACCCTCTTATACAATCGCCTGGACTTCCTTGTCCCCTGGTACGTGGATGATTACGCCGAGCTCAACGGCGAACAGGAAACTTACCTCGAGGAACTACTCACACCTTTTCTGGCCTGGCACCGCTCCCAGGAATTGCCCAGTTACGTCAAAATTCTTGGCGACATTGAAGCCAGCCTGGACGAGCCAGAGACGCAGGCAGGCGTAGAGGCAATATTTTCCGAGTTCGAGAGAGCCTGGCTACGGTTGGAGGGCGAGGCACTGGACTCGCTGTTGGATTTGGGCGCGCAGCTCTCTGACGCGCAGCTTGATGGTTTCCTGGAAGTGCTTTGGGAGCAACAGGATGAATACAAAGAAGAATACCTGGATCGGCCCGACGAGGAGTTTTACGAGGACAGCTACGACAATCTAAAAGACAACGCGAAGGAATATCTGGGTGCGCTGTCCGACAAGCAGCGTGATATTTTGCGTGAGTCCAGCAGCAAGTTGTTGCGCTCAGACGAGGAATGGTTGCGGGAGCGTGCGGAATGGTTCAAGCAGCTTGAAGTTATCCTGAAGCGCGGTCCCCAATGGCAACAACGGGTGCGGGCAGCGGTGGCGGCAAGGAGAGACAAATTCTCGCCCGAATATGTGCGCATTTACGAAAATAATAGCGCTGTTATTGCCGATGCAATTGCGCGACTTTTAAATTCGCGGACAGAGCGGCAGGATCGGCACGTGCGCTTAAAGTTGTCCGATTTGCGGGAGGACTTCGAAACCCTGATAGCCGAAGGCAAGGCGGCCGGCACGCCCGCAGGTTAATTCAGTAACGAGAGTTCGCGCACAGCCCCTTTCTGAACGGCTTCGTCCTGGCTCTCCACCAAATGCGCGGGTCCGGAGAAGGTAAGCAGGGAAGCATCCACACCCGCAGTTTTCACTGCGCAGCCATACAGTGCGATGTTGGCGGTCAGGATTGCCAGACCGCCTTCAAGTGAAAAGGCTTTTTCCAGAGAGCGTATGCAGCCACCAGCGCGGTCAATTTCGCCCAGGATAGCCATAATGCCGCCAGCGCGGTGCACATCTTCCATGTGGTATTTAGGAGTGCTTGGCGCAAACCATGAACTTGAAAGTAATCGCAACCACACCTAGAGCTGTTTAAAAAACACCTTGGAGCCTCGCTGCAAATTGTAAAGCGACTTTTTCTTGCCCGGTAAGTCATCCTGCGACGATTCGACGAAGCCCTGCTCAAGAAACCAGTGGGCAGTCTGCGTCGTGAGGACAAACACGCGGCCTAATCCTTGACGGCGCGCTTCTTGCTCCAGCGTATTTAACAAGCGCTGCCCGCGCCTGCCACCGCGGTAGTCCGGGTGCGAGACTATGCACGCGATTTCGCCGCAGCTGTCATCGGGAAACGGGTATAACGCCGCGCAGGCGATGATGCGCCCATCGCGCAGCAGCAGGCGAAATTGGCTAATCTCGGTTTCCAGTAATTCTCGTGAACGCTTTAAAAGCACACCCTGCTGTTCCAGCGGTTCGATCAACTCCAGGATGCCGCCCACATCGTCAATATTTGCTGCCCGGGCAAGCTCATACTCATCATTGGCCACCAAGGTGCCACTGCCGTCATGAGTGAACAGTTCCTGCAGTAGCGCACAATCGTCCTCGTAGCCAATGATGTGGCAACGGGATACGCCCGCCAGACAAGCCCGCTTCGCAGTCAATAGCAGGGAGGCCTGGTCCGGATCGGTAATTGTGAGTCCGCTCACTTCACCCACCGCACACTGCCGTATCAGCTCGCCATTTTCTTTAACGACGCCCGCAGCTGCGCCCAGCATCACCAATTTGTCTGCTCCAATGGCGGAGGCGCAGTGCACGGCAATGTCTTCCAGTGACAGGTTGAATATTTCACCCGTGGGTGAATAGCCCAGCGGCGATAGCAAAACAATGAAACCATCCGCCAGTTGTTGATGAATACTGCTGGCATCGATCCGACGCACTTTGCCGGTGTGTTGAAAATCCACACCATTGACCACACCGATGGGCCTGGCAGTCACGAAGTTACCGGAGCACACACGTATGCTTGAACCCTGCATGGGCGAGTTGGGTAAACCCATGGACAACAGCGCCTCGATTTGTGCGCGCAGAGAACCAGTGGCGTCCTTTACATGCTCCAACGCAGCGTTATTGGTAATGCGAACGCCATCGTGAATTACGCTGTTGAGTCCCGCCCGCTGCAGGCGTTGGTCGATCTGCAGACGTGCGCCATGGATCAGCACGAGGCGAACTCCCAGGCTGTTCAGCAGGGCGATGTCGTGGATGAGGTTGGCAAAATTTTCATGTTGCGCAACAATGCCATCCAACATCAGCACAAAGGTCTTCCCTCGGTGTGCATTGATGTACGGTGCAGTGTTTCTCAACCAGCGTATGTGCGCTCGCGCCGACGTTGTCACGTTATTATCCAAGCTATTGATAAATAGGAGGATATTAAGGGTACCGAAAGCGAGCCCGATTACCTAATGGCAATATTGCACAGTGTTTAGAGACAGTAGTGGCGGATACAGTTTTGCAGCAGCGAAATGCACGGCTGAATGTGGTCCAGTTCCAGATATTCATCCGGTTGATGTGCGCGATCAATGGAACCCGGCCCCATGACGATGGTTTCCATACCCAGCTGCTGCAGGAACGGTGCTTCTGTGGCGAAGGCCACCGCTTCGGCGCTGTGGCCTGTCAGGCGCTCGGCCAAGTGTACCAATTCACTATTAGCATCTTGTTCGAAAGGTTGGATATTCTCCACCAGTGAATGCAGGTTTATTTCCAGGTCGAAGCGTGCTGCTAAACCCATCATTCGTTTCTCAATTTCCGCGCGTACCGTGGCATTGTCTCCGCCAGGCGTCATGCGCAGGTCAAAGTGCAAATCGGCCTGGCCACAGATTCGATTGGGACTGTCGCCACCGTGAATACAGCCCAAGTTGAGTGTGGGTGTTGCGACTTTGAAAAAATCATTGCTGAAGCGAGAAGCCAGTTCCTGGCGGAAGGTCATCAAATCGCCCATCACGGCATGCATCCCCTCCAGGGCATTGTTACCCAAATCGGGGTTAGACGAGTGTCCCGTCCGCCCCGTCACTCGCACGGCTTCCATCATAATGCCCTTGTGCATGCGCACCGGAACCAAGGATGTGGGTTCGCCAATGATGGCAGCGCGCGCTTTGGGTCGACCGGCGGCGGCCAGTTTGCGCGCGCCGTTCATCGAGCTTTCCTCGTCGGCGGTTGCCAGCAGGATAAGGGGCTGTTTCAGCTCTTTCGATGTAAAAGCGCTGGCGGCAGCAAGGGCCAGTGGAAAGAAGCCTTTCATATCGGCACTGCCGAGTCCGTACAGTCGATGGTCGCGCTCGGTCAGTCCCAGCGGATCACTCTGCCAGCGGCCTTCGTCAAAGGGTACTGTGTCGGTATGCCCGGCAAGGACCAGCCCGCCAGGGCCGTTACCGAGTGTGGCAATTAGATTGGCCTTGTCTCCTCCCGGAGTGACTTCCTGTATCTCTACCAGGAACCCCATATCCGTCAGCCAGCTTGCCAACAGATCGATCACGGCGCGGTTTCCCTGATCCCAGCTAGGATCGGTGGAACTGACCGAAGCTGTGCCCACAAGCTGCCGCAGTTGCTCTAGTATCTGTTGATGGGCCTGGGGCATGGTGACTCCGAGTTTATCCCCTTGGAGATTCCGATGGGGGTGGTACTTACACCAGTCTAGTCAAGCGGGTAGCCGCCGCCAAGGGTGACGAGTGGCTCAAGGGCCGAATATCCATTTGAACAGGAAGAAAAACAGAATCGACAGACCGGCGCCTGCGGGCAGGGTAATGATCCACGACACGAAGACGTTGCCGATGACGCGCAGATTCAACGCGCCAATGCCGCGAGCAAAGCCAACGCCCAGTACTGCGCCAACCAGAGTGTGAGTGGTGGAAATGGGTAGGCCGGTGGCTGAAGCAATCACCACTGTAGCCGAGGCCCCTAGCTCTGCCGCGAACCCACGGCTGGGTGTGAGCTCGGTAATTTTACGTCCCACGGTGACAATCACCCGCCACCCGTAGGTTGCAAGCCCGATCACAATGCCTACGGCGCCTATCAGGAGCAACCACCAAGGTACCGGTGCCTTGGCGGCAATCTGTCCACCCGACTGAACCGTGCTCACGATCGCCGCTAGAGGCCCCACGGCGTTAGCAACATCGTTGGAGCCGTGTGCAAAAGCCATGGAGCAGGCGGTGAAAACCATTAGCACGCCGAATACCCGTTCTACCGATTGGAAGCGGTGCATCTCGTTGGGGGCATCTTTAATACGACGCATCATCAGTGAACCAAGACCGGCGACCAACAAACCCATGACCGCCGAAATTGGCAGAGCGTTGGCGAAGGCACTGCCTAGTCCAAGGCCGAGGTCTAAGTCGACATGCTTAAGGCCCTTTATAAGCGTGACCATCGAAATCATGAAGCCCACCATCCACATATAAATGGGGATGTATTTCTTGGCCCGATGAAAAGGATCGTCGGTATCCAGAATGAGCGTTTTGACGCTCATAAACAAACCGAAGGAAATGGTGCCGGCCATCAGTGGCGACACCACCCAGCTGGCGACAATAGTGCTCACTTTGCCCCAGTAAATCGCGTCGATAGAAATGCCTACGGACGCAAACCCGACAATCGCACCGACGATTGAATGGGTGGTGGAGACGGGCCAACCCTTGATGCTGGCTATCATCAGCCAGGTACCTGCTGCCAATAGCGCCGACAGCATGCCATAAACCAACAACTCCGGGTGGTTGCTCATAACTTGCGGATCGATGATACCTTTGCGAATGGTGGCGGTGACCTCGCCGCCCGCGAAGTAGGCACCGAGAAACTCAAATATCATGGCGACAAGAATGGCCTGCCTTAACGTTAAAGCTTTCGAGCCCACAGATGTGGCCATCGCATTGGCCACATCATTGGCCCCGATACCCCAAGCCATAAAGAAACCAAACACGCAGGCCATGATAAGAAATATACTGCCGTACTGCGCAATGATCTCCATACTCAATCCTTCTTACTTTCGGTTACTACTTGGCCATTAATATTTGCAGACGATCGCCAACGCTTTCCGCATCGTCGGCAACCTTGCAATTGAGAGTAATTATTTGATAAAGAAACATGGCCTCCACAGGGGGAAGGTCGCCCTCGATTTTGAAGAGTTTTGCGCGCAGACGTATGGCCAGTTTGTCGGTAACGCCCTCCAGCTTGTCCAGCGCTTTGAGCATGCCTTCCACATTTTTCACTTCGCGACCGGTAAACCCGACGGCCAGTAGCTCGTCGAGTTCCTGAATGGCTTTTAGGGCCTGACGTGAGGTGGCAGCTGAAGCCTCTGCGAGCTCGATAATGCCGTCTTGCAGTGACTCTGGAAAGCGGATTCGGCGGCCGATTACCAGGCCGGCGATGTCTTTGGAGGTATTGGCAACGTGATCCAGTATTCCCACTAATGTCAGCAAATCAGATCGCGGTACCGGTAGAAAAAGACTGTTAGGCAAATGTCGGCGTACGGAACGCTTCAGCTTGTCTGCCGCGGCCTCCGCTGCAACAATCTCTTTGTGTACCTGCCCGGCCTGATCCCAGTCATCCGCCGCCGTTGCGCGAAAGAGGTCAGGAACCAGTTGCGCGGCCGTGTCTGCCAATGCCATATGTTCTTGGATCGGCCCAATTGGGGAGCGTCCAAATAAATTGCCCAGGGGGCTGAGAATTGCCATCGTGATCTCCTGTCAGTCAGCTTGCCGCCATTCTAGGGTCTGGATTTGCAGATGTCACAAAAAAAACTGTTTCGGCCAAACTTTTCGGCGTTTTGGGGGTGATTGGGCCGCGCGAGTAGACCGGGTTTCAGGCTCACTGTGTTAGCATGCTTTTGATGCGATCTACCCTCTCGAACTCGGCCTGATTGATTATGACAAGCAATTTTAGCGAGCAGTTACTGGAGTACCGACTGAGCCTGCCCGTGCTGGCTCAGGATTTGAAAGTCGATGGCCTCCTTAGTGATGAAGACGAGAGCCGAGTTGGACTCTCCGCTCAGCTCAAGGTGCACCCGCTGGTATTCCTTGCAGAACAGAAGTTAGCTGTTGCATCGGAGCCGGGAGCCATTTTGACCATGGAACGCCTGCTGACTTGGTTGGGCGCCCGAGTCGAGCAGGCGGTGTATCGCATTGATCCCCTGAAGATTAATGTGTCGGCTGTGGCCGACGTTATGTCCAGGGCGTTCGCTGAGCGGCATCGTATTCTCGCGGTGGAGGTGAATGAAGATGAGGTTGTCATCGCCAGCGCAGAACCCTGCATACGATCCTGGGAAACCAACCTTGAGCATGTATTGCGCAAGCCCATACGCCGCGTGCTCGCGGATCCGCGGGACATAACGCGACACACCGGCGAGTTTTACAGCATGGCGGTCTCGGTGCGCGGGGCGCGTACGCCGGAGGGCAAAGGCGGCGTTGGCATGGGTAATCTTGAACAAATGCTCGAGATAGGGGCAGCGGCAGAGCCAGATGCCAATGACCAGCACATCGTAAAAATCGTCGACTGGCTGCTGCAGTACGCATTTGAGCAGCGCGCAAGTGACATCCACATTGAACCAAGGCGCGAGGTGGGCAATGTCCGCTTTCGTATTGATGGCGTTTTACACGCCGTTTACGAACTGCCGGCTCAGGTCTGTGCTGCCGTCAGTAGTCGCGTAAAAATACTCGGACGGATGGATGTTGCAGAGAAGAGAAGGCCCCAGGATGGTCGTCTCAAGACGCGTACGCCCAATGGCAACGAGGTGGAGTTGCGCCTGGCGACGTTGCCTACCGCGTTCGGGGAAAAGTTGGTGATGCGAATTTTTGATCCGGACGTTCTGCAGCGCAGCTTTGAACAGTTGGGCCTGGCGGATAATGATTTGCAGAACTGGCACGAGATGACAGCTAACGGTAACGGCATCGTGTTAGTCACTGGGCCTACCGGCTCGGGAAAAACGACAACTTTGTATTCCACCCTGCGCCAGTTAGCGCAGCCGGAAGTCAATGTATGCACTATCGAGGATCCGATCGAGATGGTCGAGGGAGCCTTTAATCAGATGCAGGTGAACCATACCATAAACCTGGATTTTTCCGCTGGTGTACGGGCGCTGATGCGACAGGATCCGGATATCATTATGGTGGGGGAGATCCGTGATCTGGAAACTGCCAACATGGCCATTCAGGCAGCCCTGACCGGACACCTGGTGTTATCTACCTTGCATACGAACGATTCCCCCAGTTCTATTTCCAGGCTTCTTGAGCTGGGCGCACCTGCTTACCTGATCAAAGCGACGGTGCGTGGGATCATGTCCCAGCGTTTGGTGCGTATTCTTTGTCCGGACTGTAAGGAGATGGGTGAACTGGACCTGGATGCCTGGCAGCAGTTGACGCAGCCATGGGAAATAGAGCCACCGAAGCAGGTCGCGCAACCGGTAGGCTGCCCGAAGTGTCGTGATACCGGCTATGTCGGGCGGCAGGGTATTTATGAAGTGCTGGTGAATACAAGGGCGGTGCAGGCGCAGATTAAACCGCAGCTGGAAACTGCCCGTATCCGCGAAATTGCCATGGGTGAAGGTATGCGTACGTTGCGCCTGAGCGGAGCGGCACGGGTGGCACGGGGAGAGACTACCATTGAGGAAGTGATGCGGGTCGCTCCGCAGCTGGACATCTGAATCTTCATTCTATGAGAGCCCTGAGACGCCATGCGCTTATATGCTTCTGACTTGCCAGATTCGCTGGCTGGCGCAGCGCAGCGCGTCTGGGATGGCGTTCTCGAGCGCACGGATGGCGCGCTCGCTGATGAGCTAACCGCAGCGCTCGCGAACTCTCCCGAATGGATTCAGCTGCCACGATTGTTGGCCTGCAGTCCCTTTATAGCCGACCTTGTGCAACGCAGGCCCGAGTGGCTATTGGAGTTGGTATCCAGTGGTTGCTTGCAGCAATCCCTACCTGCTGAGGTATTTCGCGAGGAATTACAAGCGCGGTTATCAGTAGATCATGCCGAACGGTTCTCGGTACTGCGGCAGTATCGTGGTCGGCATATGTTGCGAATCGTCTGGCGCGATTTTTGCCGTCTGGCGGATACCCTGGAAACTATGCGCGATACCTCTCTGTTAGCAGAGGCAGCGATTGTTGAATCATTGAATTATTGCCAGGCTGATTTAGAGCGCCGTTTCGGCGTGCCCCGGGGGCGGGAGAGCGGTGCAGCGCAGCAGTTGATCGTGCTCGCAATGGGCAAGCTGGGTGCCGGCGAGCTGAACGTGTCATCCGATATCGATTTGATTTTTGCTTACCCGGAGTCGGGGCAAACTGACAGCCAGGACCAGTCCCTCAGCAACGAAGAGTTTTTCACTCGTGTGGGACAGGCGCTTATCAACGCTCTGGATCAGGTCACTGCGGAAGGTTTTGTGTTCCGTGTGGATATGCGTTTGCGCCCCTACGGTGAGAGTGGCGCACTAGTGCACAACTTCTCTGCGCTGGAGGATTACTATCAGCATCAGGGGCGAGACTGGGAGCGTTACGCCTTGATTAAGGCCCGTCCTGTCACCGGCGGCCCTGAGCGCGCTGCTGAATTGATGGCAATGCTGCGCCCGTTCGTTTACCGCAGGTACGTGGATTTCGGTGTCATTGAAAGTCTGCGCGGCATGAAAAACATGATCAGTACTGAGGTGCGTAGGCGCGGGCTGGAGGACGACGTCAAGCTGGGTCACGGCGGCATTCGCGAGGTGGAATTTATCGCGCAGTGCTTTCAGTTGATTCGTGGTGGTCGCGACCGGGCGCTGCAGCAGCGTGAATTGCTTGTGATTCTTGATGAATGTGTAGCCCTGGTATGTTTACCGCGATCGGTGGCGATAGAGCTGCGGGCCGCTTACCTTTTTTTACGCGACAGTGAGCACGCGATTCAGGGTTACCAGGACAAACAGAGTCAGAATTTGCCCACAGAAGAGTTGCCACGCATCGCGATGGCTACCGTCATGGGATTTGGCAGCTGGGAAGATTACCGCTCTGTCCTGGATGGCCATCGACAGAGGGTTGCAGGCCACTTTAACGAGTTGATTGCTGCACCCGAAGAAGACGACCGGACGGTGGATGATGAAGTGTCGCTGTGGGGCGAAGGTCTCAGTGAAGAATCGCTGATTGCCGCGGGCTATGCACTCCCATCGGAGACGTTGCAGGCGCTTCAAGTGTTGGTGGGCAGTGCTCGCGTAATGACGTTACAGCCCGAGGGGCGTCAGCGGCTGGATCAATTTATGCCGCAGTTGTTGCGGGCCTGTGTCGAGGTGGCTCGAACTGGCCCTGGTGAGGCGGGCGCTCAACCGGGCACTCCCGACCACACTCTGCAGCGAGTGTTGCCGCTGGTCGTTGCGGTCGTGCGACGCAGCGCTTACCTGATGTTGTTGTTTGAAAATCCACAGGCGCTGGAGGAGCTGGTACGACTGTGCGCCGCCAGCCCGTGGATAGCGGAACAAATGGCCAAGAATCCAGTGCTGCTGGATGAGCTGCTGGATAGGACGAGCCTCTACACAGCGCCCGACAAGTCGCTGCTGCAGGATGAGTTGCGCCAGCAGGTGGCTCGGCTGGCGGTAGACGACCTGGAAGCTCAGATGGATGCGTTGCGGTACTTTAAGTCCTCCCAGGTGTTGCGCGTCGCGGCCAGTGAGTTGATCGGACGGTTACCCCTAATGAAGGTCAGTGACAAATTGACCTGGATTGCTGAAGTGATACTGGAACAGGTACTTGCGATTGCATGGGCAAACGTGACACAAAAATATGGCCAACCAGGTCGAGACGTCAACGGCTCGGGGTTCACTATTTTTGCTTACGGCAAGCTCGGCGGGATTGAGCTCGGCTACGGCTCGGACCTGGATTTGGTGTTTATTTACGAGGCAAGTCAGGGGGGCGCAACTGACGGCGCGCAGAGTATCGACAATGTCGTGTTCTACACCCGCCTTGGTCAGCGCATCATTCATATTCTGGAGACTCGTATGGCTATGGGGCAGCTTTACGAGGTGGATATGCGCCTGCGCCCCTCGGGCGAGTCGGGCATGTTGGTCAGCACTGTTGAGGGGTTTCGAGGCTATCAGCAGGGCGCTGCATGGACCTGGGAGCATCAGGCCCTGGTGCGTGCGCGCTTCGTCGCAGGCGACACCGAAGTAGCTGAACGAGTGAGTGAGCTGCGGATGGCGATTCTCTGTCAACGACGAGACTCCGCTTTACTGGCGCGTGACGTGCAGGCGATGCGTCAAAAAATGCGCAAGCACCTCCTACCCAATGCGCGTTCTGAAGAAGGGGAATTTCACCTAAAACAGGGTGATGGAGGTATCGTCGATATAGAATTTATGGTGCAATACGCGGTCTTGGCATGGTCCCACCGCGAGCCTGAGCTGGCGCGCTGGTCCGATAATGTGCGCATTCTTGAGACCCTGGGTCGGGAAGGTTTGTTTGAGCGAAAAGAGTGTGACGCGCTCACGCAGGCCTACCTTGCCTATCGCTCGGCTGTCCACCAACTTTCTCTGCAGCAACAAACCGATGTTGTCGCGCCGGGTAGTTTTGCGGAAGAGCGCGCTGCGGTTGGCGCTAAATGGCAGCAATTATTTGCGCCTTACCTAAATGCTACAACGAATGAATGAACAGGAGTGATGTGATGAATCTGGCCGATCGTGATGGTCTAATCTGGATGGATGGAGAGATGGTTCCCTGGCGAGATGCCAAGGTACACGTGTTGACGCACACATTTCACTACGGCCTGGGCGTCTTTGAGGGTGTACGTGCATACAAGACATCCGATAATGGCACTTGCATCTTTCGCCTCAAGGAACATACGGACCGTCTGTTCCGCTCGGCTCAAATTCTGATGATGCCCATGCCCTTCGACAAAGAGACGTTGAATCAAGCGCAGAAAGATGTCGTGCGGCTCAATGGTCTGGAAGAAGGGTATTTGCGTCCCATGTGTTTTTATGGATCCGAGGGTATGGGCCTGCGCGCCGACAACCTGCAGACACATGTAATGGTGGCGGCGTGGGAGTGGCCCTCCTACATGGACCCTGACGCCCGCGATCGGGGGATCAAGGTTCGTACTTCCTCCTACACTCGTCACCATGTGAACATCGCTCTGTGTAAGGCCAAGGCTAATGGCAATTATATTAATTCGATGCTGGCCCTGCGTGAAGCATTGGACAGCGGTGCTGAGGAAGCCCTGATGCTGGATAACGAGGGTTACGTGGCAGAGGGCAGCGGCGAAAACGTCTTTATGGTTCGCAATGACAAAATTTATACCCCCGACCTGACCTCCTGTTTGGAGGGCATTACGCGGGATACTATTTTTGAGCTGGCGAAAGAGCTGGGTTATAAGGTTCGCGAAAAACGGATCACTCGAGATGAAATGTACATCGCGGATGAAGCATTCTTCACTGGAACGGCGGCTGAAGTGGTTCCCATTCGAGAACTTGATGGTCGTACTATCGGGAGTGGTAGTCGTGGTCCGCTGACCGAGAAATTGCAATCCATGTACTTTGATTCGGTGCAAGGTAATCGCAGCGAGAACAGTCACTGGCGGGAGCCCGTGGCCTAATTCGGGTGTTCTGCCTCAATGTCAATCTGACAGCCTGGGCAGAAACAGATTTTCGAAAATGGGATCTGAGTGAGCATGCGCCTGGGCGTGGTTGGTCCCGCAGATAAAGAGGTAAACGTTTGGAACAAACAGTATTGATTGTCGGCGCAGGTGGACAGCTTGGTCAGGAGCTGCAGCGTACTGCTGCGGCAGACATACAGTGCGCGCCGCTGACAAGAGCGCAGCTCGATATAGCTGACGCTGCGGCCGTTGCAAAATCGCTTGCCAGCGTGGCTCCTGGTTTGGTTATTAACGCTGCTGCGTATACAGCGGTGGACAATGCGGAATCTGAGCCGGAAGCCGCGGCGCGTGGGAACGCAGAGGGCCCCACGGTTTTGGCGCGGGCCTGTGTCGAGCGCGGCATCAGGCTCATTCACATCTCGACTGATTTTGTATTTGACGGAGATTCATCCACACCCTATACACCGGAGTCAGCCACGGCGCCACTGGGCGAGTACGGACGTAGCAAGCTAGCGGGCGAGAACGGGGTACAAAATGCCGATCCGAACGTGCTTATTGTGCGCACGGGGTGGGTGTATTCCAGCTTTGGTAATAACTTCGTCAAAACTATGTTGCGACTAATGAGTGAACGCGATGAACTGGCCGTAGTGGCTGATCAGGTGGGAACGCCCACCTGGGCACACGGGCTCGCAGAAGCGGCCTGGGCCGCGGCGGGACAGTCACAGCTGAGCGGGGTCTACCATTGGAGTGACGCCGGAGTTTGTAGCTGGTATGACTTTGCTGTCGCGATAAATGAAGAAGCGCTTGCGCTGGGACTATTATCAAGGCCTGTAAAAGTGCGGCCCATACTTGCCGTGGAGTATCCGACGCCGGCACAGCGCCCGGCATACAGCGTGCTGGATAAAACGAGTAGCTGGCGCGATTTTGCTCTTGAAGGTATCCATTGGCGCCGACAACTGCGCGCTATGCTCATCGACTTAAAGGAAAAGACGAATGGCTAAATCCCTGTTGGTAACCGGGGCTGCTGGTTTTATTGGCGCGAATTTTGTGCATTACTGGATTCAGAATCATCCTGAAGACAAAGTAGTGGGTTACGATGCACTCACGTATGCCGGTAATCGTGCCAATCTTGCTGCCCTGGACGGCAATACCAATTTCAGCTTTGTTCACGCCGATATCTGCGACTACGACGCGATACTGCAGGCGCTGCGTGATCACGGTGTTGATACCGTTGTACATTTTGCCGCCGAGAGTCATGTAGATCGGTCGATCACCGGCCCCGATGCCTTTATCGAAACCAATATCGTGGGCACGTACACGCTGCTAAAAGCGGCACGCGAAATTTGGTTGTCGGGCGGCAAGTCACAGCCTCACCGATTCCACCATGTTTCCACTGATGAGGTTTACGGTTCGCTTGGTATTGATGCGCCGGGATTTCACGAGCAGCAAAAATATGAGCCAAACTCGCCCTACTCGGCCAGTAAGGCGGCCTCAGATCATCTGGTGCGCGCCTATCATCACACCTACGGCCTGCAGGTTAGTACCAGTAACTGTTCCAATAATTATGGCCCCTATCACTTCCCGGAAAAACTGATTCCCTTGTGTCTTACCAATATTCTGCGCGGGCGCCCGCTGCCCGTTTACGGCGATGGTAGCAACATTCGTGACTGGTTGTACGTGGAGGATCATTGCCGCGGCATCGAGTTGGTATTACAAAAAGGCGAGGTGGGCGAGACCTATAATATCGGCGGTAACAATGAGTGGAACAATCTGGATATCGTGCATTTGTTGTGCGATCAGATGGACGCTCGCTTTGCCGAAGACCCCTCGTTGGCAGAGCGTTTTGCTGCTGCACCCGGTGCAACTGGTGGCAGCGCCCGCGATCTTATTAACTTTGTAGAAGACCGTGCCGGACACGATTGGCGTTATGCGATTGATGCAGGCAGGATTACCCGGGAATTGGGATATTCGCCCCACGAGAGTTTTGAAACAGGGTTGCAGCGCACGTTGGATTGGTACTTGTCCAACGAGGAATGGTGGCAACCCTTGCTTCCAAAATAATAGCAACGGTAAAGACTTGCCGGCGCTGAAAATTCCACGTCAGTCTGTAAGCCGGCAATTTTCTCACTACTACTCAGTCGAAACGTGGCGCGTCATTCCAATTTAGTCCTTGAGCATCTTTGTCGGAAAGCTGCGGTTCTTCACCCGGCGGTACTGGCCACTCGATCCCTACAGTAGGATCATTCCACGCTAGAGATTGTTCGCTAGCGGGGTGATAGATGTCGGTGCACTTGTAGATGAAATCCGCGTAGTCAGAGGTGACATAAAAGCCGTGGGCAAACCCTGGTGGGACCCACAACATGCGATGATTTTCTGCATTGAGGCTGACACCAAACCACTGACCCAAGGTGGGTGAACTGCGCCGCAGATCGACTGCTACATCGAAGACCTCGCCGGAAGTCACCCGCACTAGTTTTCCCTGCGTGTGTTCCATCTGAAAATGCAGCCCACGCAGGATGCCGTGTGCAGACCGGCTGTGGTTGTCCTGTACAAACTTGAGATCAAAACCGGCTACCTGAAACGTTTCTTCATTCCAGGTTTCCATGAAAAAGCCACGTGAATCGCCGAAGACTTTCGGTTCGACCACGTATACGTCTTTTAGTGGCGTTTCTACAAACTTCATGCAAAGACCGCCCCGTCATCGTTGAGCAGGTTTTTCAAATATATACCGTAGCCGCTTTTTTCCAATGGTTTGGCTAGCGCCAACAATTGCTCTGCGCTTATGTAGCCCTTGCGATAGGCGACCTCTTCGGGGCAGGCGATTTTTAGGCCCTGACGCTCTTCCACTACCCGGATAAAATTGGCCGCATCAAGTAGTGAGTTATGCGTTCCGGTATCCAGCCATGCTGTGCCTCGACTCATTACTTCCACACGCATATCGCCTCGTTCGAGGTAAACCTTATTGATATCTGTGATCTCCAGTTCGCCGCGATGGGATGGCTGCACCGCCTTGGCGATATCAATGACATCGTTGTCGTAGAAGTAGAGGCCGGTGACGGCGTAATGAGAGCGTGGATTTGTGGGCTTTTCCTCAATATTCTCAGCAACACCATTTTCGTCGAAGCTGACTACTCCGTAACGCTCTGGATCCTGGACATAGTAAGCGAACACTGACGCGCCCGTGTCCCGATTCGCGGCGTTGGTCAGTTTCTGTGAGAATCCGCCACCGTAGAATATATTATCGCCCAGCACCAGGCTGGCGGGAGAGTTGCCAATAAATTCCTCCCCTAGAATGAAGGCCTGGGCCAGCCCATCCGGGCTGGGTTGCAAGGTGTAGCTTATATTTACCCCCCAGTTTGAGCCGTCTCCGAGCAATTCGCTGAAGGCGACGTGGTCCCGGGGCGTGGTGATTATCAGAATATCCCGAATCCCGGCGAGCATGAGTGTTGCTAACGGGTAATAAATCATGGGTTTATCATAAATGGGCATTAGCTGCTTGCTGACGGTGCTGGTGAGAGGATGCAGGCGAGTACCCGATCCGCCGGCGAGAATAAGGCCCTTATAGGCTTTCGCTATCATTATTGTATTTCCTGGTGACGAAGTTGGCGATTATAGCGGCTTATCGGTGTGGCTGGCGAACACGTGCTGGAATTGTGGGCTTTACCCCACTGTGGGTATAAGGGGTGGATTTTTGACCAGTAGGTGATTAAAATCTAGCCCCTTTTGCTGGGGGTCTCGGGGAAATTGGTGCATTACGGTGCTCTGATCCGCGAAAACCAGCGTTTTAACCCCGCGCATACACGTTCGTTTCACTCTTTAATGAGGAAGCCACTATCCCGCATCTTGAAACAATGCAGGCAGAGACACCGCCAGCGGTCGATCCGGAGAGACTATCCGCGCCGGTAATGGCGGAGAGCCCCCTGCGTATTGCACTGCTTGGTTATCGCAGCCAACCCCATGGGGGTGGGCAGGGCGTCTACTTAAGATATTTGAGTAAGGCGCTGGTAGAGGCGGGCCACACGGTTGATGTTATTTCCGGCCCTCCCTATCCGCACCTCGACCCGCGCGTTCGTCTCATCCAGTTGCCCAGCATGGATTTGTTTGTAAATGGATTGAGTTCACTGAGACCCCATCACCTGAAGTCCATGAGCAATATTATTGAGTGGCTGAGCCAGCTTACCGGCGGTTTTTCCGAGCCACGGACCTTCGGCCGACGAGCAGTAAAATACCTGCGCCAGCACGGAAACAACTACGACTTGATCCACGACAATCAGAGCCTGAGTTACGGCATGCTCGAAATCCAGAAAATGGGTCTCCCCCTGGTGACGACGGTGCATCATCCGATCACCAGTGACTTACGCATTGCCCTGAGTGCTGCACGGAGCTTTAAAGAGCGTCTGTTCATACGGCGCTGGCACTCTTTTCTTAAGATGCAGAAGAAAGTGATCAAGCAACTGCGCAATATTGTGACGGTCTCGGATTGTTCTCGCCAGGATATCGCCCGAGATTTCGGCCTGCAGCCCGCGGGCATCAGCCTCGCTCACAATGGCATCGACATTGAAGTTTTTAAGCCTGTGCCGGATATACCTCGCAATCCACTGCGGCTGATGGCGACCTGCTCCGCTGATGCACCGCTCAAGGGCTTACGGTATCTGCTCCACGCTTATGCAAGCTTGCTTGTGCGTTATCCGGACCTGGAATTACTATTGATTAGCAAGCCAAACCCAGGCGGCAAGACGGAAAAGCTCGTTCAGCGCTTGGGCATCGCCGACAAAGTGCGATTTGTGAATGGCATAAGTACTCAACAGATGGTGCGCTACTACGCCGAAGCTGCGATAGCAGTTATACCTTCTGTCTACGAGGGTTTTGGTCTTCCGGCAGGCGAAGCGATGGCCTGTGGAGTCCCGGTAGTATCCACCGATGGCGGCGCTCTTCCAGAAGTAGTCGGAGATGCCGGTGTGATTGTTCCGGCCAAGAGCGTCGAGGCTCTGGAGGAGGCAATTGATAGTTTGCTAAAGGATCCCCTGGCGCGTGCCGAGCTTGGGGCGAGAGGGAAAAAACGCATCGAGGATAATTTTTGCTGGCGAGTCTGTGCCGGTCAGATGACTATGTATTACCGGCAGGTGTTGGCTAATGAAAACGGTTGATTTTACACGCCTGCCGTTGGAGGCAGGCGATATAGTGTTAGACCTGGGTTGCGGCGAAGGCCGACATGTTATCTCTGCTTATGCGGAGGCGAACGTACATTCCATCGGTGTCGATTTGTCACTGAAGGATCTCAAAATAACGCGCGAACGTTACGCCAGTTTCGCAGAGCCGGACAATGCGAGGAAGTCTTTTGGCTTGTCATCCGCCAGTGCGCTTGAATTGCCTTTTGCCAATAGCACATTCGATAAAGTTATCTGCAGCGAGGTGCTGGAGCATATCCCAGATTACATGGGTGCTTTGCGTGAAATCGAGCGAGTGCTCAAGCCCGGCGGCCTATTTTGCGCGAGCGTACCCAGGCGCTGGCCGGAAAAAATCTGCTGGGCGCTTAGTGAGGGCTATTATCAGGTACCCGGCGGGCACCTGCGAATCTTTCGCGGGGATGAACTGCGCAGTGAGATAGAGCACATTGGCTTTAAGCACTATTCTCGCCATTGGGCACATGCCTTGCATGTGCCCTTTTGGTGGCTTAAGTGTCTGTTCTGGAATAGCCAGGACACAAACTGGTTGGTGAAACAGTACCACCGCATGCTGGTGTGGGACTTGATGGAAAATCCGGCACTGACCCGGATACTGGAGAAAAGCATGAACCCGATCATGGGCAAGAGTGTGGTGATGTACTTTCGTAAGGAGACGGCTTCGTGAGTGGACTGTATCTTAGCCGAGGGCTTTACCCCGAAGAGTTTTTGCGACCGACGGTGCAATTTATTCTAAATTGCCAACAGGAAAGTGGTGAGATTCCCTGGTTTGAGGGGGGTTACACCGATCCCTGGGATCACGTTGAGTCTGCAATGGGGCTGTCCATTGGCGGAGAACTGAACGCGGCCCGCAAAGCCTACGAATGGCTCGCTCAGATGCAGTTGGAAGACGGTAGCTGGTGGGCATCCTATCGAGGGCAGGAGATCGACAATACCCAGCGAAGGGAAAGCAACTTTGTCGCTTATATTGCTACCGGCGTATGGCACCACTATCTCATCAGTGAAGACAGTGATTTTCTCAGTGCTATGTGGCCGATGGTCGACAGCGCGATCGCGTTCGTATTGACGCTCCAATCTGCGCACGGTGACATTGATTGGGCGGTGGATGCTGCCGGCAAACCCAAGGGCGACGCTCTGGTGACTGGCTGTAGTTCAATTTTTAAAAGCCTGGAATGTGCACACAATATTGCCGTCACTTTGGGCGAGGAGCGCCGGCACTGGCTGGGCGCACGTGATCAGCTGGGTATCGCGCTGAGGCAAAAGCCCGAACGCTTTGATCGCACCTGGGAAAGCAAATCGCGTTACTCCATGGACTGGTTCTATCCCGTGCTCACAGGCGTTTACTCCGGGGCAGATGCCCGCGCGCGATTGGCAGCGCGATGGGACGAATTTGTAGAGGATAAATTAGGGTGTCGCTGCGAAAAGCAGCAGCCCTGGGTGACCGTGGCGGAGTCCTGCGAACTGGTCATGGCCTTGCTGGCTGCTGATGACCATGCGCGTGCAGTAGAGGTTTACAGTTGGCTGCAGCAGTGGCGTACCAGTGACGGCTCTTACTGGACTGGTTACCAGCTGGTTGAAGACCTGCTGTGGCCAGATGAAAGACCCACCTGGACCGCAGGTGCGATTATGCTGGCTGCAGATGCGCTCACTAAACACACAGCGGCCTCCGGGCTGTTTTGCAGTGTGCGTCTGTTGGAAGAAGAGCGCGGAGATGCGCGCGAGCGTCGCATCCTGGTTGATTAGGGCGTATACCGCCGACTACAGCCGTCGCAACAAACCCAGGCTGTTAACCTGGCCAAGGTTCTCAAAGAGCCCGGATGCCAGCGCCATTCGATATACCGCGTAGGGTGCTTGGCCGCCTTCATAGGCGTCGGCAAACAAATCGTGAATTGCCAGTACACCGCCGCGTTGCAGGTGAGGCATCCAGCAACGGTAGTCAGTAAGGGCGGCCTCCAGGCTGTGGCCACCGTCTATAAAAACCATCGCCAGTGGTGTCTGCCAGTGTCTCGCCGCAGATTTTGACCCGGCTACGACAGGCACGACCACCTCATCTAGCCCCGCCCGGCGAATGTTGCGACGAAACTCTTTGAAACTATCCATGATGTCTTCACCGGCGTCGTAGAGGTCCGGGTCATGGAAAAATTCGCCCAGCTGGTGTTCTTCAGAGCCGCGGTGGTGGTCCAGGGCAAATACCGTGCTGTTGTTGATGCGACATGCCAGTCCCAGATAAATTGTGGACTTGCCGCAGTAGCTACCAATTTCCAATACCGGACCTGCGATGCTGGTTTGCAGGGCCTGTTGATACAATGCCTGCGCTTCATCTTCCGCCAGAAAACCTTTGATCTGATCGATATCGGTGGGCAAGTCGGGGATCATAGTGTGACAACTCTGAGGGCGATAGGGGCTGACAAGTTAGTGGTTTTACCCCCCGGTTGGTCAGCAGTGGGCAAATCGATAAGATAAACAGGCGCCAATGCGGCGCCTCTATTTGGGTCCGGTTACGGAAGTAGCCGTTGGTGAAGAGGGCGGTACCAGAAAAGAATCCAGTTTGAGCACGTCCTCCGGGCTGAGTAATCCTGCCTGTTCCTTCAGGCGCATCAGGTCGAGAATATAATCATAGCGGCTGTTGGCATAATCCCGCTCCGCCTGGAACAGAATATTCTGCGCGTTCAGAACGTCCACCACATTGCGAGTACCCACCTCATAACCTGCCTGTGTGGCATCCAGCGAGCTCTTTGAGGAAATAATACTCTGTTTGCGTGCGGCGATACGTGAAACGTCACTCAATACTGTCATGTGCAGGGATCGGGTGTTGGTTACCGCTTTGCGTGTCAGGTTTATGCGCTCTTCCCGGGACGCGTTAAATTCCTGAGCGGCTTTGCGCCGGTTGGCGCTGATAGCGCCTCCACTGTACAAAGGAACGTTGACACTGATCTGCCACATATTTTCTTGCCGACTGCTTTTTGGTGGCGCAGTGAGGTCATTTATGGGTTGCTCCTTTATGGAACCATCGGTATCAAAGTCGGAGTACTCATAGCCGCCGCTAACCGTCGGAGCATGTTCCATTTGGAATGCTTTGGCGTTCTGGCGCGATGCTTCTTCCTTGTACCTGGATGCCTGCAACGCGAAGTTGTTCGCCAGCGAAAAATCCACCCATGCGGCGCGATCAAGCGGGTCTGGCGGTAGTATTTTGAAGTCTTCAATCAGCACATTCAGGTTGTGTTGCGGCTGGCCGGTCAGTACGGACAGGCGCTCCAGTGCAACCGACACGTTATTCTCGTCCACAATGCGGTTAACTTGAGACAGGTCCCTGGCTGCCCGCGCTTCAAACACGTCAGTAATAGCGATGAGGCCGACTTCGAAGCGTTGTTGAGTCTGCTCCAGTTGCCGCTCAAAGGCGCGCTCCTGCGCTTGAGAGGCAGCAAGGTTGTCTTGCGAGCGCAGTACCAGCAAGTAGGCCTCTACGACCCGGACGATCAGGTTTTGTTGGTTGGAGGCGAAGGTGGCCTCGGCCTCTTTGGTGATTTCCTTTCCGGATTGGAAGCTGAACCAGGCCGACAGGTCAAATAGCGCTTGGTTAAGCGATATCGCGTAACCGTCGGTATGGGTGTCACGGTTAGTGAATGTATCTTCAATGATGAATCTTTCGTTGTTGATAAAAACCGGGCCCTGAGCATCGGTGTCAGTATCTGAATTCTGGTAGGAATAGCGGGCAGACACCTGTGGCAATAGCGCTGATCGACTGAGGTTTTCAGTCTCGCGCCTTGCCAGATAGACGGCTTCCTCGGCCCTCAGCTGGGCGTCATTTTCCAGTGCCAGTTCGTAGATATCGCGCAGGGAGTCCGCGTGTAAACAAAAAGACCAGAGGAAAAGTGCCATCGACGAGAGCGCGACAACCAATGTTTTCATGCAATAATCCTCAAAGGCATGGATGCGGTTTTCAATAGACGGCAGTCTAGCAGCCTCTGGCGTCCTGTGCATGCACTCAAACCAGAAGGAAAAGGTGCAGTCACTCTCTGTTTGTGCCATCGTAGTGGCTAGATGGAAGCTATCGCTGAGTATCTTGTGTCCAGACGATAGCGCTTTTTTACGCAACCCATATGGCTAAGGGCTCTGGAATTGGCTTTGCAGAAACTGAAGAACAAGACATTCAAGTTGAGCTTAATCGAACTGCACGCACTGTGTGAGGCCAACTATGCCCGCCTGCTGCGACTTTTCCCCGATTATGAAAACTGCAATACGCGGGGTTTGCTGGTGGGTTCTGCCAGGGTTCGCCTAAATGTGGTGGAACGCTGTCGCTACACCACCATATTTCAACTTAATCAGCAACGTGGCGAATCCCGATGGTTGGGCCTGCTGCGGATCGAGGTGCGAGCCTATCACGACGCCCGTATGCTCGAAGTGGGAATGTTCCAATCTCACCGCAAGGTAGCAGCCCGTTACCAATACCCCAACAGGCAAATGTTCGCGCAAAATGAGAAATACCAGCAAAACCGCTTTCTAGCGGACTGGCTGGAACACTGTCTGCAAAACGGACGTGCCGATCTCGATGTCACCGCTCCCGTGGCGGGCATTTGATTCGGTAAGTCGGCCAGGACCTCATGTCACAGTCCCGACACAGTTGTCAATCTATCGATGCCCAGGGCGAAATCGTCCGTATCGTGCAATTGACCGATACCCACTTGTGCAAGTCACTTGGTGGCACGTTATTGGGTATGGATACTGACCACTCACTGCAGGCGGTCATAGATCTTGTAAAAAAAGAACGTTCCGCCGTGGACTTGCTACTGGCCACCGGCGATCTTTCCGATGGTGGAGCACCAGAAGCATATGGTAGGTTACAGGGCTACTTAAATCAGCTTACCGAGGCCAATTACTGGCTGCCGGGCAACCACGACAGTCGCTCTGCCATGGAAGCTGTCGCCGCTAGCTCTGCTTCTCTGTGTGGCGAGATTCGAGTGTCCCGGTGGCAGATTCTGCTGCTGGACTCACAGATTGCAGGGCAGGTTGGAGGGGGGCTGGGCGAAGAGGAGCTTGCGTTTCTTGATCAGAGTTTGAAGGCGGCGCAAACCGAAGAGCTTTATACTCTGGTTTGCCTGCACCACCAACCGGTGAAGATTGGTAGTCAGTGGCTGGACGAACAAATGGTAGCCGACGCCGGTGCATTTTTCGATGTTCTCGATCGCTATCAGGGCGTTAAGGGCGTGCTCTGGGGCCATGTTCACCAGGAAATAGATAGCCTTCGCAATGGTGTCCGGCTGCTGGCATCGCCCTCAACGTGTGTGCAGTTTGCAGCCGGGTGTGAAAATTTCGAGGCAGACAACCAGCCACCGGGTTATCGCTGGCTTCAATTGCGCAGTGACGGGCAAATTGAAACGGGCGTGTCTCGGGTGTGGGATACTGAATTTGTTGTCGAATTAGGCTCGGGTGGCTACTTATAGCTCGCCTTGCTTACCGCGCAATGTACAATGCCCTGAATTCCAATTTTCCTGTATTACTTGAAAAGTTATAGCAATGAGTCAATACACCGCTGAAGATATTGAAGTCCTTACGGGACTTGAGCCGGTGCGCAAACGCCCCGGTATGTACACCGATACGACCCGCCCCAATCACCTTGCTCAAGAGGTCATCGACAACAGTGTCGATGAGGCGCTGGGCGGCCACGCCAGCGAAATCAGCGTTTCCTTAAATAAGGATGGCTCCGTCACTGTGGCCGACGATGGTCGTGGTATGCCGGTAGACATTCACCCGGAGCAGGGCAAGCCGGGGGTGGAAGTGATTCTCAGTACTCTCCACGCGGGAGGAAAATTCTCCGATAAAAACTATCAGTTTAGCGGCGGCCTCCACGGTGTGGGCGTCTCGGTTGTCAATGCACTTTCCAGTGCA
>PKCY01000296.1 GCA_002862985.1 Haliea sp.
CCTGGCGATGACTGTAACCGGTGCCGGTATGCTGTGGGTGGGCTGGTTTGGATTCAACGCGGGTTCGGCATTGGCAGCGGACAGTAGTGCTGCCATGGCGATGCTGGTCACCCATTTGTCCGCTGCTTGCGGTGCCCTTGCCTGGATGGCCATGGAATGGATGCGGCACGGTAAGCCTTCGGTGTTGGGTATGGTTACCGGCATGGTGGCTGGCCTGGGTACGATTACAGCTGCATCCGGTTCGGTGGGGCCTGCGGGCGCAGTCGTCATCGGTCTAAGCGCTGGAGTGATCTGCTACTTCGCCACCAACTATCTGAAAAATGTCTTGAAAGTGGATGACAGCCTCGATGTGTTCCCGGTGCATGGCGTGGGGGGTATTCTCGGCACATTGTCGGTGGGGATATTCTGTGCCACTGGACTAGGCATCTTCAGTGGCAACGGGTTTTCTGATGGAATCGACAGTATCGGCGGCCAGCTCGCCGTTCAGGCAACCGGCGTTGTTGCTACATTTGTTTACACGGCGGTTGCTTCGTTCATTATTCTCAAACTCGTGGATATGATGGTAGGCTTGCGTATCGACACCGATGAGGAAACTCAGGGCCTTGACCTGGTGCTGCACGACGAGCGCGGATACGACTTGTAGTCCCTGTGATAGTGATTGAAGGCCACCAGCGGTGGCCTTTTTTTGTTTTGGAAATCTAATGTATGGACTGGCAACACCGCCACGCGACTATTAACGGAATCCGCATGCACTATGTGGAACAGGGGGAGGGCATTCCTGTGGTACTGTGCCACGGCTTTCCCCATTTGTGGTTCAGCTGGCACCGACAAATCAGTGCCCTGGCCGCAGCGGGCTATCGTGTGATTGCACCGGATATGCGCGGTATGGGGCAGACGGAAGCGCCGGCTGACCCGGCAGCGTACGATATTGATCACATCACCGGAGATTTGCTCGGATTATTGGATCACATCGGGGAGGAGCGAGCGGTGTTTGCGGGCCTGGATTTTGGTGCGTTCGCTATTTACGACCTTACCCTGCGCCACCCGGAACGGGTCATTGCAGTGATCGGGCTTGAAAATCCGGCTGCGCCTCACAACCCCGATGAATCTCCTCTCACTGAATACCAGCGTATGGGTGAGGAGCATTTTCTACACATTGAATACTTCCGGATTCCGCCCCGAGCTGATGAGGACCTGGCCGCGCAGCCGCGACGATTCTTGCACAAGGTGTTTCACACGCTCAGCGGCGCCGGCAATTACTTTGATGTCTTCAACTATCCACCGGGTACGACCTATATTGATGCTATGGCGGAACCACCGCCACTACCCTGGCCATGGTTGTCTGAGCTTGAGATGGAGATTTTTGTTTCAGAGTACAGTCGCAGCGGTTTTACCGGTGGTCTCAATTGGTACCGCTCTTTTGACCTGAAGTGGCTGCAGCGTAAACCCTTTGAGGGCGTGCAGAGCGACGTGCCTGCCTATTTTTTGGGCAGTGAACACGATGTCGACCTGGAGGGATTTCACGGCGATGATCCGATCGGCCTGATGCGGGCCATCTTTCCTGGGTTGCGAGAGGCGCGCATGATTCCGGGCGCTGGGCATATGGTGCAACTGGAAGCATCGGATGCGGTTAATGCGATCCTGCTTGATTACCTGCGGGACATTCAAGAGCGACTCTAACGGCTGGGCAGCTGCGACCGAGCTCAGCTTACGGTCAGCGTCAGCCCCATCTTCTTGAATACAGCCTGTTCTGCATACAGTTCCCGAGTGGTTAGCGGGTGGTCTTGCAGCCATCTTTTCGGAAAATCCAGGGTCAAGGAATTTTCATCAGCAATGATGGAAAAATCTGGTAATTTCTCTAGCGTTTCCACGTACTTAAAATGACTTGCCAGGCGGATAATGCCCAGCAGATAACGAATTCTTAGCAGTTCACTATCTGCTATTTCAGCAAAGAAGCGAGCCCCCAACTTCCCCCTTTGTCCCAGAGCAAGCAGTGCGAGAATTTCCTGTTCCTCTTGGGAAAAGCCGGGCAGGTCTGCATTACGCAGCAGGTAGGCGGAGTGGCGATTGAAATGCTTGTGTGCGATTGCCATGCCAATCTCATGGGTGCGGGCAAGCCAATGCAGTAACTCCCAGTCATTCGTCGTCAGCTGCCAGCCTGAACGCACGGCGGAAAAAATAGTGTGCGCCCGGCGTTCGACGATGTCTGCCGTCTCAGTGTCGACAGCGTACCGCTGCATGAGTGCGTTTACAGTGCGTTCGCGCACATCCTCGTGACGGAGGCGACCCATAAGGTCGTAGATGACCCCCTCTCTTAGTGCCCCTCTGGATGTCCGCAGGTGCGTAATACCCAGCACGTCAAACAGCGCACTGGCGATTGCCACCCCAGGTAGAATGACATTGCGCCGTTGGGTGGCCAAGCCCTCGATCTGGATATCATCCATTAACTTGAATTTGAGTAAGCGCTTTTCCAGTGCGGCCAGGCCATCCCGGTCGATTCCGCCTTCCCCCCAGCCGTTTTGTGAAAGGATGGATTCAATGGTCTGCAGCGTTCCCGAAGCGCCAACACACTCCTCCCAGCATTTTGAATGGAACCGGTGGCGAATAGCATAAACCTGGGATCGGGCTTGTTCGTAGGCTTTGCGATATTTTCCGCGACTGATCTTGCCCTGTGAAAAAAAGGATTTGCCATACGAGACGCATCCCATCTGCAGGCTTTCCATCGTCTGCGGTTCAAACCGCTGGCCGATGATGAGCTCAGTACTGCCTCCGCCGATGTCGATGACCAGACGTGACTGGGCGTCGTCAGCGAGGGAATGTGCGACGCCCAGATAGACCAGTCGCGCCTCCTCGAGGCCGTAGATTACATCAACCCGCGAGCCGAGAATGCGGCGGGCCGGTTGGGTAAAAGCCCTCCGGTTTTTTGCCATGCGCAGTGCAT
Source organism: Haliea sp. (assembly GCA_002862985.1). Taxonomy (GTDB): domain Bacteria; phylum Pseudomonadota; class Gammaproteobacteria; order Pseudomonadales; family Halieaceae; genus Marimicrobium. The sequence goes on from PKCY01000296.1 coordinate 2,942, forward strand.
GAGTGCCAACGACCCGCACACGCTGTGGTTCGACGCTTTCCAGCATCTGGGCGAATCGCGACAGACAGTCCAGACCACGTTCGATTGCGTCCTGATCCAGAAGGCCATTTTTGAGACCCGCTGCAAGTTGCACTTTTTCCGCCAAAGCATCCACCGGACGAATCTCGCCGTGCTCGATTTTTGCAATGATGAGGTGGAAAGAATTGCTGCCAAGATCGATGGCAGCTAGCAGATTTCCGTCGGCAAGTCTTTCCAGTGCGTCTGAATCCAAGTCTTCATCGTTCCATGGTTGTGGGGTTTTCAGTTCATGTTAAATGAAAATTCGACTTTAAGCACACTCGATACGGTGAGGGCGCACCGTGATCGAAGGTTGGCCTACTTAGCTGGCGGGCGGCTGATACCAGATTGGCGAAGTCCAGGCGCGTTCCTGGATTTGCCAGGGCAATTCGGGGTCACTGCAGCTGGGCGGACGTTGATCCTGTGGTAGCGTCAGGCAATCATAGTGACTCCAGCGGCAGCTGGGGTTTTCCAGTACCCTGGCGTAGTAGACGGCAGACATCGCGGGATCGAAATCCGGATCTTGCCAGCTGGCACACAGCTGCGCAAAACCCTGACCAGAGACCTGGCATGTCAGGGGGTCGACAGTAGCGTCGCCCTTGTTGAGGCCCGTGACATCGTAGACCGCTTGCTGGGTGTGGCCCTCGTCATCGATCCAGCCCTTGACAATTTGAATGCGTTGCAACAGGTTACCGTCGTCCCGCGGATCACGGTTGGCGCTGGCGACAAAAACCGGACTTTGCTCCGCTCCTGCTGGTGAGGGGGGTAAGTCTGCGCCCATAGGCACACCGTTTTCGTATGCCTGTGCCAGGTAGTCACTACTTTGGCACAGCGAGGTATCCAGATTCCATCCAGCGAAAAAACGCGGAGTGATACGCGGGCCACTGGTACCGAAAGTCTCCCGCCGCCGCATGGCTTCGAACAATGCGCTGCGGCTGTTTTCGTTGGCGTAGATGCCGGCAATGCCGCCCGGGTTGTAGCGAACCGGGGAGCCAGTCGCAATGTCGCCAGGCACTTTTATTGTGCTCAATAGACGGTCTTCCAGCACCATGTCATTACCGTGGGACCCCAGGTAGTTTTTTTCCCGTTCCGGTGCGGGCGCGCCAATGTGCGTGTCGGTCGATGCGATAATGCCGAATTTAAACGGGTTTATTCCCAGTTTTCCTTCTTCTGACAGTCCCGCGGTGAGCGCATAACGGACATAGCTGTAGCGTGAAACACACCCTTTGAGCATCATGCCGCCGCTGCTGAAATCTTCACCGCAATCGGGAATAGACTCACTGGCGGGCCGTAGTTTTTCAAAATTGCAGAACTCATCGGGCGCACCGATGACGCTGTCGATACCGTTGCGACATTCCGAATCGCCCTTCACCTGCAGAACTTCCGCCAATGGTTCCAGTCTGGCGCGCAGGGCAGCCAATTTCTGTTGCTCCTGTAGGGGTAGGTCTCGATTGGAATACGGGAACCACATGCGACCGCTACTCCAATTACTGTTGTGCGGAATGGCCAGCGCATCGCAGCGATCGTTGCCGGCGATGCAGGTTTTGTCGAGCCACTGCCAGAGTTGCTCAGGTGTAGGAGCATCCTTAGCGCTTAGAGCTGCCTGCGGTACTGTGCTCGACTTAAAAATAACGTTGCGATGCAGGTTTGAGGCTTCATCTGCCAGCGTGTACTCATAGGCATGCAGGGCCGTGAATTCACAGTTTGTGCTGTAGTCCTGCCAATTCTCGGTGCTGCGCTGATTCTCGCGCCACACGGTAATGGCTTCGTCGCGGCACAATGAGCCATCTGCGCCACAGATTCGGGTTGAACGGTCCTGTCCGAATACAGCGAAACTCGCCAGTCGAACGAGCGATTGTAATTGATCTCCAACTGGCAGTCGTACGTCGCCTCGGTACAAACCGCAGACCAAGCTCTCGTAAGCAGGGTTGTCTGCGTTGTAGCACAGTCGAGTTTCGCCCAAGGCTTCTGCGTGATCAGTGACTGCCATGAAATCAAGCGGCGAGCTGATACGTAGCACGGGGGCCTCAGAATCGGGAGTGTCACCGCGTCGGCGCAGGGGCAAAGAAGTACCGCGGGCAAAGCTGTAGGCATCATCTACGGTGGTGGTGACGCCGAATGAGGTGGCGTCGTAGGAGGCGGCCGTGTGGACATGCAGGTCACCGAACCATGCCTTATTGTGTGAGTACTGTTGCTTGCAGGGCGTTTGTTCTGTGTGCGTATTGTTGATGGTGCGCACAGTTACCTGATCCCAGTCAGACAGCCCAAGACTGTCGTGCTCTACACGCTGGAATTCATAGCGCAGCCACAGCAAGCCAGTACCGATTATGAGCGCTGTAAGCAGCAATGTAGCGAGGGTATATTTGATCAGTTTTTTCAATAGGGTCACCGTTGCATTGGCAAAATAATTGTACGTTGTTGTCGTGCATCCTAACCCAGGGTACGGTGGAGCGTCACCGAGATTCGACTTTATGGGCGGTAGGGGTGGTCAATCCGGGTGCGGTCGAATTTTTTTGGTGGGTGTTCGAGTAGGGAGAGACTGAGCGCACAGGGTGCTCAGTTGCAGACCTCAAGCTATTCTATGTGGGATCACATTTTTGCGGCTTTGGTAAACCAGCTGCACTGTTCGATCAGTGTTAAGTAGCGTGACATTGGATTTAGATAATAAAACCACTTTGATTTGACAGGATTTTTATTAGATCAGTTTTTTCGGGTCCAGTAGTTTAGCCAACTTTTCCATTGGCAAATCCGTCATCTGGGCCGCAACTTCCAATATCGGGCGTCCTTCTTGATAGGCTCGCTTGGCGATTTCAGCTCCCTTATTATAACCAACCTCCCGGTTTAACGCGGTCACCAGGATAGGGTTTTTTGCCAGATTGGCCTCGATTTTTTCCGCGTTGACTTTAAAATCAGTGATGCAATTTTCCGCCAGCGACTTACAACTGTTAGCGAGCAGCCTGATACTCTGCAGTAAGTTTTGTGCAATCAATGGCAGCATCACATTCAGTTGAAAATTGCCGGATTGGCCGGCGATGGTGATGGCGCTGTCGTTCCCTATCACCTGGGCAGATGCCATTGCCACTGCTTCGGGGATGACCGGATTGACTTTGCCTGGCATGATACTGCTACCCGGCTGTAGGGGCCTGAGGCTGATTTCTCCAAGTCCCGACAGTGGCCCGCTGTTCATCCAACGTAGATCGTTCGCAATCTTTAGCAGCGCTACGGCCAGAGACTTGAGTTGTCCCGAAAGCGCCACGGCAGTGTCCTGGCTGGCTAGAGCAGCAAAGTAGTTTTGCGCTGGCTGAAAGGTTTGTCCGGTATGCTCATTGAGATGGAAACAGAAGCGGGCGGCGAATCGAGAGTCGGCATTGATACCGGTTCCCACCGCCGTTCCACCCTGCGCCAGTTGACGCAGTTGCGGGCGGATGGCATCGATACGTTCTCCTGCCATTATGAGTTGTGTCCGCCAGCCAGATAGTTCTTGGGCCAGGCTGAGAGGCATAGCGTCCATGAGGTGAGTTCGGCCCGTTTTGATACTGTGTTGCAGGTCGCCTTCCCTGTCTAAAATTACACCCTCAAGCTGATGCAGCGCCGGTACAAGGGAGTGGGTAATTGCCTGTTCAGCGCTAACATGAATGGTTGTTGGAACCACATCGTTGCTGCTCTGACTACAGTTGACATGATCATTAGGGTGTACTGTCTGTCCTAGTTGTTGCGTGGCAAGGGTCGCAATGACCTCATTTGCATTCATGTTGCTGCTGGTGCCCGAACCGGTCTGAAAAATATCAACGGGAAACTGATCGTGATGCTTACCCTCCGCGATGGAGAGGGCGGCCTCAGTAATGCACTTTGCCATTGCAGGTTCCAGTAGGTCTAAATCTGCATTCGCCCTTGCTGCCGCGGCCTTGACTATTCCCAGGCTGCTGATGAAACTGGTAGGCAGTGGTAGACCGCTAATGTTGAAATTGTCGATGGCGCGCTGCGTTTGCGCCCCATAGAGCGCCGACACCGGTACTTCCACTTCCCCCAGGCTATCTTTCTCTACACGTACTTTGCTCATAGCAAAAGTCCTGATTAGGCTTGTTCTGTAATCCGGTTGAGCACATAAGTGAGTACGCCACCGGCGCGGTAGTATTGGACCTCTACCATCGTATCCAGGCGGGATTGCAGTTGAATTTCACGGCGCTCTCCAGATGGATAGTGAATCACCGCAGGAAATATTTGTTTGGGAGACAGCTCCCCCTCCAGACCAAGAATGTCAAACGTTTCGTCGCCCTCCAGTTCCAGCGTCTTGCGTGTTTCTCCAGCCATGAACTGCACCGGGAGCACGCCCATGCCAACCAGGTTGGAGCGGTGGATACGCTCGAAACTTTCTACGATGACGGCCTTGACGCCCAATAACAACGTGCCCTTGGCGGCCCAGTCGCGACTAGAGCCGGTACCGTATTCTTTGCCTGCGACCACCACGGTGCTGAGGCCTCGGGCGACGTAGTCCATGGCGGCATCGTAGATGAACAAGGGCTCGGTTTGGCCGTGTAGATGTGTATAACCTCCCTCCAGACTTGGAGTCATCTCGTTGCGAATACGAATATTACCGAACGTGCCGCGCATCATGACCTGATGGTTTCCGCGGCGAGAGCCGTAGGAGTTGAAGTTGCTTTCGGCAACATTATGATCTCGTAGATACTGCGCCGCCGGACTGTCCAGTGGAATCGTACCGGCCGGAGAAATGTGGTCGGTTGTTACGGAGTCTCCCAGCATAGCGAGCATGGGTGCGCCAAGAATATCGCTGCGGTTGCCCTGATACTGTTCATCGAAAAACGGTGGGAGTTGAATGTAAGTGGAATCGTCGGAAAATTCGTAGGTGGCGCCATCGCCGGTCTCGATGCTTTGCCAGTCGTCACCACCGTCAAATACCGCACTGTACTGTTTGTTGAACATGCCCTTGTCAACCGTCCGCACTAAATGTGCTATCTCTTCATTGCTGGGCCATATATCGCGCAGATACACGGGCTTTCCTTCCGAATCCTCACCTAGCGGGTCCTGGCTGAGATCGATGCGGGTAGTGCCTGCCAGTGCGTAGGCGACCACCAACGGTGGCGACGCGAGCCAGTTGGCTTTTACCAGTGGGTGTATGCGACCTTCAAAATTGCGGTTGCCCGAAAGCACCGAACAGGCCACGAGGTCATTGGAGGTGATCGTCTCTGCCACGGGCGCTGGCAGTGGGCCGGAGTTGCCAATGCAGGTAGTGCAGCCATACCCGACCAGATTGAAGCCCAGGTCGTTCAGTGAGTCCTGCAGGCCAGCCTTAATCAGGTAGTCGGTAACGACCTTTGAGCCAGGAGCCAGCGACGATTTCACCCAGGGCTTGCGTTGCAGGCCTCGCGCAAGAGCATTTCGTGCCATTAATCCTGCGCCGATCATTACCGCAGGATTTGAGGTGTTTGTGCAAGAAGTGATGGCAGCAATGACTACATCGCCGTGGTGCATGTTTACCTCGCCTTCGCCTACCGGGAATGCTGTATCACGCTGACTGGATTTGCCATCCAATTCAATAAACTGATCGGTCGCGGCTTGCAATTCCTTTACAGAGACTCTGTCCTGAGGTCGGCGAGGTCCGGCCAGGTTGGGCTCAACGGTGGACATATCAAGGTTCAGCGTCGCGGAAAAAGTTGGTGTGGCGTAATCCTCACCTCGCCACATGCCCTGGGCTTTACAGTAGGCTTCTACCAACTGCACTGAGTGTTCATCGCGATCGGTAAGTCGCAGGTAAGTGAGGGTCTGCTCATCGACCGGGAAGAACCCACAGGTGGCGCCGTACTCCGGTGCCATATTGGCGATTGTCGCGCGATCTGACAAAGGCAAATGATCCAGCCCACTGCCATAGAATTCCACAAATTTTCCCACCACACCGTGCGTCCTGAGCATTTGCACCACCTGCAATACAAGGTCAGTAGCGGTAATGCCCTCGCACATTTTGCCTGTGAGCTCAAAGCCCACGACATCCGGTATCAGCATTGAAATGGGTTGTCCGAGCATTGCCGCTTCGGCCTCAATACCGCCGACGCCCCAGCCTAAAACGCCCAGGCTGTTGATCATCGTCGTATGGCTGTCAGTGCCTACCAGTGTGTCGGGATATGTGAGAACTTCTCCATCTGAAGTGTGCTGCCAGATAACCTGGGCAAGGTACTCCAGATTTACCTGGTGACAAATGCCGGTGCCGGGCGGCACCACCCGGAAATCATCGAACGCTCCCTTGCCCCATTTCAGGAATTGATAACGCTCGAGATTGCGTTCCATTTCCATGGCAACGTTTTGTGCAAAGGCATTGTCGCTGGCAAATTTGTCGATACTGACGGAGTGATCGATCACCAGATCAACCGGTGACAGTGGGTTGATTTTTTGCGGGTCGATGCCGCGTTTGACCAACGCGTCGCGCATTGCAGCAAGATCCACCACTGCGGGGACCCCGGTAAAGTCCTGCATGAGTACTCGGGCGGGGTGATAGGCGATTTCCTGATCGGAACCATGCCCGGCGCTTGCGGCGAGAGTTTCGATGTCCTGGCGGGAACAACTGATGCCGTCTTCATGGCGCAGTAGATTCTCAAGTAACACCTTGGTGCACACCGGCAAGCGGCTTGCGGTGGCGTGACCCTTTAGTTCTCCTCCATTGACGGCGAAGTACTGATAATTTTTACTCCCTGCTTGCAGGGTGGACAGTGTGCCGAGCGAGTTTTTGGACGTTTTCATAGGGATTTCCTGATTCGACAGTCGGGTGAAAGTATAGAGGAAGAGCGTCTCTCTTGCTTACGGAACTCGCGACGTTCCGATTGATAGGCGGACTACAAAGCACCCAGCGGTGGGCGAAACGCTGAAGAGTATATATCAGTCGTACTTAACCCGCTTTTTTCTATCATACTCGATTATTGTCTGTAGTTTGTTACAACGCTAATAAATTTTAAATGACAATTTTGGGTGTAATTATGCCGAGATTCGTACCCTTCAGTCTCGCGGAAGTCTCAGATGGTGTCTGGTGCAGCTTCGAAACTGAACAGGAGCTGATTCTATCTGGGCTTTGAATGAGAACGGCCATCGCCAACGAAAACAGTGATGACCAACGTGTGCTGCCCACCGCCAGCAATGAGACAGAAGCAATCATGAGAGGGGAGCGACGAGTGATAAGTGATGGATTCGAATAGACCCGCAAGTATCTGGGTTCAAAATCAAGAGTAAGCAGCTATCTGGTTTGAAGAAAAAACGTTCGTTGTAACCCACATGTCACATTAGCAGAGTCGCGCTCTCGCCTCGCGAACTGTGATAAAATATTGACGCTGCAAGTGAATCGACCGACTTTCTGGCGACATCCGTGGCTCGGCGTTGATTTATTTTCAAAAAGCTCTATGTTGGTGGACTCCATATTTCCGCATACGGGGATGCAATAATGCAGACGAAATTTGAAGCTGGCTCCCATCGCGTCGTTTTATTGCTATTCCTGGCCGTCGCATTGTATGCCTGCTACTGGATGGTAAAGCCGTTCCTTGAGCCAATTGTCATGGCCATTTTGATTGGCTTGCTGGCTTATCCGCTTCATCAACGGCTGGTTGTTGCATTGGGAGGGCGTAACACCACAGCATCGCTGTTAAGTTGTCTTATATTGTTGCTAATCATTGTTATTCCTACTCTGGTGCTATTAGTGGCAGTGCTCAGGCAGGGGATCAGTTACTCCGTTGTCGTCAGTGAATGGGCGACGCAGGAAAATGTTCACCAATTGATGTTGCAGCCCTGGGTGCTTGAAGCGAAGTCCTGGGTGACAAAAGTGGTTCCTGATGGCGCACTAGAGCCTGAAAATATCAGGAACAGAGCGTTGGCGGCAGCTGGATTAATGGGGAAGCAATTTGCCGGCGTGTCGACAACCATACTGGGCAGCTTTACCCGGGTTATCATTAATTTCCTATTGTTGCTGTTTGTGTTGTTTTTTGTGATGCGAGACCACGATAAATTGATGGGGTTTCTGCATCGCGCTCTACCACTGTCGCGCTCTCAAGAAGATATCTTGTTTCAAGAGGTGAAGACTGTCAGCAAATCTGCTTTGCTGGGGTCGTTGTTAACCGCCATAACTCAGGGGGCGGTAGGGGGCTTTGGATTGTGGCTAGCGGGTTTCCCTGGGGTTTTTTGGGGCGCAGTTATGGCATTTACTTCGCTGATTCCGCTGGTGGGAACGGCGCTGATCTGGGTGCCTGCGGCTCTTTTTCTGTTGGTGACAGGCGAATCGGAATGGGCAATATTCCTGGTGGTGTGGGGTGTGCTGGTGGTTGGTTCAATCGATAATTTTCTGCGCCCTTTGTTCATGCAGGGCGCGAGTATGAGCACGGTAGTGGTGTTTTTCTCACTGATTGGTGGTTTACACCTGTTTGGTCTGGTTGGGTTGATCTATGGACCACTGATTTTTTCAATAGCATTGGTATTGTTCAGGCTTTACGAGAAAGAGTTTTCCGAGTTTCTGGATTCCCAAAACAGTAGCTAGTACTCATCCGAAAAGCGGGCGCCCGTCTTTTCTGGCGTGTTCTGGCTACTCTGAGCTCCGTATTGCCTCCGCAACAGGGGCTTGTCGACCTTGCCAGCGGCATTAAGCGGTAAATCCTCCACGCGAAACCAATGCTTTGGTATTTTGTAACCGGCAAGAAACCTGCGACAGTGATCAGACAGCTCCCTATTGCTGATGACGTCGTCAGGTTTGATTACCGCGCAAACACACTCTCCCCAATCTGCATCTGCAAGACCGATGACGGCGCAGTCTCTTACAGCGCTGTGCTGACGCAATACTTCCTCCACTTCTCTGGAGGCGACATTTTCCCCGCCACTGATGATCATGTCTTTCTTGCGATCAACAATATAAAGGTACCCCTCCTCGTCGAAGCGGCCGATATCGCCAGTATGTAACCAGTCATGATTCAACGTATTTGCAGTGGCTGCGCTATCGTTCCAGTATCCATCCATGCATTGTTGTGCCTGCACCAGAATTTCGCCGGGCTCACCGGTAGCGCATGTTGCCCCGTTATCGTCCAACAACTTCAATTGCGCGGTTGGCAGCGGTTTGCCTACCGATTGCAGAAGATGAGGTTTATCCCTTGCAGCGAGTTGGTGATCCGCCACGGTAAGGAACGCCACGCTCCCGGATAACTCTGTCATTCCATAACTCTGACACAGACCGACATCGGTATCGGCCAGCAGTCGCTGCAACAAGCTTTGTGGCATTGCAGAGGCACCGTAACCAATAGTTCGCACTGACTGTAAATCGGTTGGGTGAAATTCGGGGTGATCAAGCAGCAGTGCGATCATCGTGGGCGCCAGTGACATCGTGGTTACATTCAGTTCGCGGCAGGCAGCTATCGTAGCGGCGGCATCGAAGGAGCGGGCGAGCACTACAGCGGCACCATACAAGTGCTGCAGCAGGACATTGTGAGCCGCTACATGGAATAGCGGAAACGGATAGTAGAATTTGTCACCGGGCTCGACCGGACGTGCAAGTGCTGCCGATTGTAGCCCCGCCATAAAAGAGCGGTGGGTCAGCATGGCGCCTTTGGGTCGTCCGGTAGAACCGGAGGTGAAGAGTATCCATACGGGATCTTCCGGTTTGGTGAGCGGAAGGTCGGCGGTGCGAGCTGATTGACGCCAATCGATATAGTCTCCGTTCAAGAGGATAACGTTGACACCGCTTGGGAAGTCGGCATGAGCTAGGAGGGGCCCAAGTAAATCGGGGTCGGCAAATAAGGTGGTGGCGCCCGAGGACTGCAATTGATAGAGCAGCTCTGCCGCTGCCAGTCTGGCGTTGAGGGGAACCATAACCCTTCCGCTGGCGGGAACTGCGTAGAGTAACTCCACAAATGCCGGGCAGTTCCATGACAGTATTGCAATGCGCTCACCAGGTTTGCCCTGCGCTGCCAAGCGAGCAGCTGCAGCCTGGACGTTGTGGTTCAGGGTGGCGTAGTTCACCGCGTTTCCCTGCCACCACAGCGCAACCCCATCCGGCTGGGCGCTACTTTGTTCGGCCGGTATTTGGTGTAACTGCGAACAAGCTGGTGCACTAGAAAATAGTGCGCTTTTACTTTTACTCACGCGTGGGTCCGAACTTCTGGGTCGCGTGACTAACGCTATTCACTGACCACGATTCTTGGTGTTCGCGCAGGCATGCGCGTGGTGAGTTCGTAACCGGTGGTATTTGCGCAATGCGCCACTTCTGCCAGTGATAGTCCTTTGCCCCACAGTACCACCTCGTCGCCGAGTTGCACCTGCGGCAGGTCTGTGACATCGACGGTTATCATGTCCATCGAAACTCTTCCTGCCAGCGAAGCTCGCTGTCCATTGATCAATACCGGCGTACTATCGGTCGCCTGGCGCGGGTAACCGTCACCGTAACCGATGGCGACGGTGGCAATTTTTGACGCTCGTTCAGCTATCCACTTAGCGTCGTAGCCTACAGTTTCACCGGTGGGAATATCGCGTAAGGAGATTACAGCAGAGGTGAGCGCCATTACCGGTTTTAGGGATCGAGCATTCGCATGCTCAACCAGAAGTGGGGAGTTGCCGTAGAGCATATAACCCGGACGAACCCACTCGTAATGCGCCTGAGGCCAAGCCAGTACGCCGGCTGAATTTGCTGCGCTGCGCAGTGCATTTAAAGACAGCGCATCGAATCGGGCTATTTGGTCGTGCGTTTTTTGACTGGTGATATCATCCGCCGTGGCGAAGTGGGTATAGGTGACGATATCGGTGGCAGCATTTGCACTGGCCGTAAGACGACGGTGATAGCCTTTGGCTTGGTCAGGCGCTACGCCCAGCCGATTCATGCCCGTATTCACTTTCAGCCAGCAGTGCAACGGCGTTGTAAGCTTGGAATCTTCGAGCCATTTCAATTGCTGCTCATTGCCAATTGTCAGCCACAAGCCAAGTTGTGCTGCAGTGTTTATTTCCGCTTCTTCGAACACACCCTCCAGTAAGAGAACGGGACTGGTTACGCCGCAATCGCGCAACTCAAGCGCTTCCTCGAGGCAGGCCACGCCCAGAGCGTCGACGTGGGATTGTAATGCGGTGGCGATGATTGGCGCGCCGTGGCCATAAGCATTGGCTTTTATTACAGCCAGCATCTTTGACTGTGGTGCGAGTTGGCGTGCGACGCTGACATTGTGCCTCAGTGCACCGAGATCGAGTTCTGCTTGATTGGGTCTGGCCATCAGAAGTCAAATTTGTGCGCAGTGTACAGTGTTTGTGCCGCCAGCCATACGTCGCCAATACTACCATTTGCAACGGGGCGACCATCCACCTCGATCACCGGAGCGATTTCTTTGCTGGAACTGGACAACCAGACTTCGTCCGCATCATTTAGCTCTTCAAGCGTGACGATGCGCTCCTCCACGGGAATGCCACCGTCTCGGCGTAGAATGTCAAGGAGCATATAGCGTGTAATTCCCGGGAGCTTCTGCTCGTCCAGCAAAGGGGTCGCCACAGCGCCATCTTTAATGACATAGACATTGCATGCCGCAGCCTCTGTCAGTTCGCCGAGGTTGTTGTACAGGATTGTTTCGTTCTGTCCCTGGGCATAACCTTGCTGGAAGTGCATGACGTTGCCCAGTAACGACGTGGATTTGATGTTGCAGCGACGCCAGCGCATATCCTCGGCGGTGGCGACAGTGTACGTTACGGCAGAGGCCTTATCGGCTATCGGCGCGGGCGGAATGTCGTAGGCGAACGCGTAAACGGTAGGGGTGATCCCTTCGGGATAGGCATGACTGCGCTGGGTATCTGCACCGCGGCTGATATGCAGATAAATGCCCAGATCGCCACCTCCATTGTAGGCGATCAACTGCTTGGCGATGTCCCGCCATTCATTGTGATCCAGTGGCACCTGAATTTCGACCGCGTCCAGTCCTCTTAGCATGCGATCCAGGTGTGGCTTAAACCCAACCATCTGACCCTTGTGCGAGGGGATGACCTCATAGATGCCATCACCAAACAGGAAGCCGCGATCCATGGGTGAGATTCGCGCTTCGCGCATTGGCATGAAATCACCATTTAAATAGACCATACTCATATCTGTGCCCATTCTCCCATAGAAAAGCTCGAACACTTAGTCGTGCGTGAAATTAGTCAGTGCGCGCAGTTGCGCAATAACGCGCAGCCCCTCAGTTGCATCCAGTCCGTCCTCGGTGGGCGTATTTTCACCGGTGACACCATCGACACTCCCGCAAGCGCAGAGGTAGTCCAGAAGCTGCAGCGGCGAAACGTCTCCCAGCAGATCCCGGCCTGCCCAAAAAGCCAGCCAGGCAATTAGGCCGTAGGCTCCCCAATTGGATACATCGGCCACTAACAGCTCATCACAGCGGGTGACGGATGGGCGGATGTCGATTTCCTGAAGGGCAACTGTGATATTCCCCATTCCGATTTCGTTGCCGCCGTCACCAATGGCAATGGTAGGGCAGTTGGCCTGGCTAATGAAGGGGTCGAAAAAGGGACAGTGTGGGGTGATGTCCTCTGAGTGCATATTATAATAGAGACCGTCGGCAGCGATTCCTGGCAGTTCGATTGAAACAACGGCCTGTGGTTGTATTTTCGACAGTAAAGTCGTCGCTTTAGCGCGGCCAGCATGGAGATCCCACGCCGAAAACTCCACTACGTTGTAGTCATTTGCCAGCACCCCAGACAGCGGCGGGCCGCAGGCGATGATCGGTTTTGCGCCCAGCAGATGCAGTGCCCGGTATAGCGCGATAGCGCCAACAGGCCCATCAGTCTCGAAGGAGTCGGCAACTGGAAAGCCGGTCGCAATGATTACCGGCCCTTTAAGATCCCGAAGAAGTCTAGCGCCGCGCAAAAAATAACCGGGCTTTAATGCGGCGCTGGCTATTTTCATGTAACGCAGGTTCCGCGCGACCAATAGCTGCTCCATCGCGTAACTCAATTGCAGTTCGTCCATGGCTAGCGTGCCTGCAGCGATTGGCCCAGGACAAACCTTTGCGCCAGATGCAGTGCACGGCGGGCGGTGTGGTGGCTGATTGGGGCGAAGTGCACGGTGTTTCCCGCGACCAACTGACTCATACGCGATACATCTATTGACAAAGCTGAGCCAATCTTGGGATAGCCACCGATGGTTTGGCGATCATTCAATAACACAATAGGCTGCCCATCCGGCGGTAACTGGATGGCGCCAAAACAAATGCCCTCTGACACGATGCCGTCGATATTGCAGCGAATGGCGGGTCCCTCCAGGCGATAGCCCATACGATCGCAGCGCTCGGAGACGGTGTAGGTGCTACCGAAAAATCGACGTTGTTCGGCGCGGCTGAAATGACGCTGCTGATAGCCAGGTATCACGCGCACGGTCATCGTCTTTTGATAACGTGGACGAAGACGATCCTCCAGGTAGTAGCGTGTTCGAGTAGTGATAACAGGGCAGGGCAATTGGTCGCCCGCCCGTAACTTGTCGCCGTTGAGGCCGCCGATATTTTCGCGCACGACCGTGGCGGTGCTGCCGAGTGCAGGAACTATGGTGAATCCGTCTGCAACGCCCAGGTAACTGCGGCAACCGGATTGTGCAAAGCCCAGGCTGATCGTGTCGCCCGCGATAACTTTGTGTACTTCCCACGCAGCGCGATCTTCACCGTTGATGCTCAGGGGCATGTTGGCGCCGGTCAGGCAGATGAACGTTTCCACCTTCGACTCCAGCTGTAAGCCGCCAACACTGACCTCAACAGCGGTAGTCCCTGCGGGGTTTTGCAATAATCTGTTGCAGTAATTGAATGCCTCACGGTCGACTGGGCCACCGTTGCTGAGGCCCAGGCGATGGTGGCCCCAGCGGCCGCTGTCCTGAAGCAAACTCAGTATGCCCGGTTGCGCCACAATCATGCTCATGTCAGGTCTCCGCCCAGTGCCAGGAAGCGGTCACGGCTGATAGGCTCGAAGCGCACCCTATCACCCACTGCGACGGGCATCCCAGGTTGTGTGCCGGGATTAAACATGCGCACGGGGCAGCGCCCTATCAGGTTCCAGCCGCCGGGGGAAACAGAGGGGTAAACAGCCGTTTGGCGGCCTGCAATGGCGACTGCGCCGCGGGGGACGTGTTGTCGGGGAGTTGTCAGGCGCGGGGCTGCGATGCGTTCATCCACCTGTCCCAGATAGGCAAATCCCGGCGCGAAGCCAATGGCGTATACGCGATAATCGTGCGCGCAGTGGAGTGCAATGACAGCGTCGACCGAAAGACCTGCGCGCTCAGCCAGGGCCTGCAGATCCTCACCTGCCTCCAGTGCATAATAAACCGGTAGGACGATGGTGCGGCCTGCGGTTTTTGGCAGTGTGGGTAGTGCCTTGAGTGCCCCGCGCACGCGGCAAGCAATATTGATTTGATTAGATTCCAGAGGGTTGTAGAGAATGAGTACCGACGCATAGGAGGGAACCAGGTCAACCAGGTCTGGGCCCAGTACCTGCTCGATGGCTACCACCGCAGCCTGAACGCGCAGGGAAGCCTCCTCAGGGGTTGCTTCTTGTACATACAGCATCAAGGCGTCTTCGCCTACGGTTTGAAGTTTCACAGGATTTCAGCCGCGGATCAGGAGGCTGCGAATTGCCTCGATAGCCCGCACAGCCTTCGGGTTGTCTCCGTGCACACATAGCGTGTCGGCCTGAAGTGGAATCGTGTGGCCACTCTGAGTGGTTATGGTGCTGTGGCGAATCAACTGCGCAACCTGTTCCAGCATCCGTGCCCTGGGATGTACCGCGTCTGCTTTGCTGCGGTGTACAAGCGTGCCGTCGTCCGCATAACAGCGATCTGCGAAGGCCTCGAACTGGACTTGCACACCGGCATCAGCAGCCTCTATTCGGTATTCTTCGGCCTTTGCGGTGGCCTGCATGACCAGTGTTAAAGAGCGGTTGTAGCTGCGTATCGCCTGGAAAATGGCGGCACGCACTTCCGCCCGCGCCATCATGTCGTGATACAGGGCGCCGTGCGGTTTGACATAGTCCAGTGTGAGACCCTCATTTTTCGCCATGCCGTCGAGCGCGGCTACCTGATAGTGCACGCTCGCAATAATTTCATCGCTACTGAGTGTCATGCTGCGGCGCCCGAAGCCGACCAGATCCGGGTAAGCGGGGTGTGCGCCTACGGTCACTCCGTGCGCTGCGGCGAGTGCCAGAGTTTGGCGAATGGTCAGTGGGTCGCCCGCATGAAAGCCGCAGGCTATATTGGCTTGATCGATGTGGGGCATGACTGCAGCATCAGCTCCTATGGTCGCGCTGCCATAGCTTTCCCCTAAGTCACAATTCAGTAGCATCTGCACATCCTGTCCTTACAGCACGGCCAACTGGCTGTTGCGTATATCGGTCACCAGCATACACCCCGGGCTGTGTGTGATGGCGAATGGCAAGCGGGCTGCCTCCAGCGCCACTTGCGGCGTGACGCCACAGGCCCAAAATAACGGAATTTCTGTTTCTTCAATAGTGACCGCATCGCCGAAGTCCGGCTGGGCCAGATCCTTGATGCCAATCTGGGTGGGGTCACCGAGGTGAATCGGTGCGCCGTGCACCGATGGAAACCGCGTACAGATTTGTATCGCGCGAACTGCATCCACGGCTTGGAAAGGCCGCATGCTGACCACCATTTTTCCGCTAAAAGGGCCTGAGCTGGCACAGTCCAGATTGGTGCGATACATGGGAACATTGACGCCCTCAGTGGCATTGCGCACTTCCAGGCCGCCTGCGAGTAACGCCTCCTCAAACGAAAAGGAGCATCCGAGGGCGAAACTTACCAGGTCATTGCGCCACAATGCTGTGATATCAGGTAATTCTTCGACCAATTCGCCGTGGCGGAATATGCGATAGCTGGGCAGGTCGGTGCGTATATCAATTTCTCCCAAATTGGGTAGTTCTGGTTTGCCGGCCTCGCCGATGGCAATCAGGGGACAGGGTTTGGGGTTGAGTTGGCAAAACCGGAGGAACGAAAGCGCGCAGTCGGCGGGTAAAATGACAATATTGCAGTGCACGAAACCCGGTGCCTGGCCCGAGGTGTGTCTCGCGAATTCGCCCGTTCGAATCGCTGCGCGCAGTTCGCGTGGGGATAGAGTGCTGTGCATGCTGTTTGCCTGTCAATTCGGGGTTGACCTGCGCTGAGAATATCAAATTACGGCACCCGGAGGCACCGCCGTGTGGCTTAGTTTTTGTATCTTATGTTTGGCAGGGCAGCGCAAATCTGGATAATGGCGCTTCACTTCGGATAAAAGCGATAGCTATGCTCGACCAACTACTCGATGTTCTTGCTCCCAAACCCACGGGAGAGGACAGGTTCACTGCCAAAAACATGCACCCGCAGGCATTTCGCGTCTACGGCGGACAGGTATTGGCCCAATGCGTGAGCGCTGCTGTTGAAACTGTTGATGCGGGGCGCGTATTGCACTCTCAGCACGCCTATTTTCTGCGTCCGGGTGACCCTGCCAAGGATATCGAATTTGAAATCGAGAGGGCCCGGGACGGTTGGAGTTTCAGTTCCCGGCGGGTGGTAGCGTTGCAGGACGGTAAGCCCATCCTGGTTAGTTCTCTGTCGTTTCAGGCGGAATCCAACGGGGACGACTACCAGCCCGACATGATTCAGGTGCCGCCGCCTGAGTCGTTGCCCAGCGAACGACAGTTGAGCCTGGAGGCGGGCAAGCTGGACGAGAGTTTTATGATTACCACCGGGGAAGATCTCGATATTCGGGTCGTTGAGCCGGTAGATTGGGATAATCCGGTGGCCCGCGAGCCGGTGTTGCAAGCCTGGATGAAGACGACCGGGCCAGTGCCTGATACACAGGGTGTGCATCAGGCGTTGCTAACCTATTTGTCGGATGCCTTTCTCATCGACGTGTGCCTGATCGCCCACGGGCGCCACTTTGCAGGCCAGGATTTTCAAGTGGCCAGCCTGGATCACGTTTTGTGGTTCCATGAAGCGTTTCGCGCCGACGACTGGTTGCTGCACACGGTTGAAGCAGAGCGCATTGTTGGCGGCCGTGGTCTCGCCCGAGGTAGCTTCTTTACACGGGAGGGTCGATTGGTAGCGACAACCATGCAACAGGGAGTGATGCGTTTCCGTTGAAGCGCTGTCCCTTTGGAGTTGAAAATTCTATAGTGTTCTCTACAGCTAAATACAGTACGAAAGGAATATTCTATGCCGCATCCCAGTATTACCGCCGAAACCTATCCCCATAAGCCCGCTATTATTATGGGTGCCTCGGGCGAAATGGTGACCTACCAGCAACTGGATCAGCGCTCTAACCAGGGCGCGCAGCTGTTTCGATCACTGGGGCTAAAGGCGGGTGATCATATCGGGATGATGCTGGAGAATAACCGGCATTTTCTTGAGATCTTATGGGCAGCGCAGCGCAGCGGGCTGATCTTTACGCCTATTAGCACGCACTTGAAGAAGCACGAGACTGCCTACATTTTGAATAATTGCGGCGCCAAATTATTCATCGGATCACTTGCATTGTCTGAGGTGGCGCAAGAGTTGCTCTCTGAATCAACCGACGTTGAGCACTACTATATGGTAGGCGGCATAAAGCCAGGCTTTGAGTCCTGGGAAGAGGCCACGGACGCGCAACCGGATACACCCATAGACGATCAAATTAACGGTGCACCGATGCTCTATTCATCGGGCACGACGGGCCAGCCAAAGGGTGTGTTCATCGACAACTATGATAAAGATGTGTTTGCGCCGACTGCCCTGGTGCCCACCATCGGAGTGCTTTTCGGTTTTGGTGAAGAAACGATTTATTTGTCACCGGCACCGCTCTATCACGCGGCACCCTTGCACTACAACATGTTGGCACTCTTCAACGGTGGCACCTCTATCATCATGGAAAAGTTTGATCCCGAGTTGGCCTTAAAGCTGATCGAGGAGCACCGGGTTACCCACAGTCAATGGGTGCCCATTATGTTTAACCGCATGTTAAAACTGCCGCAGGAAGTTCGTGAGGCCTACGATGTCAGTTCCATGCAGGTTGCCATCCACGCAGCGGCCCCCTGTCCGGTCGGGATTAAGGAAAAGATGATCGATTGGTGGGGTGAGATCATTGTGGAGTATTACGCTGCCAGCGAAGGAATCGGCGTCACCATAATCGATTCCGCTAACTGGTTGACCCATAAAGGCTCGGTTGGCCCCGTGCTGATGGGCGAGCTGCATATTCTGGATGATGACGGCAATGAGTTGCCTCAGGGCGAGACAGGCGCCGTCTATTTTGGTGGTCAGCAACTGCAATTCCACTATCACGACGAACCGGAAAAAACGTCCGAGGCCTACAACGACAAGGGTTGGGCTACTACTGGCGATGTCGGCTATGTGGATGAAGACGGCTATCTCTACCTCACAGATCGCAAAAACTTTACCATCATCAGCGGTGGGGTGAATATCTATCCACAGGAAGTCGAAAATATTTTGGCAGGTCACGATAAGGTGGCAGATGTGGCCGTATTTGGAGTCCCGAACGAGGAGTTTGGTGAAGAGGTCAAGGCCGTTATACAGCCGATGAACTGGGCCGATGCCACGGACGAGACTGCATTTGAAATTATGGAATGGTTGCGTAAACGCATTTCCGACATTAAAATGCCCCGCTCTATGGATTTCCATCCCCAGCTGCCAAGAATGGACAATGGCAAGCTATACAAGCGTCACCTTGTCGAGGAGTATCGCGATGCTGCGCGTCGCGATGACAAAGCCGGTGATAGCAAAACAGACTAATCGACAAGAAGTGATTCATGAATCAAACAATTATCCGGATACTGCCTTTGGTAGTTGTCTTGGCGTCCTGTTCCAGCGGTAACAATAACGACAATTTCTCAGCTCCCACATTCAGCGTCGATCCCGAAACCATTGATGTCAGTCAAGCGGAATATTGTGACATCACTCAGGCACAATACTGTCTATTTCCGTTTCCCAATAATTTTTTTACGCGTGAGGATGCGGCAACCCCGACTGGAAAACGCGTTAACTTCAGTCCTTTGGGTATGCCGGTCAACCAAATGAACGTCGCTATTGACGTCGAAGAAATAAATCGCAGTGACGGCTTTTCAATAGGGGCGTTAATGCTGGCCTTTGTTGACGATATTGATCTTGACGCCACCGGGGCGGCTTCCATCGTCGATATGGCGGCCTCAATGGATGCAGACGCTCCAATTCAGCTGATTGATGCCGAAACCGGAGAGCGGCAATTGATTTGGGCTGAACTTGACCAAAATCCGGAGGAGGGTGAACCACAAGCGCTCATGCTTCACGCCGGTAAGGCATTACAAAATGGACGCCGTTATATCGTTGTGTTGCAAAATCTGGTGGATAGCAGCGGTGACGTTATCGAACCGGGCGCCGCATTTACCGTTTTCAGAGAAGCAATTCCATCCGAAGTGCCAGAGCTTGAGGCTCGCAGGGAGCATTTTGAGTCACTGTTTTCCAGTCTTTCTGATGTGGGTATTGAGCGCAACGAATTATACCTGACGTGGGATTTCACAACGGTTTCAACTGAAAACACCACGAACCGTGTTTTGCACATGCGCGATACCAGTCTCGCTGGACTTTCTGGTGCGGCGCCAGCAGTTACCATTAATTCTGTTGTAGACAGGACTGCTGATGAAGGCGAATCAATTGGGCGAGTTATTGAGGGAACCATAAACGTCCCCAACTTCTTGGATACCGCCACGGCCGGTCCAGGGTCACGGTTAAATTTCGGCAGTGACGACCCTGACGCTTTGCCCGAGCAGTTCGAGGGTGATGGTACTGTCGATGTCCCCTTTGTTTGCAACATTTCACAGGCTGCATTTGATGACGCGGCAGATGGCGACACAGATTCCCGCGCGGTTATAGTGGGCCATGGTTTCCTGGGTGATCGCTTCACTGGATTGGGGTTCGGCGCACAGATAACTAACGCCATATTTTGCAGTATGGATTTTTGGGGCATGTCCAACCAGGATGTCTCCACAATCACTGTCATACTCCGCGATCTCAGCAATTTTCCTACAATGCCTGATCGGCTACAGCAGGCCTTTCTGAATAAGATTTTTTTGTCTGAGGCCATCGTGAACGAGGGGGGGTTTCAGGTCCTGCCGGAGTTTCAGGATGATAGCGGTAATGCCTTGTTCACCTCCGGGATCGTGCAGTACAACGGCGTCTCCATGGGCTCGGTGTATGGGGGTACGCTCACTGCTTTAAGCCCGCATTTTGATTATTCAGTGCTGGATCTTGCGGGAATGAACTGGGGGCTTATTATTCCTCGTTCCAATATCTGGGACACCTTTGCCCTTCTTTACAAGCCCTCCTATCCTGATTCCGTAATGCAGCCATTGGGTCTCGCGTTGGTCCAAACTATGTGGGACAGAGCCGATAGTAACGGTTATGCAAACCATATTACCCGCAACCCTTTGCTCGGCAGCAAGCTTAGTCGGGTGCTGATTAACGCGCCCATTGGAGATCAGATATTGACGGAAACAGCGGCGGAGCTTATGCAGCGCTCGCTTGAAGTCAAACGCCACAATCCGAGTATTGTCGAGGGCCGACATATAGCGGTAGAGCCTTATTTGGACATTGCGCCGATCACTACGTATCCCCATGAGGGCCATGCCGTAATGCACTGGGATTCGGGCCCATTCCCTCTTAATGGCCGTGATGGTACGCCATTGCAGCGGCTAGACAACCTGCCGCGTGACCTGGGATACGACACCCATGGCATGCCGATGGGCCAGACGAGGGCTTGGGAGCAGAAAGCGGTTTTCTGGCGCACCGGCGAGGTGGTTAATATCTGTGGCGCACAGGCCTGTTTTGGAGATGGGTACGATGGAACGCCGGGTGTTTATGATCCTGCCAATGCGCCCTAGCTGGGGGCTGAGGGCACGCTGCGCACTAGGGTGTTCTCGTCATCAAGTGGAGCGTTGTCGCCAATTCACCAGTAGTCAAATGAGAACCTTCAGGCGCTGATCGCTCGCAGTATCCCGCGACATTCATCCCGGCTGATAAATCGCGGGGAGGGATAGTTTCCACCTTCAGTCAACGCAGCATCGGTCAACGTCTCAACATCACCGGCTTGAATGACATCGGTTGTTCGCGGAATCCCAATTACCTCGTTAAGCGCCCATACGCGATCTATTAAAGTGCGCGCCAGTGCGCCGCTGCCATCGGAGCGATCACCCATGCCGCAGTAAACTGCGATTTCCGCCAGTTTTTCTGTGGCGTCATCTACCATTAACTCCAGCACATGGGGTAATACGATGGCATTGCCCAGACCGTGCGGTACGCCGTATTTTGCGCCCAGGTTGTGCGAAATGGCATGCACATAGCCCACCAGCGCGTTCGTAATGGCCAGTCCCCCGTAGTGCGATGCCAGCGCCATTGCTTCTCGCGCTTCCAGATTCTCTCCGTTACTCCAGGCTTCTTCCAGGTTATCGAACACGAGACGGCAGGCCGCAAGCCCATAATAGTTGGTTTCGTCTGTCTCCCATCGTCCGATATACGACTCTATGGCGTGTGTGAGTGCGTCCATGCCCGTTGCAGCGGTAATATGTGGGGGCAAGCCGCGCATCACTTCCGGATCGAGCGCGGCAGCTTTTGGTATCAGGCTGGCGTCTATCACAGCGCCTTTTGCATGTGTTTCATTATTGGAAATTACAGCGATAAACGTCGCTTCTGAACCTGTTCCGGCGGTCGTAGGTACGGCAAAGAATGGCGCGGCCGGCAGTTTGCATTGCCCGATGCCGATGCAGTCAGCCGAGTTGCAATCGTTCGCCGCCCCCAAAGCAATAACTTTCGCTGCATCGATAGAGGAGCCGCCGCCAAAGGCGAGCACAGAGTCACAGCGTTCCTGCCTGTAACAGGTAATACCAGCGTCCACTACCTGCTCGGTGGGGTCTGGTAGTACGCCGTCAAAAACCGCAGTCTCCACGCCGGCCTTGTGTAGAGCATGCAACGTAGTGTCCAGTACGCCAAGATCGCGCAGCGGTTTATCAGTTACGACAAGAATTTTCTTGAAACCAAATCGGGCGATGGCCTGGCTCAGCTGAATTCTGGATCCTGAGCCCAGGTATATCATCGGCTTGGGCTGTGGCTTTAGGAACACAGTAGTGGCCAGGGCCTGGCGCAGTCGGTAGTAAAATTTCTTGTGTATTGCCGTCACGGTTATTTCCTCTGCTTGTTGCACGCAATCCACGATAGCGTAAAAGTGGGTGAATACCCAAGTTGTGTCATAGGTAGTTTAATCGGTGTGCTTCATAACGTTAAGACGTGTCGGCCAGTTCTACCAAAGCCCTCCAATATGCGGCTTTCTGCTGGTTATCCGGCTAGGGAAGGTTGCTCCTGTGCTGGAAGCGGTTGCTGACCGCGTCGGGTAAAGGGCAAATAAAATACCGGGATGACAAATAGCGTAAACAAGGTACCTACTAGCATACCCGCAGTAATCATAAGCCCGATGCTAAAGCGACTGTTCGCCCCCGGTCCGCTGGCGATCACCAGTGGCCACACGCCCAACACTGTGGCGAATGTCGTCATCAGGATTGGCCGCAGCCGCATTGACGCTGCCTCCAGCACAGCATCGTGACGGGCTTTCCCTTGCAACATGAGCTTATTGGAAAATTCCACGATTAGAATGCCGTGTTTGGTGATAAGTCCGATTAGCGTCAGCAGGCCAATCTGTGTGTAGATATTCAGCGTGGCGAATCCCAATGCTATTGGGACCGCGGCGCCAAAGATTGAGAGCGGCACACTGAGCAACACCACGAAGGGATCGCGGAGGCTATTGAACTGTGCGGCTAGTACAAGAAAGATCAGTACAATGGAGAGGGCAAATAGCAGTGGAAATGAGGCCGTTTCCTGCATGAAGCGTTGGGAAGCGCCGGTGTAGCCCCCCTTGAAATCTTTAGGTGCGATTTTTTGCAGCGTATCGCGCAAAAATTCCAGTCCTGCGCCCAGGCCGTTGGGCGGCATCATGATTCCCTGAATCGTCGTGCTATTGAGTTGCTGATACTGGGTCAACTCGTTGGGTTCCACTTCCAATGTGAGCGAAATCACCGCGGAAAGGGGCACCAGCTCGCCGCTGGTCGTGCGCAGGTAGTATTTTTCCAGCTCTTGTTTGGTCAGGCGAAAACCACTTCCGGCCTGAGGAATAACCTTGTATGACCGCCCTTGCAGGCTGAAGCGATTAACTTCAGTCTCGCCCAGCATAATGGCGAGAGTTTCTCCGATATCACGCATGGAAATACCCAAACGGGCTGCGAGTTCCCGATCGATATTAACCTTTACCTCTGGCCGATCAAACTTCAGATTTTGGGTAATAAAAATAAAGAGTCCAGACTCTCGGGCTGCCTTTACCAATTCGTCTCCTACACGCATTATTTCACGATAATCTGCAGTGGAGGCGGCGACAAAGCTCACAGGCAATCCGGCATCGAATCCGGGTAGCGGCGGCGTACCAAAAGCGAACATCTGCATTCCCGCCACGCCACCGAGTTTCTTCTGAAATTCCGCATGTACTTCCTGTTGTGTTCGCTTTCGCTCGGACCAGGGATGCAGAGTGATACCACCGAAATTGTTGCTGGGAAACATTACTTGCCATGAGTGGCTGAACTCAGGAATGCCTTTCCATATTTGCACCACTTCGTCCATGAAATAATCAATGTATTCGATGTTAGCGTAGCGCGGAGCAATACCCGTCACGTAAAGTCCCCCGGTATCTTCTTCCGGGGCCAGCTCCTCCTGTGCTAGCGTAAATAGCACCGGCAAGCTGGCGAGGATGACGGTGGCAAAAAGAATGACTGCCCCTCGATTACCAAGGCAAATCGACAGTAGGCGCCGATATAGTGCGTTTAGTTGATCAAAGCGCGCGTCGAGCCAGGTCGAAAAACGCCCCTGGTGTTCTTTGTCCTTGAGGACCCGAGAGCACATCATCGGGCTCAGAGTGAGGGCGACAATGCCGGACACTATTACCGCCCCCGCCAGCGTTAGGGCGAACTCGCTGAACAGCGCTCCAGTCAGGCCGCCGATAAAACTGATGGGTGCGTAAACGGCGGCCAGTGTTAAGGTCATTGCTATCACCGGCAGGGCGACTTCGCGAGCACCTGTCAGAGCAGCCTCTCGGGGAGAGGCGCCTAACTCGATATGTCGGTGCACATTTTCCACTACAACTATCGCATCATCTACCACCAGGCCGATCGCAATGACCATGGCAAGTAAGGTCAGCAGATTGAGGGAAAAGCCCATTGCCAACATCAGAAAAACAACGCCAATGAGTGACAGGGGTATGGCCACCAAAGGGATCAGCACCACCCTGAAAGAACCGAGAAACAGATAAATCACGAGGATGACAATCAAGGCTGCTTCAAACAGCGTAAAAACGACTTCTTTGAGCGCTTCATCGATGACAATACTGCCATCCCAATCCAGAAATAACTCCATATCAGCCGGCAAGTTGTCTCTGATGCCCGGTATTGCCTCGTGCACGCGACGAGAAACGTCCAGTGGGTTTGCGTCGGGAGTTTGCAGCACCGACATAAACACCGCATCGCGTCCACTGGACAGCGTTCTGAACTCAGTAGTTTCCGCGGAGAGTTCCACATCGGCGACATCCCCCAGCCGCACTCGCTTTTCATCGACCTGGCGAACCACCAGTTTCTCAAAATCCTCTGGCTTTTTCATATCGGTGCGCGCATCGACCGTCGCACGCACTAAATTGCCTATTGTGGAGCCTGAACTGGCGATGTAGTTGTCGCGCTTAATGGCTTCGCTGATATCGGTCGCCGTTACGCCGAAGGCCGCCATGCGTACCGGGTCCAGCCAGATGCGCATCGCCAGGAAGCGACCAAAAATATTGGCTTTTCCTACGCCTTCCAAAGTGGCCAACTCCGGTTGAACATTGCGCACCAGATAGTCGGTGATTTGGTACGGAGTCATTTGCTTGCTGTAAAACGCCAGATACATCATGGCGTCGCCGCCCGAAGTGGTGGAGACCACAGGGTCTTCAATTTCCCGGGGAAGATCACCGCGGGCTTCGTTGACCTTGGCGATGACCTCAGACAATACGTCGCTGCTGTTTTCACCCAGGCGTACGTGCACCTGGATTTCGGACAGGCCCGGATTGCTGCTGGAGGACATGTATTCGATGCCTCTGGCCCCGGCGATACTCAGTTGTAATGGGGTGGTGACAAAGCCCTGAACCGTGCGGGCGCTGGCGCCTCGATAGAAGGTCTCGACATTGATGACGCTGCGCTCAATCTCAGGAAATTCGCGTATATTTACGCGCGAAATCGCGGTGCCCCCCAGCAGCAGCAGTAAACTGCTGACGACAATAGCCAGTACCGGGCGTTGTATGAAGTGATCGGTGAAGGCCATTTAGGGAGAGAGATCCACGGAGTCATCGACGATCACGCGAGCGTCCCGATACAATTTGTTCTGACCGACCGTCACCACCCATTCGCCGCTGAGAAGACCATCAAGGACTTCGATTTCACCATCGTATGTGTCGCCTGTCTGCACCACACGTGGTCGCGCTGTCGTTTCCCCTTTGCCTTGTGTCAGGACGTAAACCGTATTGCCATGCAGCGAATAGGTGACTGCAGTTTCGGGGACCGTAACGACGCGAACTGGTTGGTCCAAGTCGACAATCAGACGGGCAAACATGCCAGGGAGGAGGCCCATACTATTTTCCAGCTTGGCGCGCAGCAGCAAATTTCGGGTGCCCGTGTCTACACTGGCATCCAATGCAGCCAAACTCGCTTTAAATACCTTATCTGGGAAGGCCGGAGTGAGTACATCGATCTTCAATCCAGGCCGTAAAGTGGGGAAGTACCTGTCGGGAACAGAGAAGTCGATTTCCAGTTCGCTGAGGTCCTGTAAGTTGGTGATAGGTGTTCCCGACTCGATATAGTCGCCCACTTTGACCTTCATGATGCCAGTGGTGCCGGCAAATGGTGCCACGATGCGCTTGTTGGCCAGTCGGGCATCGGTTTCTGCGAGCTGTGCGATGGCGCTGTCCAGATTGGCCTGAGAGTTGTCGTATTGGCTCTGGGGTATGGATTTGTTTTTGACCAGACTTGCGTCGCGTTCGAACAGCAGGCGGGCGAGTGTTAAATTTGCTTCCTGTCGACGCAGACTGGCGCGTTCCACGCTGTCGTTGAGCGTGAGGATGGCCTGTCCGACGGCCACCTGTTCACCGGAACGCACCTCGATGGCAATAATCTCGCCGCTGGTTTCTGCGCTTAATTCTACGCCGCGGGTTGCGCGAATGGTGCCTACAGCTTCGAGTCGCGACGGCCAGACCGCAGATTGTGCGGTTGCGGCTGCGATAGTGATCGGGGGTGGCGTAAAATCCATGCCGTCGAGCGTGGAGAATTTGTTGTACAGATAGCCCGCCACACTGCCAAATATAAGCAATAACAGTAGGACAACAAAAGTATATGCGCGCAAAGGCCTGCCTCTCGTGCGTATTTGAATTACGTTGAGCCGCAATATCATCAAAACAGCGAGTATTCTATGTGCTTTGCGTCCTGGGTGCACCTACAGTGACCAAATCGAGCCAAAAGTGAACCCTCCAAGCGTTGAAATGAATGTTGTCCTGCGCTTGACAGGAGCGGTTTGTAGGTCTGTTAAGTGACGATGCAGTGCTAGGCGATGTGCACCATTTGGCTTATCCTAGGTACTCTGTGCAAGCAGCGAGTAAACAGTACTGACAGGAGAGATACACCCTTGAAAAACGCGCGTAAATTGAAATCTTTGCAGAAACACATGGACCAGGCTTTGGGCTATGAATCGTGGAGCGACGCTGCCAAAGAGCATGATCGACTGTCGGGCCAAAAGCGCTGGCGCGAGGTGGACCAGACCAGCCAGTATGACTACGCTCAGATTCGACTACGACTGGATACATTACGAAGATTGCGCGCGCGGCACGACTATCAGGGACTGTTATTCACGCTCAATGAGGGTATTCATGGCAACATGGGGGGTATGGGTCGCCACAGCCTCTACAGTCGCGCGAAATTTGGCACGAAAACCCTGATCGAGCAATATATCGACGAGGTAGACGACTCACTGCGTTTTCTCGCGGAGCTGGATACGGATGAAATAGACGTGCAGCAGAAACTCGATTTTTTCTATCGGGCTAATATTTGTTTTGGCCGCTCTGCTCTCATGTTAAGTGGAGGTGGCGTACTTGGGTTCTACCACCTGGGTGTCGTCAAAAACCTGCTGGATCAGGATTTGCTGCCGCGGGTCATTTCCGGATCAAGTGCCGGTTCCCTGGTTGCGGGAACCCTGGGAACACATAGCGACAAGGAATTGCAGCGATTTTACGATCCCGCGAATGTGCTCTCTGAGGTTGAGCGGGAAGGGAGTCTCTTTACTCTGATGTTTTTTGGGGCGAATCCACAGATTGATGTGGCTGATCTGGAGAAGCTTATTGCACGAATGATTCCCGATTTGACCTTCCAGGAAGCGTACGAGAAAACAGGTAGACAGATTAGTATATCGATTGCACCGGCGGAGTTGCATCAGCGATCGAGGTTGCTCAATGCCATCACGTCACCCAATGTCTACGTACGGGCTGCGGTAATGGCATCCTGCGCTGTGCCTGGTGTGTTTCCGCCAGTGATGTTGATGGCTAAAAATCAGCACGGAGAGCCTCAGCCCTATCTTCCTACGCGTAAATGGGTGGACGGTTCTATTGCGGACGACCTTCCTGCCAAGCGTCTTCAGCGTCTTTACTCCACCAATCATTATATCGTGAGCATGGTAAACCCTATTGCTATACCGTTCCTCAAGAGCGATGGGGAGCGGAATGCGCTGAATGCTGCACTGGGTACTTTGGGCATTGGCGTTGGACGCGAAGTGTTGAATTTCTATCGGGGCATGGTGCAGAAACGTAGCGAGACCTGGCCTCGATTCAATATGCTGATGAGCAGCATTCACGGACTGATGGATCAGGAGTACAGCGGCGACATTAATATTGTCCCGAATTTTAGCTGGTATAATCCGGCCAAGCTCCTCTCCCACCTGTCGGAAACAGATTTGATTGCATTGATTGAAGGCGGCGAGCGCTCCACCTACCCAGTGGTAGAGGCCATTCGGACCTGTACCAAGATAAGCCGCACCATGGAGGAAATCCTGCATCGTTTTGAGCAGGGTGATTTGCGTCCAGAGGAATCTGAATATCATCGGCCGCGTACTTCGCGGCGCCGTCCTACACCTACCCGCGCTGATCGCGAGGCACTACGTGAACACCGGGTGCATTCGGATCAGGTGAAGAAACCTGCGAAAAAGAAACCGGCCACGAGGCGAAAGAAGAGCACTTCGCAGGCAAAACCGGCGGCAGGTGGTAAACCCTCGTCGAAGGATCGTGAGGGCACTAAGCGGGCGGCCTAGAGCTGTTTAGCTATAGCGTCGTGGCTTGTGTGAATTCTAATTGCGTGGCACAGAATGAGACGCGCCCATCGATAAGTACCCGTCCCATTTTCTTTTCATAGCAATATTTCGCATGCAACCTGCGCCGGTACTTGAGGACGAGGCGATAGGCGCTGGGAACAGAATTTAGTTTGCTGCAGAAGGCGTGGCGGCAGGGTCTTGGGTATCGCCCTGACCGGGCTTCCACCCCGGCGGTTTAGTCCACAGTTGTCTTACCAACCCTATCGATCTGGCTCGTCCGGTATCACGCAATAATTTATACCATTCGGTGAAAGCGATTTTCAGTGGATGGTAAGTGTGGATGTTATTGATCAGACCATAACGCACCGGCGCAATCTCCGGCTCAAAGGTGCCAAATAGTCGATCCCAGATTATCAGCAGGTTGGCATAGTTTTTGTCGATGTACTCCGGGTTCGAACCGTGGTGCGCGCGGTGGTGGGAGGGAGTGACAAATATCCACTCCAGCGGCCGCCATAATTTGCTTACGGTTTCGGTGTGGGTCCAGAAACCATAAATGGTTGCCACGGCACCGGCGCTGGCAATGACCAGCGGGTGGAAGCCTAACAGCGGAAGCGGCCAGTAAAACATTACGATGGTGAGCGGCCCGGTGGGAGACTGCCGCAGTGCGGTGCCGAAGTTCATGTGTTCGCTGGAATGGTGTACCACATGCGCACACCACAGGAAGCGAACACGGTGAGACGCGCGGTGATACCAGTAGAAGAAAAAGTCCAGCACCACCAGCGTAAACAACCATTGGAGTGGGCTGCTCTCCATATCAAACAGCCGAAACTGGTAGAGGAAAAAATACAGGCCAATTACCAGGCCGTCCACGCCCAGTTTTACGAGGATATTCATACTCAGCTGAGACATGGAGCCGCCGAAGTCACGCCCGATGTAGGCATTCCGTCCGCGAGTAGCAGTGATGACGGCTTCTGCGAGTATCAGTAGGGCAAAGATTGGGAGGGCGAGTACTTTGAGGTCCATAGTCGGATACTAACAAATCCGTTGTGTAAGATCAGGAGTCGGCGTAACGATTAATCACCTGTTTCCCCAAGGCCATCTGATGCACCTGGTCGGGGCCGTCTGCCTGGCGACACCAGCGCGCGTAGTTGAACGCTTCAGCCATGCAGTAGTCTGCTGTGAGCCCGCCGGCGCCGTGCATTTGCATGCAGCGATCGATAATGTTCTGCACCAGTAAGGGTACCGTGGTTTTGCTGGCTGCGATCATATCCAGTGCCGCCTTGGCGCCGACCTCGTCCATTTTTTTGCAGGTTTTGAGGACCAGTAATCGCGCCATTTCTATTTCTGAAAAACTGCGAGCGATATCTTCGCGAACGGACTGATGCTGGCTCAGAGTGCGGCCGAAGGTGGTGCGCGAGGCCACGCGTTTGCAAGCCAGTTCCAGCGAGCGTTGTGCCGCCCCAATCAGACGCATGCAGTGGTGGATTCTGCCTGGCCCCAGTCGTCCCTGAGCGATTTCAAAGCCTCTGCCTGCGCCTAGCAATACGTTTTCCAGTGGCACGCGTACATTCTTAAACACTATCTCGGCGTGACCGATAGGGGCGTCGTCATAACCCAGTGTTGTGAGCGGCCGAATCAATTGTAGGCCTGGCGTATCTTTCGGAACCAGTACCTGTGTCTGCTGCTGGTGGCGATTGGGGTTATCCGGGTCCGACTTTCCCATTACGATAAAGATACGGGTGCGCTCGTACAGCGCGCCGGTGATAAACCATTTGCGACCGTTTAATAACCATTCATCACCATCTTGCACAATGCCAAGTTCAATATTAGTGGCATCCGAGGAGGCGACCTGCGGCTCTGTCATGGCGTAAGAGGAACGAATATCCCCTTCTAATAGTGGCGTAAGCCATTGCGCTTGTTGTGCCGCCGTGGCGTACTTCATGAAAACTTCCATATTGCCGGTGTCCGGCGCATTGCAATTGAACACCTCCGGCGACCACAGCACCCGGCCCATTGTTTCAGCAAGGGGAGCGTACTCGAAATTCGTCAGACCGCCGTGATCGCTGAACTCTGCCAGGGAGGGCGGTATGAACAGGTTCCACAGACCAGCTGCTTTTGCCTTGGTCTTTAGTTCATCCATGATAGGAAGGTAGCTATAGCGGTTTGCTGCCGAATGTAATTGCGCGGTGTATTCACCTTCCCGAGGATAAATGTGCTCCGCCATAAAGGCCGTAAGTTGTTCCTGATAGCGTAGGGATGTTTCACTGAACTCAAACACACGGAACTCCGGGCAGGTGTGGATGTGAGGAAGTACATGGCGATGATTAATCGCCATGCATGGGCGAGGTTTTAAAGTCGTTCGATAATAATTGCCGGGGCCATGCCGCCGGCGGCGCACATGGTCACCAGACCCAATTGCTGATCACGACGCTCAAGTTCATCCAAAATCGTACTAATCAGCAGTGCTCCGGTCGCCCCGATAGGGTGTCCCAGTGCCATGGCGCCGCCGTTGACATTGACTTTATTGCGGTCTAGATCCAGATCGCGGATAAACTTTTCCGCTACCACGGAGAACGCTTCATTGATTTCGAACAAATCGATGTCGCCGATAGTCAGCCCGGCTTTCTCCAGCACTCTTTTCGCAGCCGGTACCGGCGCGTTTAGCATCAGGGTAGGACAGTCGCCCATATTGCACATGGCGCGGATGCGCGCACGGGGTTTCATTCCATTCGCCTTAGCGTACTCAGGTGATGTCAGTAGCACGGCACCCGCGCCATCAACAACCCCTGAGGAGTTTCCGGCATGATGCATATGGGTAATTTCCAGGCCGGGATACTTTTGCAGAATCATATTGCGGAAGGTGATACCGCTATCATCCAGCGGGTAATCGGCCATGGGTGCAAAAGAGGCTTTCAGTTCAGCCAGACCTTCCAGACTGGTCTGAGGGCGAGGAAACTCTTCCTTGTCCAATGCCAGTGTCCCGTCCAGTGAGTAAACTGGCACCAGGCTCTTGTCAAAGTAGCCGTTGCTGATGGCGTTGGCTGCATTTTGCTGTGACACAAAGGCTAATGCGTCCAGTGCTTCCCGGTCGATGCCTTCCATACTGGCTATAGCGTCTGCACAGACCCCCTGGTGTGGTTGGGGGTGCAGTTCCCGCAGTGCCAGGTTGCCGTTGTCCAAAAATGGACTCATGGGAGCACCTTCTTCGCCGTAGGTAGACATCATTTCCGCACCGCCGCCGATGACCATGTCCTCTGAGCCCGACATAATATTCATGGCGGCCAGGTTCACCGAGGTGATGCCCGAACCGCAGAAGCGGTCCAGTGTCATGCCACTGGAGCGGATGTCGTAGCCGGCTTCCAGTGCGGCCATGCGTGCGAGGTCGCCACTCTGGCGTCCGCGCTGGGAACTGGTACCAAAGATAACGTCGCCGACTTCAGCCGTATTGATATCATTGCGCTCTGCGAGTGCCTTCAACACCGTAGCACCCAGGTGTTGCGGATGCTGGTCGGCCAATGAACCTTTGCCTTTTTTGCCAATGCCGCGAGGGGTGCGACAGGTATCAATAATCCATGCATCTGACATTGTATTGTCTCCTTATTTGCCTTTCCAGTTGGGGGCGCGTTTCTCAGCAAAGGCGACAGACCCTTCGATGGCATCTTCGCTGGAAAATACGGGTGTGGTTATTTCATTTTGCTTCGTCCACATTTCTTCGGCAGACCACTCGGCAGATTCGAGCACCACCTGCTTACTGACGGCAACTGCCAGCGGGCCGTTTGCAGCGATGCGCGCGGCCAGGGCCTTGGCAGCTTCCAGTGCAGTGCCTGCGGGCACTATCTCATTCACCAGGCCGAGTTCGTAAGCGCGCTGCGCGCTGATGAAATCGCCCGTCAGCGCCAGTTCCATCGCTATGCGCGAAGGAATCTGCCGCGGCAGCTTCATTAGTCCACCAGCGGCGGCAGCGAGGCCGCGCTTCACTTCGGGGATGCCGAACTTGGCATTGTCAGCAGTCACGATCAGGTCACAGGATATGGCCATTTCCAGGCCGCCGGCTAAAGCATATCCCTCGACTGCAGCGATGAGTGGTTTACGGGGTGAGCGCTCGGTTAAACCTGCGAACCCTCGACCTTCTACGAAGGGGACTTCGCCGGTGACGAATGCCTTCAAGTCCATGCCTGAGCAAAATGTTCCGCCGGCACCGGTGATAATGGCGACACAGATGTCGTGATCACTGTCCAGTTTGTCCAAGGCGGCAGCCACGCCTTCGGCGAGCGCTTTGTTGGCGGCGTTTTTTGCCTTTGGGCGGTTCAGGGTTACTGTCATGATACCGTCAGTAACGTCTATCAATACTTCATCTGCCATTGTCATAGTCCTCGTCTTTAAGTGAACAATAAAAGTGTCCGGTCTGTATCTGCCGGTGTGTGAATCAGTCTGTCAACATCATCGCCAAATCGGATAGTTGTCCAACGGCGTCGCCCTGAGAATCTGCCTCGGCACTGGAAGCTGTGCCGATTTGCGCACGCTTGACGATTCCTTGCAAAATGGCTGCCAGGCGGAACAGGGAAAACACCAGATAAAAATTCCAGTTCTCGATGCCATCGCGACCGGTACGTTCACAGTAACGGGCGATATACTCTTCGTCTGTGGGAATGCCCAGTGAAGCGCGGTCAACACCGCCTAAACCCTTGACGCGTCCCTCACGGGGCAGCATCCAGGCCATGCACTGATTGGCCAGATCCGCCAGCGGATGACCTAGAGTGGACAGTTCCCAGTCGAGCAGCGCGATAACCCTGGGTTCGGTGGGGTGGAACATCATGTTGTCCAGCCGGTAGTCGCCGTGAACCAGGGTGACAGTGCCATCATCCTGAGGCATTTTGGCCGCCAGCCAGACCATCAGGGAGTCCATGGAAGGAATAGAGCGAGTTTCAGAGGAGTGATACTGCTTACTCCAGCGATCCAATTGCCGCTGGAAGTAATTTCCCGGCCGGCCAAAGTCCTTAAGCCCCACCGCGTCAATATCGACGTTGTGCAGGGCGGCCATGGTCTGGTTCATCGCATCGTAGATAGCCGCGCGCTCGGCGTTGTCAGCGGCCTCCGGGAGCAGGGGGTCCCACAGAATTCGGCCCTCCTTGTATTCCATAACGTAGAACATGGAGCCAATAATACTCTCGTCTTCGCACAATACATGGGTGTTCGGAACGGGCACGTCTGTATCGCGCAGGGCGCTGATAACACGAAACTCCCGATCCACGGCGTGAGCGGATTTTAAGAGTTCTCCTGGTGGTTTGCGGCGCAGAACATAAGGGTGTCCGTCGGCGCTGCATATCTTGAACGTGGGATTGGACTGGCCGCCGTCGAATTTTTCAGCCGAGAGGGGCCCGGTGAAGTCAGGAATATGCCGCGTTAGGTACTCTGAGAGGCTTTGGATATCGAGTGTTTGTGTCTTCATAATCTTTTCTTCGTCGATTGTCTGGTGCTATGAAAAGCCGTGGCAAAGTCTGTGCCGTGGGTGCGTGTCGGACAATGACGGCCGGCATCAAATTAATGTACCGGAGCTTACACTGTCTTTGCACCTCGTGGGTGCCAATAGTGAAGAGAAAGTTCCGGGTACCCCGATTGGCCTATCGTCAGGAAAGGGCCTGTAGCGAGCAGGTGTTAGCTCCAACGGAGCGGTAATTTGGCGTTATGACTGTGCCCGCTGCCAGGTAAACGCTGACCTTCTGGTTCGAAACTGGAAAGTTGTATGGTCCAGGGGTTACCGCCTTGTCAATTCGGCGGTCGCTGCCGGTGCTGGCGAGCCATTTTGCGAAGTAACTATTCCCGGTTGACACCCAGTTAGGGCATGCACGACACTTACAAGGCTCGGGCCTCTGCAACCCTTGAAAGCAATAAATAGCGCCGTAGAAAACAACGATTGGCATACCGAGTAGCCATTAAATAGACCGTACCGCGGCGTTAGACGAATAAACGGTCCCGCAATTGGCGCTCGCTTTCCTGGGGCGCCACCAACCCCTCGAGGAAAATAGTGGCGCTAGCAGACGAGGTTCAACCTATTGGGGAGCCGCAACAACATCAAGTTCAGGTGGCGACCGAGGGATATATCCGTCTTGCGGAGAGCATTTTTGATCGTCGCCTCGATCGTGTGCCCGTGCTGTTCGACCTGCGGGGGCAATCAGCGGGGATGTTCAAGACAATTGGCGAGCGACGGCTGATTCGCTACAACCCCTGGATATTTGGCAAATATTTTGAGCTAAACTTGCATGATACGGTGCCGCATGAGGTGGCGCATTTTGTCGTGCATGAAGTCTATCCCCGGCGCGGTGTGAAGCCCCATGGGCCTGAGTGGCAGGATCTTATGGTTCGATTTGGTGTCGATCCAGATGTCACTTTCAATTTGGATTTGGAGGGTGTGCCGCAGCGCCGCCAGTCGACTCACCGCTACTTCTGTGGTTGTCAATTGCACGAGGTTTCAACCACCCGGCACAATCGCGCTAAGCGCGGGAGAGTGCGCTATCACTGCGTGAGTTGTGATGGGAGCCTCGTCTATGTTCCCTAGGGTGCCAAAGGGTGGGCACTAGCTTTCAATCCCCATTTCCACGCCGCTAAAGTTATTATCTTCTTCGGCAAGGCTGGCCTTGCCGATCACCGCACGCTCGGGAGGCAGTGCCGCTTCGTTGAGCAGGTAGCGTTTCACGGTTGCTGCGCGTTCCTGGGCGAGTTCCTGCAACTGTATATCAGGTATGCCGATACTCTCAACGACCAGCAAATACTGTTCGCGCGTCGTCGGTGCTACTGCATCAGTCTTGCTTGCCGCTATGGTCTTGAAGCGCCTGTTGATCGCCTCTTCCCAATTCGGACCTTTGGCAGTGACTTCTTCTGCGGGCAGCCCCGCTGCCAGCAATTGCACGGTGAGTGCGTTTTTCTGCATACGCTCCCGGTCGGCTGCAAGGTTTAGGCGGCCAGTAAGGACTAGAGATAGCTGTGGTCGTTGTTCTAGTGCAGTGGCGAGCTGGGTCAATTTCTCTTTACTGGCATCATCCAATTGCGCAGAGCCCGAGGCGAACGTGATGGTTTGCAAGTCCTCTTGGGTGTCGACCAAGCCGGCCAGCAGTGTGAAAGGTGAGGTGATCGCCTTGGTAAGGATGTTGATGAACGCCTTGAAGATGACCCCACCCAGCGCAAACGATGGATTGTCGACGTCTCCTGATACAGGCACCTGCAAGTCAATCACGCCGTTGGAGTCCGTCAGAATCGCCAGCGCAAGTTCCAGTGGCAGATTCACTGCTTTATCACTGGGTACTTTCTCGCCCAGTTTCAATTTTTCGATGCGAATGCTGTTGTCACCCTCAAGGTGATAGTCATTTAAAGTATAGTGTAGTTTCAGATTGAGCAGCCCGCGGTCTATCGCATACCCAGCGTAAGTTCCTGTGTAGGGCGACAAACGTGCCATATCAACCCCGTTGAAAGTCAGGTTCAAGTCGAGATCCGCAGGTGAGGCAAGTGGAGACGCGTTACCGGTCAATGCTACCGGGGCATAACCGTCCACGGAGCCCTTGATTTCCACCTTGGCCGCCCCTGCCGGGTCCGAACTGATATTGAGAATTTCTCCTTCGAGCTCACCAATCACGGTGCGAAACTGGATGGGCAAAGACTGATCCATAAAATCGATTTCGCTGTCACTGATTTGTATGACAGGAATGCTGATAGACCAGGGCTTTTCCTCGGTCAGGTTTTTCGCGACCTGCTGAGCATCATCGCCCACCTCCTTTTTCCAAATGTTGGAGGCGTTGATGGATCCGTCTTCTTTGATGTGCAGGCGGCCGGTGTAGCTTTCGATCGACAGTTTTTTCAGTTCCAGGTGATGTTGTTCCATGTCCACACTTAAACCGTCAAAACGTACGGCACTAAAACCTGTGAGCATGGTTTCGGCGTCTTCCTGACTGGCAGAAAAATCGCGGATGATGGCGTTTAGCGCTATTGTTGAGGCTTCAAATTCCTGCAGCGTCAATTGGCCTTCGACACCCGCCTGACCGCCTGAAATCTTCGCCTTGAGCGCGTTGGGCAGGTTGGGGTTGAACCAGACTAGGGGCAGGCTGTCCAGTGTGTAGCTAAATGCGCCGTTCCCCTCAGCTAGCGCTAGTTTGCCGTTCACGTCAATATTGGCCTGTTCATTCACAGCCAGTTTCAGGGTGAGTTCTGTTTCTCCGGAAAGGGGCCAGGTAATATTCTTGAGGGAGGCTTCTATCGGTGTTACGTCAAGCTGCGAGGGTTCGGTGATTTTTGAGCGCCAGCGCAGGCCGCTATTCGTCATCTGCGCCTGATTGAGGGCGATGGTCCAGCTGCCGGCACCGTCATCTTTCTCGGCGGCTGAAGAACCATCTGCAGGCAAGTCCAGGGTAAAGAGTTGTTGCAGGCTTACCTGCGAGTCTTCGAGCCAGGTGGCTACTTGCAGGCCCTCGATGGCCAGGTTGTCTATGGTTACACTGGTGGCCTTACTATCTATATCGACAGCAGTAATATCCAGTTTGTTGAGGCCTAGCAGCGTGTCGGCGAGTTGATCCGGGTGTGCTGGCACAATGTCCAGCACCGAAAGTCCGATATGGCCATCGCTAATGCTATAACTCAACGTGTCGCCCCAGTTGATTGTATACTTTCCGCCGACGGCAAGGCGCCCATCCTTCAATTCAAATTCCAACCACGGCTCAGCAAACCGCCACAGGGTCAGCAGGCTGACATTGGATAGCGACAGCAGACCCTGGCTGCTTTGAGTGGGTATAGAGACCATGCCCTCCCAGTGCAGCTTGCCGCCACGCTCCCCCTCAACATCCACGCTATAGGGTTGACCCTCCTCAAACACTGTAGATAAATCCTTCACGTGGACGTTGAGACCGTTCCATTCGCTGTGATAGGGCGTGTCCCGTGCGTTGTCTGTTATCAAAAGAGTTTTGGCCTGGATGTCGAGGTCGCGGACGGTAACACCGGGCACATTTCCGCTGTCTGCCCCGGGTGATTCCTCTTCTGGGTCGCTGGCTAAAAGGTCGGAGAAGTTAAATTTGTCATCGGCTTCGCGCACCACGTCGACAAAAATATCATGCACTTTTATGGTGTCAAATACCCAGCCACTGCGCCAAAGACTTTCCATTGACAAATCTACCGACGCCTCGCTAAAGGAGGCAAAGGGCTTGCCGTTTGTGTCACTTAATTCAGCCTCGCTCACACTCAGGCTGACCATGAACGGGTTTAGCAGGACCCAGCTAGTGTGTAACTGGCGCCCATATGTCTCTTGCACATACTTGTGTGGGAAGTAGTTGAGAGCCGGGGTTAAAATTAGAAGAGCAATCGCGACGTAGGCGATATAGATAATGGCGGCGATCCGCAAAAACTTTTGCACTACTAAAAATCCTTTAATGTATGGGTTAAGGTCTAATATAATGGATAGCGCGGATGATGCCCACTGTGGCCATAGGAGCTAAAGTCAGTCTTTCGTAAGCCGCTGTTTCCGATAAATATATTCGCCTCACATCAGCAGAGTTTACCGTTTGTCCTTCGATATGTGTAATGCTTTTGCCCCTGCTAACGCCGCTGGTAGTTACCGTCAGACATAAATAACATAGATCTCCCATGACCCGGGCCACTGCTGCTTTATAAAAATACCTACTAACGGCACACCTTTTATTTGCACTATAATTGGGGTTTTACTGGCAGGTGTTTCATGATCATTGTTATTACGTCTGTGGTTCGCGCGTCCCTACTCTTACTGGTCACAGTGCTCACCTCCTGTGGCGGCGGCGGGGGCTCGGGTGGCTCCTCCTTGGCGGGGAATGGTAATGGCGCTTCCGCATTGACGAATGACCCGGCACTGGTGATCTTCAACGATCCCGGTACGGGTCCATGGGAGCTGGTAGCAGCGGAGGCTTTAATCGAAGAATGTGGCCTGGATCCAGACATTCTCGCCAGCGTCGATGAAACCGCACCGTTCTCTTACGCTATCGTTCGCTACGGAAAACTGTGCCACGAATTTTACCACCCCGATATGCCCGGGAAAAATGAGCCCGTTAATAATTATTCATCCACTAAAACGCTGGCCGCCACTCTGGTGGGGCGCGCGATTTTAATGAGCGAAGATCTGCCGAAGCCACTGCGCGACACGGATCGCATGGACGCGTGGGTCGATGATATTAGCTTTAATCCCGACGCTCAGGTTGCACACGTTCTCGCGATGTTGGGATACAATGAGAGTCTAGAGTTTGGCCAGCGCATCTATTCCTACGATGCCGGCGGTTCCCGTGAAA